>JBATUY010000442.1:0-2310 GCA_049671465.1 Pricia sp. | reverse complement strand
CCCCAAGCGGCACCGGAATTTTCGATGAACAATATTTTGAACCAACTGAAAACCGCTACGGATTCACCCAGCACAAAATGGGTCTTAATGTAATATTTGCTTGCTTGGTCTATCAGCAATAGAATTACTATGATCAATACCGACTTCTTTAAACTCATAGTTTCGGATAGAAATTAAGGGCAAAAATAGGCATATTGCCGCATATTATTCGATTTTATCGAGAATGATGTCACCCGTCACGGAACTGATATCGTAAAACGTATCGCCTAGCGGAATATGATTTTTTCCTACATGACCATACTTGCTCAATGCCTTTATTTTTGCGCTCTCGGCCAACACGGAAATCGAGCCGCTCTGCGTGGAGACTTTTGCACTGCCCCTAATATTTTTAAGGTTACATCTGCCATCGCTTAGGCTTATCTTCAACATTTCATAATCGCCCGAGGCGGCCACATGACATCCCGTTCCGTAGATACTTACGCTTTTGCGTTCCGGCAGGGACACTTTCAGCGCAATGGAAATCACCTTATGGGCGCTGAGTTTGTCGTTCGGTTTCACAAAATTCGGACTGAAGCCCGTGCTTACCAAAAGGGTATTGCCAGATTGTGCAACGTTCACCAGTAAATCTTTGCTATACTCGCCATCGATACTGGCTTCGAGCAGCATTTCGTTTCCTGCTACCGTACTGACAGATACTTTAAAATTGTTGGTGACATCGAGGCTTATAGCCCTTATATCTGGGTTGATGATGGATTTCTCAACTATTTTTTGCGCGGGAAGAAAATTTGCTGTTAACAGGAAGAGGAGATAGAGCCGTTTCATTTATCGGGTTTAAGCAAGCAGCGCCTTTCTGCCCAAGTGAATCGAGGTGTATATTCACTTGGGCGGCTACGTAAGCTGTGGGCAAACAACAGCTTCATCGGTAAAACGCATCGATCGCAAGCGACATCACGGGCTTGCAATCGAAATTTCGACACTATCTTACTTCTGCATGTTCTTGGCCTCGATGCTCAGGGTGGCGTGCGGCACTAACTTTAGGCGTTCTTTCGCAATGAGCTTACCGGTCACACGACAGATACCATAGGTTTTGTTTTCGATACGCAGCAAGGCGTTCTTCAAATCACGAATGAACTTTTCTTGACGTATCGCCAATTGCGTGTTCGCTTCTTTGCTCATCGTTTCCGAACCTTCTTCAAATGCCTTGAATGTAGGCGAAGTATCGTCGGTACCATTATTGCCGTCGTTCATATACGAGCTTTTCAGCAGCTCTAGGTGGCTCTTGGCCTTAGTAATCTTATCTTCGATCAGTTCCCTAAATTCCGCTAGATCACTATCGGAATATCTTACTTTTAAATCTTGTGCCATATTTCAGTGTTTTACGATAAATAATTTTGTGTTCACCTCGTCGAAAGCGATTTCGGTGCCCTTTTCCAATGTTTCTTCCAAATCCAGCGCTGCGGTCAAGGTTTCGGTCTTGATATATTCAAGATTGCTTTTTACCGCATTCTCGACCAATCCATCTTTCAGAATTTTCACATCGATTTTGTCTGTTACTTCGTACCCTGATTCTTTTCTCATATTTTGGATACGATTGACCAGTTCTCTGGCGATACCCTCTTTTCTGAGCTCGTCATCGATGGAAACGTCAAGTGCAACGGTAAGCGAACCCTGATTGGCTACCAACCAGCCTTCGATATCTTGCGAAGCTATCTCTACATCTTGTAACTCTAATATAATGCTTTTATTTTCAATGTCGAGGGATATTTTCCCCTCGCGCTCTACTTTTTGGATGTCTTCTTGCCCCAACTTGCCAACCGCCTGGGCTATTTTTTTCATGTCTTTTCCGAATTTGGGGCCCAAGACTTTGAAATTTGGCTTGATCTGTTTGACCAATATGCCCGAGGCATCGTCAAGCAGTTGTATTTCCTTTACGTTGACTTCGGATTTAATAAGGTCGGCCACCGCTACGATTTCCTGTTTTTGGCGTTCGCTCAAAGCGGGAATCATGATTTTTTGCAACGGCTGTCTGACCTTTATCTTTTCTTTTTGGCGGATGGACAATACCAAGGACGATATCGTCTGCGCCATTTCCATTTTGCTCTCCAACGCTTTGTTTACTATGGATGCGTCGTATTTCGGAAAATCGGCCAAATGCACACTTTCGAACGCATCCTTTGTTGTATTGGCGGTCAAATCTTTGTACAGTCTATCCATAAAAAAGGGAGCTACGGGCGCCGAAAGTTTGGCCACCGTTTCCAAACAGGTATAAAGCGTTTGGTAGGCCGATATTTTATCTTTTTGGTAATCCCC
>JBATUY010000441.1:0-11039 GCA_049671465.1 Pricia sp. | reverse complement strand
GGCGGTATTGTTAACACGAAGACCGGTGAAATGATTTCGGAACGGCATCGTATACCGACGCCCGAATCGCGAAAGCCCGAGGAGATGGCCGATGTCATCGCCGAAATCGTAAAACATTTTGATTACAAGGGGCAGGTCGGCTGTGGCTTTCCGACCGTTATCAAAAAAGGGGTCTGCAAATCGCCGGGAAATCTTGACAAAAGCTGGCTGGGCGTCAATATCGAAAAATTGTTCGAAGAGAAAACCGGACTCGATTTTACCGTGGTCAACGACGCCGATATCGCCGGTTATGCCTCCATGGAATACGGGGTGGGAAAAGGCGTGGAAGGTCTCGTAGTTATGATTACCATCGGTACCGGACTGGGCAGCGGCGCTTTTTATGATGGCAAACTGATTCCTAATTTTGAATTGGGACAGATTCCCTACAAAAAGCATAAGAAAATCGAACTCTGGGCGGCGGCTTCGGCGAAGGAACGCGAAGGACTATCTTATAAAAAATGGGGGAAACGGTTCAACAAATTTTTAAAGTACGTCGATCTTATCGTGGCACCCGACCTAATTCTTTTGGGAGGCGGCACTTCGAAGGACTTCGACGAATTCAAGAAATACATCACCATTGATACCCCTGTAAAACCCGCGGAACTTCAGAACCACGCCGGCATTATCGGGGCGGCCGCGGCAGCGGTACACAAGATTCCAATGGATTGATATGTCAGATGCTGGAAATAAGAAAAGTAAAAGGCCTAACAAAAATATATCTGTTAGGCCTTTACTGATTTATAGTCGTACTCTTATGACCTTCTGTTCTCTAGGAGATTTGAATTTTCAGGAGAACTAAAATGCCTCTTACATTAAGCTATTTTATTCCGCTTCCGATCGTTTTCGGTTAGATAAATCTTCCGCAGTCGCAAATGCTTCGGGGTCACCTCAACATATTCATCTTTTTGGATATATTCCAAGGCTTCCTCCAAAGAAAATTTGATGGCGGGAACGATTTTTGCCTTGTCGTCGGCTCCGGAGGAACGTACGTTCGACAATTTTTTGGTCTTGGTAATGTTCACGGTCATATCATCGCCTCGGGAATTCTCGCCGATGACCTGCCCTTCATAGATATCCTCGCCCGGATCGACGAAAAACTTACCGCGGTCCTGTAGCTTATCGATAGAATAGGGAATCGCTTTTCCTTTCTCCATGGAAACCAGTGAACCGTTCTGACGCTGTGGAATATCGCCTTTCATGGGCTGGTACTCCAAAAAACGGTGTGCCATGATGGCCTCTCCCGCAGTAGCGGTCAATAATTGATTACGCAGACCTATGATGCCCCGAGAAGGAATCAAGAACTCGCAAATCATTCGTTCGCCTTTGGCTTCCATACTGGTCATCTCCCCTTTTCGGATCGATACCATTTCTACAGCCTTTCCGGATACGCTCTCCGGTAAATCTATGGTCAAAGATTCGATGGGTTCGCATTTGACGCCGTCAATTTCTTTGATAATGACCTGCGGCTGACCGATCTGAAGTTCATAGCCTTCGCGACGCATGGTTTCCACTAATACCGATAAGTGTAAAACACCACGGCCGAACACCAAAAATTTATCGGCA
This sequence comes from Pricia sp., assembly GCA_049671465.1. Taxonomy (GTDB): domain Bacteria; phylum Bacteroidota; class Bacteroidia; order Flavobacteriales; family Flavobacteriaceae; genus Pricia. The sequence goes on along the minus strand of JBATUY010000441.1, from coordinate 9,437 downwards.
CTGTCGGTTTCGTTCACCCTTAGGGCCAAGTTTTTTTCCAATTCGCGATCTAAACGCTCCTTAATGTGACGTGAGGTTACGAATTTACCGTCCTGTCCGAAAAACGGACTGTCGTTGATGGTAAACAACATGCTCATGGTCGGCTCGTCGATGGCAATGGTCTTCAAACCTTCGGGATTTTCCAAATCGGCAATGGTATCGCCGATATCGAAACCTTCAAGACCTACGATGGCGCAAATATCGCCGGTGACGACTTCTTGTACTTTTTTACGGCCCAAGCCTTCAAAGGTGAAAAGTTCCTTGATTTTCGATTTTACGATACTACCGTCCCTTTTTACCAGAGATATTTGCTGGCCTTCTTTTAGGGTACCACGCTGTAATCTCCCGATGGCGATTCGGCCGGTAAAGGATGAGAAATCCAAAGAAGTAATCAACATCTGCGTATTGCCTTCTTCAGGTTCGAAAGTAGGCACATGCTCCATGACCATATCCAAAAGAGGCTCAATATTATCGGTCTCATTTTTCCAGTCATCGCTCATCCAGTTGTTCTTGGCTGAACCATAAACCACCGGAAAATCCAATTGCCACTCCTCAGCACCCAATTCGAACATCAGGTCGAACACTTTCTCATGCACTTCTTCCGGCGTACAGTTTTCCTTGTCGACTTTGTTGATGACCACGCAGGGCTTTAAGCCCAGATCAATCGCTTTTTGGAGTACGAAACGCGTCTGCGGCATGGGGCCTTCAAAGGCATCTACCAAAAGCAGAACACCATCGGCCATGTTCAAAACACGCTCTACCTCACCACCGAAATCGGCGTGACCAGGGGTATCGATAATATTGATTTTTGCATCTTTATATACTACCGAAACGTTTTTTGAGGTGATGGTGATACCACGTTCGCGTTCGAGATCATTGTTATCAAGAATAAGGTCACCGGTATTTTCGTTGTCGCGAAAAAGCTGGCAGTGGTACATGATCTTATCGACCAAGGTAGTCTTACCGTGATCAACGTGGGCAATAATGGCGATGTTCTTTGTTGTTGACATATAAAGTATATAGAATAATTAAGGTCTCGTTTACGAGCGTGCAAAGATACTGCTAATTTCGCTCGGTTCGACTAAAGACATATTATTTTTATAATATTGATTTTGAAGGGGTTAATTTATTTCCGCTTCCCGATGACCCATCCTAGTTTTGCATCAACAAAGAGGCCACCATTCACATCAAAATCATCCACAAAAAGACCAGGCCCGAAAGAAACGCCCCAATAAAAGCCCTTCGGACGCATACGCTGTATACCGTAGACTACAGCCGTGTTATAAAAATAACTTGACGTGAAATCAAGGTTGCCGACAAAAGCGTTCCCGGGATAAAATTGATTGGCGACACCTAGGTAGTTACCGCTGTTCCCCAAAATATTCTTGCCTTTACCTATTCGCCTATCCATATTATAATAGTATCTGAAGTCAGCACCCAAAGTTGGAAACAATCCGAATTCCGTCTTTACATTGGTACCCCCTTCCAAGGCCAACAATATTCCAACGTCGAAATTAAAACTAGTATTGGTTCCGACCCCCAATTCGTAGGATACACCGGGAATCAAGGCGTTGACCTTGAAAAGTCCCTTTTCCACATTTTTACCGGATTGGGCGTTGACACTAAAAAAAGCACTTACAAAAAGTACATATAGCAAACTGTTTTTCATCTTTGAATTGGTTTTTTAGGATTTGAAAAGTACAGGGTCAAATGCCGTGCCAATTCTATCGATTTATGCTATGTCGGGGAAAATAATATTTAAGGGGAACTCGGGCATGGTACATCCGGGAAGCTCATGTTTTAATGAACCCGCTGCGTAGCCTATTAACGGCAATCAATCAAAGGTCGGCTTCCTTGATTTTCGCTTGGTCGCGACCCATCCGAAGGTAAAATTCAGAAGCGGTCCGTGTCCATTGGCAACGCCGTCGCCGTCGTAATATCCGTACCCGATCTCCGCATTGAAATTAAAGCCTTTCTTGTAGGTGCGCTGAATGCCGTAGACCGCGCCATAAAAGGCGATCGCAAAATCATCGGGAGGGCCGATGTTCTCGAAAAGTTGCACCGGCCCCCAAAAGATACTTCTTGCCGCCGAGATATAGTTGCCCGAGTTGCCGGATACGTTCTTGTTAAGATCGATACGCCGGTCAAAATTGTGATAAAATCTCACCCTGGTGTGCCAGGCAAAGCCAAAGGTATACCCCTCTTGATATTGGGCCAATGCGGGATTAAAACTGGTCGATGCGCTTACATCCTTGAAAATTCCCAATTCGTAGCTCAGACCGGGCCCGAACAAGTTCAATTTGAACTGGTGCCTTTCGAGATTGATCAGGTCGAAAAAGTTTCCCCGTCGCTCTACTTGGGCGGTCAGACTTAAGGATGAAAAGATGCTGATGGATAAAATCGCTAGGAGTATCAGTTTCTTCATGCAGATGGTTTTGCCGTTTATAAAACTAAAAAGGAAACCATCGTGAAACACTATATTTGTACAAATTTTAAGACATGGACCTTTCGCTGATCCCCAAACTCAAACACGCCGATAGCAACAACTTCTTCCTTCTCAGCGGGCCCTGCGCCATTGAGGGCGAGGATATGGCTTTGCGCATCGCCGAGCATATCGTAAAGGTAACCGACGCCCTGAAAATTCCCTATGTTTTTAAGGGAAGTTTTAAAAAGGCGAACCGCAGCCGGGTGGATTCCTTTATGGGTATCGGGGATGAAAAAGCCTTGAAAATTCTTCGGAAAGTCTCGGAAACCTTTGACGTACCGACCGTAACGGACATCCATGAGTCTTCGGATGCCGCCATGGCCGCCGCGTATGTGGATGTGCTTCAGATTCCGGCTTTTCTTGTGCGCCAGACCGACCTCGTAGTAGCTGCTGCTGAAACCGGAAAGGTCGTCAACCTCAAAAAGGGACAATTCATGAGTCCCGAAAGTATGAAGCATGCCGTCACAAAGGTCACCGATTCGGGCAACGAACTGGTATGGATTACCGACCGCGGTACCATGTTCGGGTATCAGGATATGATCGTCGATTTTAGGGGCATTCCTACCATGAAACAATATGCACCCGTCGTTTTGGACGTAACCCACTCCCTACAACAGCCGAACCAATCCTCCGGCGTGACCGGCGGCCGACCCGAGCTTATCAATACCATGGCCCGTGCGGGTATCGCCGCGGGAGTGGACGGTATCTTTATGGAAACCCATTTCGATCCGGCCAATGCTAAAAGTGATGGGGCAAATATGTTGCATTTGGATTATTTGGAGAAGTTGTTGACCAATCTGACCGCGCTACGTAAAACCGTTAACGGACTTGAGAAGTAGCTTCCGTAAAGTGGTCAAGCAATTAGAGAAACGAAAAATCATCCTTTTTTAGAAATACAAAAATTCAGATTTTGTAGAATTTTTAAAATCAAAACTAATAGTTTACATAGTTGTTATAATTAATTGAATTTTAAATAGATAATGACTAGGGTTAAACAAAATAAACCGCTAGGTTTCACTCGAATTTCACCACTTATTTCCAAAACTTCCTATTCTTTACGCGATACGCATCCTCAAGCACTTCCATCAAAATTCTATCGTCAATTTCAGCCAAGGTTTTATATCTCAAAGAGCGCATTACTTTGCGGCCGGCTGTAGTCATATGTTCAAGATGGAGGGTGAGATGGGCCGCGTTCCAAAACCCGAGATCCACATAATCTTTCGATTGATTGAGATAGCAAAACGGCCGTCCTTCCAAATAATAAAACGGAATGCGGTACTTGTATTTCAGCTCCGTTTCAGGTATGGTCCGTTCGACTACGGATTGCAGATGTAGCAAAATACTTCGAAACGGTTCTTGCTGTTTCAGGATGTAGTCTTCCGCTGGATTCAAGGTTGCGCTATTAAAATTATCCTAAATACGGCGGGTATCAAAACCACCGCATTCCAAATGTATACTTTTGCCGGGGTATTTAAAAAATTGTTGTTCATGTCCGAAAATGGGCTATCCCTCTTCTATAGAAAATTCTTCTGTATTGGTATCGTGATACTAATCTATCTTCCATCCGAAGCGCAAAACGATATCGAAAAAGACTGGATATTCAAAAATAGTAAAAGCCTATCCGAACTATGGGAGCTTGATGATGCGCATCATAGGGGAACCTTTATTATTACATCCTACAAACCGATTTATCTATCCCTTGGCAAGTTCACCACAGATACCAACAAAGACCCTCGCAGTGAAAATTCGGATAAGGTATTGACCAATCCCTTGAATATAGACCCCATAGAAGCCAAGTTTCAGTTGAGCCTAAAGACCAAGGTGTTCCACGGTATGTTTTGGGGCAAGGCAGACCTTTGGGCCGCCTTTTCGCAGCGGGCCTACTGGCAAATATATAACAAAGAGGAATCCCGACCGTTTCGGGAACTCAACTACCAACCGGAGTTCATCCTCAATTTTCCCGTTAATTTTCGGCTGTTCGGTTTCAAGGGCAAAATGGTCGGTGCTGCTCTGGTGCATGAATCGAACGGTCAATCGGACCCCATTTCCCGTAGCTGGAACCGCATTAGCTTTCACGCCGGTTTTGAGCGCGACCAGTGGCAGGTGCTTCTTAAAAGTTGGCTCAGATTACCTACTTCGAATGACGACAATCCCGAAATTCTGAACTATATCGGTCGTGGCGAGGCGGCGATAACCTATGATCTGGGCAGACAGCGGTTTTCGGCGATTGCCCGGCACTCCCTTCGACTTGGCGATAACAGTCGGGGCAGCCTGCAACTGAACTGGGCCTTTCCCATTATCAAGAATTTCAGCGGCCATTTGCAAATATTCGAGGGGTACGGGGAGACCTTGATCGATTATAACCACCGACAGACGACTATCGGGCTTGGGGTTTCGTTGATGAATTGAGGATCGATCAGGTAAGCGTTTGCTGCTGGTCAACGGCTCTCCAGATAGAGATTTGTTCGTTTATTTTAGGTCTACTTCAATCGGAGTATTTTAATTGAATTGCTCAAATACCCGTGGACTCCTTGGTCGCGAGCCTAGGTTGGTAAGAAGTCTAGTTAATACTTAAAATCAGCATTTCATCGAATTTCTACCCTTCCCTATTGCGCAAACCAATTTTAAATTTAACTTTGCATTTCAAAGTACTTTACATATGGAATCAAAAAAGTATCTGGACGATATTTCCGAAATCAAGAATATGATGAGCCGCTCATCACGGTTTATTTCCTTAAGTGGACTATCCGGAATTTTAGCGGGTATCTATGCCCTGATCGCCGCGGCCATCGCGAGAATGCTAATGCGTCCTTACCTAGACTCCTATCCTGCTACCGGAAATTATGACCTGGAAACCAGTGAACTGATTCCAAAACTGGTGCTTCTGGCGCTCGCAACGATTACGTTGGCCATAATCACCGGAATTGCGCTAACGGTTCGGAAGGCACAAAAAAACGGTGAAAAAGTTTGGGACGTTGGCAGCAAGCGTCTTGTGTATAACTTTATGATTCCACTATCTGCCGGCGGGGCATTCTCTTTGGTGTTGATGCAGTACGGTATCGTCGGCCTGGTCGCTCCGGCCACCCTTATTTTTTATGGATTGGCCTGTGTGAACGCCGCCAAGTATACCTATGGGGATGTACGATATCTAGGCTTGACCAATATCATCATCGGTCTGGTAGCCACCCAATTTATCGGTTACGGATTGTATTTTTGGGCATTGGGGTTCGGTTTGCTACATATCGTTTATGGGACATTGATGTATTTTAAGTATGATAGAACGAACAAATGAGTCTAATAGACGACATAAACAAAGCTTTTGACCATAGGATACGACTGGGTATCATGAGCATTCTTATGGTCAATGACTATGCGGATTTCAATATGCTCAAAGAACTGCTGGGCACGACGGACGGAAACTTGGCAAGCCATACCAAAGCTTTGGAAAAAGTAGATTATATCAAAGTGGAAAAACAGTTTATCGGCCGAAAGCCCAATACCCGCTACTCCACGACCCCACTGGGTAAAAAAGAGTTTCAAAAACACATCGAGGCCTTGGAGAAACTCATTGGAAAATAATTTTTTTAAAATTTTACTTTGAAATTCAAAGTACTTTACTAATTATAAATTCTATACTTATGAACATTCACATCAAATCCCTTTTAGGCGCCCTTGCCTTTAGCCTGCTTTTCTACAGCAAGAGTTTTGGACTGAACACCGTACTAATTTCCATCCTTGTTTTGGTCTTTTTGTCCTCCCTGAAAAGCCGTCGGCCGTTGCCTTGGGGCTACGCTGTTGCCTATTTATTAACTTCGCTCATGGTCTTCGTCGACCCGACCGCCTTTAAGGTTTTCATCCATTTTATGGCCTTTTTGGTCTTCGTGGGCAAATGCATATCCAGCAAAAGCAGTATTTATTTGAGTTGGTTCATGGGTACGGTCAACATGGTAATCGCCTCTGTGGCTCGAATCGCAGAAGGAAATCCATCCAAGGTAACAACCCATAGGACATCCGGCCAGGTATCCGGTCGAACAATAGGTCAGGCATCCAGTCAGAAATCCTACCAAACAACCGGTGAAACCACCGGTCGGGCATTTGGACAAAAATCCAGTCAAGCATCCGGCCAAACATCCAACCAAAAAACATCCAATGAAAACACCAATCAAATATCTCCGAAGACACTTCTGTATCTAAAGGGAACTCTTATTGCCGGTGTCCTGCTTATCCTTTTCACTATTCTTTATCGCAGCGCCAATCCCGTTTTCGATGATCTATTGAGCCAAATAGACCTTAGTTTTATCAGCATTCCCTGGGTCTTATTTACGCTGCTCGGTTACGTGTTGTTCCTGCATCTGCTGCGACCGTACCACCCTACGGAACTGATCGATCTAGACGACCGGCAGTCCGACGACCTGCGAACACCGGCCGCACCGTTCAACATTCCCCAGCTCGAAAAACTACGGAACCAGCAGATCTTGGGCATCATGGTTCTCGGGGCGCTCAACCTACTCCTCATTTTCTTCTTGGTCACCGATGTTATCTATCTCTCTGACACCATCCCCATTAGCAATGCTGCCTATTCGCAATCCGTTCATGAGGGTATCTACGCACTGATGCTGTCCATTGTATGCGCGATTGCGATCATTCTCTATTTTTTCAGGGGCGACCTCAACTTTTATAAGGGCAACAAAAACATTAAACAGCTGACCTTTCTCTGGATCTGCCTGAACTTTGTGTTGGTCATCTTCACCGGATACAAGAATTACGAATATGTCGAAGCCCTTGGTCTGACCTATAAGCGTATCGGTGTTTTTGTGTATCTGCTACTGACCCTTACCGGCCTCGTTACGGCATACCTCAAAGTGGCCCGCACCCGTAGTTTCGTGTATTTGGTACGGCGAAATACCGCGGTCGCCTTCGCCTTTTTGTTTCTCAGTGCCGCCGTGCCTTGGGACAGGGCGATCACCTGGTACAATCTCGAGAACGTAGACAACTCCGACGTCGCATATCTCATTAATCTGGGCGAGACCAATAGCGAACAATTGTACCGATACGCAAGAGGCAACAAGATAAAGACCGCTCAAGACCTAAAGACCCGTATCGGTGAAAAGTACAGTGATTATAGAAAATCGCAGCGCGAAAAGACTTGGCAAGAATACACCCTATATCAACTTAAAAACCAATAGACCCGATGATGGACTATTTCACACACCGAATCGACCGCATTGCCGTGCGATCGGCATTGGGCTGCTTTCTCTTCGGAACCGTCCTTTTTCTGACACTCCTGACCGGGCAGCTCAACATCATCGAGGGCCTTGCCATCGCTTTTTTAATTTTTGCCGTGGGGGCCAATACCATTTTAGTATTGATAGTTGCCGTCACCTGTTTAGTCTATCCCAAAGAAGTAGAACAACATATCTCGGCGATGGTGCTGATGCTTTTGAACTATCCTATCGCGAGGTTTTACATTCAGTTTTTATTCTGAAAAACGCAATATGAACCGAATGTTTGGTTGACGACCTTTGCTTTGGGAAGTTTTCTTTGGATAGCTTTTTTAATGTCAAGATCCGTAAGAACAAAAACGTCGATTTCGGCGAATTAACCTTTTCATAAACGACAGATTCAACCCATTTCTTTCCAATTCCGTACATTCAGGATGCAAAATCGATACTTTTGAAAAAATCTATATAAAATGAAAACGCTACCGACCCTTCTTTTATGCCTACTATGTGTTGTCATCTCTAACGCCCAAGACCACTCCCACGTAGGCGCCCAACCCCTCACTTATCCCGATATAGAGGGATATAAGACCTTAAAGACCGACCTACATCAGCACACCGTTTTTTCCGATGGCGACGTTTGGCCCAAAATAAGGGTACAGGAGGCCCTTCGCGAAAATCTGGATGCCATTTCCCTGACCGAACATTTAGAATATCAGCCGCATGCGGAAGACATTCCACATCCGGATCGAAACCGTTCCTATGATTTGGTGAAGGCGATGGAAGAGGCCAAGGAACACGGACTTTTGATCGTCCATGGTTCCGAAATCACCCGTTCCGAACCCGTCGGCCATAGCAATGCCGTATTTATCAAGGATGCGAATTCTTTGCTACACGATAGACCGGAAGACGCGTTTGCGGCCGCCAAAAAACAGGATGCCTTCGTTTTTTGGAACCATCCGGCCTGGCATGCCCAAAGTCCGAAGGGAACTCCGATTCTCAGCGATTTTCAAAAATCTCGAATCAAGAAAGGAGAACTTCATGGTATCGAGGTTATTAATTCGGTGGATTATTCACAAGAGGCCCTGACTTTAGCCTTAGAGCAAAACCTGACCATTATGGGCACCAGCGACATTCACGGCCTTATTGATTGGGACTACACCGAAAAAGGAAACCATCGCCCCATCACCTTGGTGTTCGCCAAGGAAAAAAGTATCGCAAGCCTTCAGGAGGCGCTCTTCGCCGGTCGCACCGTGGCGGTTTACAACGACCTACTGGTGGGCAAGGAAGCGTTTCTCAAGCCTTTACTTCAAGCGAGTATCGAGGTCGTCAAGGCGGAATATCTGCCCGATACCCAGGTATTGGAGATCGAGCTTAAGAATATTTCCAGTAGCGATCTGCTGTTCGAAAATCAGATGGAATTTACGTTTTACGACAGCTCTCCCGTATTTGAGATCCCGGCCGGGAAAACTAAAACTTTGCAGATCAAGACGCTGGATGCGAAATCTGAAATCTTACTGAAATTGAAGGCCTTGGGGTGTTTTACCGCGCCGAAGATGCAGCCTGTTGTTGAGTGGGAGGTTTCCGTGAATTAATTTAAAGTTTTCATTGGTTTAAAGTCCGATGGCCATCCCGTAACGCTTCTGGACTGCGGTTTTGTATTGGGAACAATCTTAAGCCTTGAATTTTAATCC
>JBATUY010000440.1:0-2075 GCA_049671465.1 Pricia sp. | reverse complement strand
GAAAAAGACCGTTGGTATCCGAGTACCCGATAACAATATCGCAAAAGCTTTGGTGGAAAGTTTGGGAAACCCGATTGTTTCTACCTCCATTTATGATGAAGACGAACTTTTGGAATATACAACGGATCCCGAATTGATTTACGAGAAATGGCACAAATTGGTCGATGTGGTCATCGATGGTGGGTATGGCGATAATATGGCCTCAACGGTTATCGACCTTTCCGGTAGCGAGCCTTTGATTCTTCGTGAGGGCAAAGGCGACTTAGATATATTTAATTGAACCTTGGTTTTGGCCATCGTATCATAATAAAAAAAAACCGCAGCTATCTAAGCTGCGGTTTCTCTATTATAATGTGAATTCGGCTTAGTTGTTGATCGCCGGGTCATCCATACCTTCTTCGATCATGCTGTAGAACTGATCGATTTTCGGAAGTACCACGATACGCGTTCTTCTGTTTTTTGACTTTTCGGTCATCGAAAGGGGGATATATTCAGCACGGCCTGCAGCGGTCATACGCTTGGGATCGACATTGAAATCATCTTGTAGAATACGTACAACGGAAGTGGCACGCTTGACACTCAAATCCCAATTATCTAAAAGTACTCCCTTACTGCCTCTATAGGGTACATCATCGGTGTGACCCTCGACCATAAATTCAAAATCGGGCTTGTTGTTGACCACTTTGGCTACTTTGCCCAAGACCTCTTTGGCGCGACTGGTAACATTATAGCTTCCGCTGCTGAACAATAGTTTATCCGAGATTGAAACGAAGACAACTCCTTTTTCGACGCTGATTTCGATATCCTCATCATCCAAATTGCCCAAGACGCCTTTTAAGCTCTGGACCAAAGAAAGGTTTACAGAATCCCTTCGGGTAATGGCATCTTGTAACTTGCGAATAGTGAGGTCTTTTTCTTTTAAACTTTCCAAAGACTTTTCAAGATTCTCCGCACCCTTTGAGGTGAGGGTCGTCATATTGCCCATGTTGTTGATCAACTCTTGATTATTGGCCCGTAAAAAGGCATTTTGATCCTGTAGCGTTTTTAATTTAGAGGTATTGGTGGCTTTTTCCTCTAGACAGTCGTTCAATTTGACGGTTGCGGAATTTAAAAGATCCTGTGTTTCTTTCTGTTTGGCTTCAAGTTCACCGTATTTCTTGTTCGACACGCAAGAAGATAGCAACAGAGATGCTCCTAAACAGCCTAAAATGATTTTTTTCATAATGATGGTTACTAAATATTAATTATTGTTTTTTGATTTGATCGTTCAAAATAAGTGCCAAAATTAGGTGATCATCTAATTTAGCCACGCCAAAATTAGTTAATCTTTTATTAATACACTGAATTTGTCTACCTGATGTACAAAGTGTGACCATACGACAGACTTGGTAAGGTAATACTTTGTAATAAAATTGGCTTTTTCCCGCTTGTGGTACATTTTATGAAACTGTCGATAAAAACTAAGATGCGCCCGTAAAATGGCAAAGCAGTGTCTGAACTTAAATTGTGCGATGAAGCGCAATGCGGCCACCCCGTCTAAAAGAAGACGAACCAAAATTATGGCGAGCGCCTTTCGCCTCGGTAGGTTTTTGGTTATCGAGAACAGAGAGTTTCTAAAATTCAGGTAAGTTTTTTTCGGATTCATATTGCTCAGGGTAGAGCCGCCCAAATGGTACACCTTTGAATTCCCCACATAATATACGCGGTGACCGTCGTTTTTGGCCCTCCAGCAAAGGTCGACTTCCTCTTGGTGTGCAAAATAATCTTCATCAAAGCCGTCCAATGCCCAATAGACTTTGCTCTTGATAAACATACAAGCCCCTGTGGCCCAAAAAATCTCGCAATTATCATCGTATTGCCCCGTATCCTTTTCCAAAGATTGAAAAATACGGCCTCTACAGAACGGATAGCCCAATTGATCTATAAATCCTCCACCGGCTCCTGCGTATTCGAAATAATCTTTGCGCATCAAATCCAAAATTTTCGGTTGAATTATTGAAACTTCCGGCATTTTGGCGAACAGAGTTAAAATGGGATCCAGCCATCCCTCGGTGACCTCGACATCGGAGTTTAAC
>JBATUY010000439.1:0-9690 GCA_049671465.1 Pricia sp. | reverse complement strand
ACCTATAATGGACATGCAATATAGATTTAAAATTTCATTAGAAAATAGAATTAAAAGTATTAATTGGCAAAAATCTGCTAATAACGGATATTTTCGATAAAGCGTTTTATTCCAGTAATATCTGTATATCTAAGATACGTATTCGAACACTAAAAAGGCCTAAATGCGACCGGTAGTTAGCACGTGTATTTGTATCTATTTCAAGTAACCTAGCGATACCATTGAGACATGCCTACGATTCGTGTAAGAATATGGTGATGCCCATGACCCCTAATATTTACAAACCGACCCAACTATTATTTGCCGTATTTTTGCACAAATTTCTCCTATGAATTCATTCAACGAACAAATCAAAAAACGACGCACGTTCGGTATCATCTCGCACCCCGATGCCGGAAAAACGACCCTGACGGAGAAGCTTTTGCTCTTTGGAGGTGCTATTCAAGAGGCCGGTGCCGTCAAAAGCAATAAAATCAAAAAAACGGCGACCAGCGATTTTATGGAAATCGAACGCCAACGCGGTATTTCGGTCGCTACCTCAGTGCTTGCCTTCTTATATAAGGATAAAAAAATAAATATTCTTGACACCCCAGGTCATAAGGATTTTGCCGAGGATACTTTTCGCACCCTTACCGCGGTAGACAGTGTAATCGTGGTCATCGATGTTGCGAAAGGGGTCGAGGCACAGACGGAAAAGCTGGTCGAGGTATGCCGAATGCGTAACATTCCCATTATCGTTTTCATCAACAAAATGGACCGCGAAGGAAAGGATGCTTTTGATCTCTTGGATGAATTGGAGCAGAAATTAGGACTGTCTGTTACGCCCTTAAGTTTTCCCATAGGGATGGGCTACGATTTCAAAGGCATCTATAACATCTACGAAAAGAACATCAATCTTTTCAGCGGCAATAGCAAAAAGAATATTGAGGAAACCATCGCCTTTGACGATATCAACAACCCGGAGCTGGATACCATTTTGGGCGCGAAGGCCGCCAAAGAGCTGAGGGAAAACCTCGACCTTGCCATGGGGGTCTACCCCGATTTTGATAAGGAAAGCTATCTAGACGGGAAGCAGCATCCCGTATTCTTCGGGTCCGCGTTGAACAATTTTGGGGTGCGCGAGCTACTGGACTGTTTTATAGAAATCGCCCCTTCGCCCCGCCCTAAAAAAGCGGAGGAACGTGTTGTGGATGCCCATGAAAAGGAAATGACCGGATTCGTGTTCAAGATACACGCCAATATGGATCCCAAACACCGCGACCGACTGGCCTTCGTCAAAGTGGTCTCGGGCACTTTCGAACGCAACAAACCTTATTTGCACGTGCGACAGGACAAGAAATTAAAGTTTTCGAGTCCGAATGCGTTTTTCGCGGAGAAAAAGGAAATCGTCGACGTATCATATCCGGGAGATATCGTAGGTCTGCACGATACGGGCAACTTTAAAATCGGGGATACGCTGACCGAAGGCGAGGAACTGCATTACAAAGGGATACCCAGTTTCTCGCCAGAACATTTTCGGTATATCAACAATGCCGACCCTATGAAATCGAAACAGCTCTATAAAGGTATTGACCAGTTGATGGACGAGGGCGTGGCACAGTTGTTCACCCTTGAAATGAACGGCCGAAAGGTAATCGGCACCGTGGGGGCGTTACAGTTCGAGGTCATTCAATACCGCTTGGAACATGAGTATGGGGCCAAATGTACCTACGACAATTTCCCTGTCTATAAGGCCTGCTGGGTCGATCCCGAAGACCCTAAAAATAAGGAGTTCGCTGAATTCAAAAGGGTAAAACAGAAATTTCTGGCCAATGACAAGCAAGGTCAGTTGGTGTTCTTGGCCGATTCCCAATTTTCGCTACAGATGACGCAGCAGAAATATCCGAGCGTGAAGTTGCATTTTGTTTCGGAGTTCGATTGAAAGCCTTTTCGAATTCAACCAGGACCTTTTTAGAAAAAGTGGAGTTCGACCTGAAACAGATAGGATGGCTTAGTGCTAAAATTTAACTACGAAATCTTTTCGAGTTCACCATTGATAAAATCCATTTCTGTGGAACTTAACCCTAGGTCGGCTGCGGCCGCATTTTGAACGGACTGCTCGGAATTTCGTGCTCCGGCTAAAGCAATAGTGATACCGGGACGCTCAATGGTCCACTTTAAGACCAACTGTGCCAAAGAAACGTTCTTTTCCTGCGCTAAAGGCCTGATTTTCTCCAGAAATGAATTCGTCTTTGAAATGCTCTCATCGGTGAAATACGGATTGTCGGCCCTATGGTCGCCTTTGTCGAACTCTTGACCGGGTTTCATTTTTCCGGTCAACAATCCCCTTTCCATCGGGCTATAGGCCAGAATGGCCATCCCGTTTTTCTGGCAATAGGGCAACACTTCTTTTTCGATATCGCGATTCACCATACTGAAAGGCACTTGATTGGAAACAACGTCTACGTATTTTTGGGCTTCCTTCATCTGCTCGACATTATAATTACATACCCCAGCATGAAGCACTTTGCCTTCCTGAATAAGTTCGGCTACCGCTTCGAAGCTTTCTTGTATAGGTGTGGTAACGTCTGGCCAGTGAATTTGGTAGAGGTCGATATAATCGGTGCCCAAGCGTTTCAGACTGTTCTCGACTTCCTTTTTAATGCTCTCTTTTCCCGCATACTTGTAGATATCGACTTCCTTTCCGTCGTTATCCTTGCTCTTAAAGTAAAAGGTGCCTTTGTCCAAATCCCATCGCATTCCGAATTTGGTCAATAGCTGTACGTTATCCCTTTGGATGTCCTTGATGGCCTCCCCGACAATCTTTTCGCTGGCACCCATGCCGTAAATGGGGGCGGTATCAATGGAGGTAACTCCGTGTTCATAGGCATCCCGTATGGCCTTGATGGCCTGATTGGTGTCGCTGCCACCCCACATCCAACCCCCGGCGGCCCATGCGCCAAAAGTGATTGCCGATATTTTTAAATCTGTGTTTCCCAATGTTCTGTATTCCATGCTATTATTTTAATAAGTGTTGTCTTCGCTAATGAAGTATTTTAAAGAATATCAAAAAAAATCGGAAACCCTCGCTACGCCATCGCTAAAATTTTTGACCGATTTCTCAAATATAAAGACTTCTAAGAAATACAATAGACCCACCGCCATCTAAATTCCGATTGACGATACTCTGCATAAATGCGTTATGCCATCAACGTATCCGGGCCATCAGTTTTTTCATATGCGTATTTTGCAACAATCCGCCATATGCGACATCCGACATGAAAACATGCGGATCTTCGTTGCCTTCGATAATGGTGGGTCCAGAAGGCGTTAGGGCAATGTCCCATCCGATAAAACCGTCGGGAATGAATTTTGCGCCCTCAATGGCCAGTTCACAGGCCTCCTTGAAAAAGGGAATTTGAAAGTTATCGAACTTGAAACCCGTATCGGGGTGTTTCTCAAATTCGCCGCCCCCGAACTTCATATCGCGATATCCCGTTCGCTTTAACCTGCCGGACTCTTGTTCTATACCTACGAACAATCCCCCAGAAGATCCATTGTCGACGATACTTCCCCCGGCACCTATGCGGATAAACGCGGAGACGACCGCTACATTTTCACCGTCGATATAGGTAAGTATACGCAAGGTATTGATCGATTGTGCATAAATATCATCTATTGCGGGGTGCTGCGTTATAGCTTCGGTATGCGTATAATCGCCGGTCATCAGGTTTTCATATTGAGCCTTCAACTGTTCCGCGAGTCCGTCACGGTTCAATTTGAAACATCCCTGCCCCCCGTTGAGCGCCAACGGTCGAAAGAAAATGGATTTGGCATCATTGGTCTCAAAAATTTTCCGGTAAAAATCCACAAGTTGACTGCTATCCGAAATTTCATGAATTCCTTTTCCTGAAAAGAAACTGCTCCCAAAATTATGTCCGATGAGCAATGGGGTCCTCAGCCCTACACTTTCACAGTACAGGGCAAAATTCAGCTTATTGTTTAGAATGGAGGTATACTCCGATTTGTGGAACTTCGAACTGGCATGAATGGTGCGGACTTCCTTAGGCGCAAGATAATCTCTATAGTTCTTGACATCCTTTTTATAGAGATGCTTGAAATAATACATCGGCACTTCCTTTTTGGTCGTCCACAGCACAAGCACCTCCTTAAAGATCTTGAAAAAATTCTTCTTATTGGGGTCCCTTAAAAAAACCTTAATTCTTCCCGGGTCTTCGATTTGCATTGCATTATATTTTAGATGCGCTGGGGCGTATTTTCTTTACCTAGCAGGGGCTAAATATAACTATATTGGTTGGATTGGAGCCTATCAATTACCTCTGGAACGATTGAGCCTAATTTTTAATCTTCTTGTCGAAGAAGAAATGTTGTACGTCCGCCAATCTCCGTTTACTACTTGAAAATTTGTAATTTGCCGAACCAAATCAAACCCGTTATGGTCTTTGCACCTATCGACATTACTTTTTAAGGAAATCTGGCTTTCTTTATACACGCCCGTTCTATTTGCATTTACGCGATTGCGGTCATTTATCTTTTGCAGGCCGTTCAGAAAGGTGTTCTAGATACGTTGAAAGGTACGTGTTCGATCCAAGCGTGTTTGGTCGATAACCTATCTACAAAAATTAACTTTATATGCCCCTGAAACTTAGAAAAACGATTTTTTGGCTTAAAGACTGGATAAAGGGTTCCAAGATTCGAAAACACTACGAAGCCATAGCGAAAATCAACGCCGATCATGGGTCGGATTATTCAATTCGGGAAAGAACAAAATATTTGTCCGAAATCTTAGGGCATTGCACGGATACTGTCCCTTACTATAGAGATTTAGGGATAACGGATTTGCAGTTGGATAAATTTCCGGTGGTCAACAAAAACTTGATCAAAAACGATTCCAAAAGGTTTCGCTCGGAAGCCTACACGGGCCAACAGACATTCAAAGCTACGACCAGCGGATCTACCGGGACGCCTTTTACCGTTTTTCACGACGTCGATAAGAAACGACGGCACACGGCAGACGTGCACTTTTTTTGGGAATCGGTGGGCCACGCCTGGGGAACCAAGTTCTTCTACCTAAAAATTTGGAATGCCCAAAACAGCAAAAGCCCGCTAACCCTTAAAATGCAAAATATCGTTCCCATAGATGTGTTTCAACTAAACGACGATATAATCAAAGGCTTGTTAGATGATGTTAAAACGGACACCTCCCCAAAAAGTATTTTGGGCTACGCCTCGGCATTAGATCGCATCGTCAAATATCTGGAACGGAACCCGACCGAGATGTCAAAGGCCAACGTGGTTTCGATCATCGCCATGTCAGAATCTTTGGACGGACCTACCAAAAAGACTTTGGAGGCCTATTTTGACTGCCCAGTGGTATCGCGCTATGCCAATCTTGAAAACGGAATGTTCGCACAGCAGACCTCTTGGTCGAAAACCGATTTTTTGGTCAATTTGGCCAGCTATCACATCGAAATACTAGATTTACACGAGAACGTTCCCGTGAAAGAAGGTGAAACCGGACGGATAGTGGTCACCGATCTATTCAACAGTGCCATGCCGATGATACGTTACGATACGGGTGACCTTGGTATCTTGGGGACATCCGAAAAGAACGGGAAAACCTATCGGGTATTCAAGAAAATCGAGGGTCGAAAAATGGACGCCATATATAATACCAAGGGCGAAGTTGTTTCCTCGTTCACCATTACCAATAGTATGTGGAAGTATACCGAATTGGCCCAATATCAATTTATACAAAAGTCGGAGAAGGAATACCAATTCAAACTAAATGCCGTTGATAGGTTTCAACGAGAACAAGAACTGATCGAAGAATTCAAAGGATATCTTGGGAACGACGCAAAAATACAAGTGGCCTACGTGGATGAAGTGCCGCTATTGTCTTCCGGAAAACGTAAAAAGGTACTGAATACGATGAAGGCGACCTAATGGATGTGCTCAACGTTGCATCGAACAGCCGATACGATTTAGCCTACTTTCTTTACCGTGATGAGCATTTCCTCTTTGATATACAGCAATAAAGCGTAGATGAATAAAGCGATACCTAGCATTTCAAGACCTTCTTCGATACTGTAGCAAATGGCGTTGACGACTTCGGAAAAATTATCGGAGTGAAAATTTTTAGCGCCGATCATCTCGACGCCGATGGCGCCCATTACAAATATGGCACCTGAAATAATAAACAACCAAAAGATGTTTTTTGGCAATTGCGGAAGAAATTTAAAATAGTAAACTCCGGCGAAAATGATAAATAATATGCCGTACGGAATGACCCATCCCCATGACAGGTAACCGGTCAAATTAAAGTTGTTATCAATAATAACACCTACCCTTTCATGAAGCTGAACGGCTTCGTCAACGGATAGATACAAAAAAATGGCAGACAGAATGAGCCATAGCGAATAACTCAACCCGTTGATTTTTCGGACTAATGAAATAAAGGCAAGCAATAAAGCAGCCAACAAAATAGTCATTGATGAATAATAGGCCGCCATGTTCCCCTCCGTTCTTATATTGAACAGATTGAAAAGCCAATTGATATTATTGCCGTTGAAATAATAGACCAGACCGATGATATTTGCTATTTCAAGTAAAAGGATACAAACGAGCAATACGCCCAATATTTTTTTTGGTCTGATGGGTAGGTTCATAGGGTTTATGATATTGAACTTGTTTAGACTTTTTTGTTCGGAACCGAGAATATCGGCTTTTGAGGTCAGATGAAGTCATTTTTTTTAAGCATAGCAGGGCTACGGTTTTAAAAAATGAGGAAATATGGCCTCAAAATGTGATATTCGTAGGTAAAAGAAATAGTCTAAACGAGTTCATAATACTTGTATGTTAAAATTCTGTAAACAAACTTAGAAATAAAATCTATGCTAAGCGTCATGTATTTCAAAAGGATGACATAAAAAAAGCAACAAAACGAGCCATAAAACCAGCTCACATTAAAATCACCTCTATGATACCGGAAAGAAAGAAACAAATGCTCTTATTTTTTTTAAGGGATAAGAACAGAAAAAATTGGCTGCAAATTATAAAAGAATTTACGACGCTAGGTATTTCAGCCAAAGAATTCCCTCTACATTATATTTCCCATTTGCTTTACCGGAAAAACGTCACTAATTATAAAGATTATCTAAGTCTTAAAGAAAATCATGGATTACTTCAATGGTCGTATTCACACGCCCAAGAAGAAATAGGGTTGATTGAGAACAAATTGTCGTTTGAAGCGATTTTATCTAAAAACAATATTCCGACCCCGCGTATTTTTTTTCATAATTTAAAAAATAGATTTATTTACGAGGGTACCGCTTTTGACGTGGATACTAAAAGTGATTTTTTCTCTTTTTTAGAAAAAGTTTTTAACGAAAAAAAAGTTGAACGCATTTTCTGTAAGCCCGTTGATGGAATTAGGGGCGAAAATATTTTCGTCATAGACCAAAACACATATCGGGAAATGGCGGATAACTTCATTGACCTAGTGTTTTCCAAAGCATTTATATTCCAAGAATTAATACGGCAGCACGAAGATCTAGGAAGGATAAACCAATCTAGCGTAAACACCCTAAGAGTGGTTACCTACAAGAATAAAAATAATGCATCGGAGGTCTTTTCTGCATTTATTAGGGTTGGAAGAAAAGGCGCCATTATCGATAATGCCCATATCGGCGGCATCGTAGTAGCAATTGATAAGGAAACGGGTAAAATGCGCGGCGAGGGTATTCAACTCATTGATAACGGTGGAGGCATTTTTTACAAACACCCCGATACCGGAATAATTTTTGATACCGTGCAAATACCTCATTTCGATAAAGTCAAAAAAATCGCTACCCAGGCAGCTTCTCTATTTAAATTTCCGCTTTTGGGATGGGATATTGCAGTAACACCAGATGGACCTGTTATCATAGAGGCCAATCATGATTTTCACCTATTTTTATCGGATAGAATGGAGAAAGGACTTAAAAGAAATCCGACTTTTAAGAAAATACTTGAGCAAATCACGTAGAAACAACTCGGTCTGGAAAAACTAGGAACCTGCCTTTTTGATGGGCAGAACGGATGGCTCGGAAATATTGGTGTCACCGCTCAAATAGGGGTCGTCGGCACCTCTTTTTCGTATAAAACGGGCCGGTGAACCGTAGACCACAGTGTGACTTTCAACATCTTTTACCACCAAAGAACCAGCACCGATGATACTGTGTTCCCCAATTTTGATATTTTCGATAATATTTGCCCCGAGCGAAATGGCAGAAAATGCGCCTAAACGTAGGTTTCCGCCCGTACATACACCCGATGCGATACTAGAAAAACTTTCCATTATACTGTCGTGGCCTAAAGACGCGTTAGTGTTCAGGATGCAGAAATCACCCATCTTTGAACTTGCATTTACTATTGATCCGGGCATTAGAACACAGCCTTTACCTATTTTTACATCTTTGCCGATTGAGGCACTAGGGTGAATAGCAGAAACAAAATCAAGACTTGGAGCGATATCTCGAAGACTATCGGCCATGGTTTTCCTCGTCCAATTATTTCCGATGGCAAGTATTGCCCCGTGAAGGTCATGCTTGGCAATCAAGAGGGGAAGGTCTAGCTCACAACCTAAGACTTTATACCCGTTTTGCTCCGTTCCCTTTTCCTTAAACGAATCCACAAAGCCTATAACCGTATACTTACTTTCCTTCTCAAGGCAGTCTAGAATCATCGCACCATGGCCAGAAGCACCTACAATAACAATATTCTTCATTTTACACCATCATTCTAATTTGACAATATAGCAAAACCTACAAAATAAAATGGACTCAATTGCCATTTTGTCGGACTGCATGTTCCCCGACCAGACCGGTACTCAGCATAGTTTAATTCAAGATACTGTTACTCAAAATCTAGACACCCATAGACGTCGATACGTTAAGATGGGCCAAAAACGAAAATAGTATTGAAGATTACTAAGATAGAACGTAGATATCAAATAATTAGTGCCTTTATTATATAGCTGATGGGCACAGTATAAGTATTTAATCAAAAATGAAGTTATGAAGGCTATATTTTTCGTGTCTAACAGTTCGCCAATAATGGTTCTGTTCTAACGAGCACATCCCCGCTCAAATAAGCATCTTCGATACGTCTATTGCGAACGAAGCGCGCCGGGGAACCATAAACCACTTCAAAACTTCCTACGTTTTTAACCACTAAAGATCCCGCGCCAATAACACTGTGTTCACCGACGCTAATATTTTCTATAATATTTACACCTAGCGATACCGCGGAAAAAGGACCTAAATTCAAATTACCTCCCGTACATGCACCGGATGCAATGCTCGAAAAATCGTACATATATCCGTCGTGGCCAAGCGATGCATTCGTATTTAAAATACAAAAATCGCCCAATCTTGCGTTTGCGTTCACAATGGCACCGGCCATGATTGCACAACCTTGACCCATATGTACGTCTTTACCGATTATGGCACTAGGGTGTACCGTGCTGACATACCTGAGGTTCGGGGCGTAAGCGCTCACTTTATCAGACATGATTTTTCTGGTCTAATTATTACCAATGGCCAAAATGGCTCCCTGAATATTGAATTTGTCTATGAGTTGAGGAAGTTGCTGCTCATTGCCCAAAACTTCATAGCCGTTAATTTGGGTTCCTTTCGCCTTGAAAGAATC
>JBATUY010000438.1:0-29229 GCA_049671465.1 Pricia sp. | reverse complement strand
CCCTATGTCGGCAGAGGCGGCTCCTTATCCTTCACTTCAGGGTCATACGGTCTCAACCAAATTGTCGGGGATTTCAACACCCCTTTGGATGACAAAGAGAATCTATTTTTCAGGTTAAATTCCTCTTACAGCACCCAACAGAGCTTTCAGGATGCCGGTTTTAGAAATTCCTTTTTCGTGGCCCCGTCCCTATCTTATCGCGTGAACAATAGATTATCGTTTTCCTTTTATGGGGAGATTACGCAGTCCGAACAGACCAATCCCACGTTTTTGTTCCTGAATCGAAATGCGGCAACCGAAGCCGACAATCTTGACGAGCTCAACTATAACAACAAGTTATCCTTTACCAGTAACGATCTGACGCTTGAAAATCCCACCCAGAACTATCGGGTGGAGATGGACTATAAACTATCCGACGCATGGCAATCGCAAACCCTGTTATCCAAAAGCGCCACCTCGACCAGAGGCTACTATTCCTACCTCTTTGAATTCGGAATTTTGGGCGACGATACTTTTACCCGCTTTATCAGCAAGCAGAATTCGAAGACCAACACGACCGACATACAGCAGAATTTTATAGGAGATTTCAAAGTGGCCGGATTGCGGAACAGAATGGTCGTCGGCCTAGATTACCTCAACGTTAACACGACGGATAACAGTAGCGGATTCGTTTTTTATGGCAATACAACGCCGGAGGGCACCGCCAGCAGTGACGACCCGTTTACGCCCGATGTAGTCGAAGACGACCCGCTTCCCCTTTCTACTTCCGGGGTGGATGCGGCCTTGGAAAATACGGCCATCGGGAATAATACTTCCGAGTTCAGTATCTATAGTCTTTATGTTTCGGATGTCGTAAATTTCACCCCCGAGCTCTCATTGATGCTCGGCCTACGGCTCGACCGTTTCGATAACGATGGAGACTTACTCAATGAGGAGGATGATTTTGAGCAAACGGCCCTTTCCCCCAAACTGGGCATCCTCTACCAGCCAATTGCGGACAAACTTTCGCTCTTCGCCAATTATCAAAACGGCTTCAATAATGTGGCACCGCGTTTGGTAGGCAATCTAGAGGACGGTCCCCAGACCCTACGCACTTTCGACCCCGAACAGGCCAACCAATTCGAGAGCGGTATCAAGACCAATCTCTTCGGGAATAGATTGACCGGTTCCCTAAGCTACTATGACATCATCGTAAAAGACCGCGTGATTCAAGACCCTTCGAATCCCTTTAACTTCATTGCCAACGGCGAAATAGAAAGCAAGGGACTGGAACTGGAACTCACTGCAAATCCCGTGAACGGTTTGAACATCCGTGGCGGATACAGCTACAACGAAAGTGAAACCACCGAAACGGACGACCCCCTAATCCTGAACAAAAGGCCTCTTGAGGCCGGCCCTAAAAACCTATATAATTTCTGGACCAGTTATGCATTTCAAAATAAAACGCTAAGAGGTTTCGGACTCGGTTTTGGCTTTAACGGGGCCAGCGAACGTTTCGTAAAAAACTACACCACCACCGGCGATTTTACCCTACCGGCCTATACCGTCTACAACGCGTCGGCATTCTACGAGGCGGACAGATATCGAATCAGCCTAAAAATGAACAACGTGACCAACCTTGAGTATTATAAGGGCTGGACGACCATCAACCCCCAACAGCCCCGTGCCGTATTGGCAAATTTCACTTATAACTTTTAACTTTGCATACTGCGGATGACCTTTAAACAAGCCATTAGAACAGCGCATAAGATATTAGGCCTTGCCAGCGGTATTGTCGTATTCATCGTGGCGATTACGGGGGCGATATGGGCGTTCAAGGATGAGATAAAGGGATTTTCAGATGATTATAAAACCGTAACCGTTCTGCAGGAAACGGTTTTATCGCCCTCGCAGGTAAAAGCGCTCGCCGATGACATCTACCCGGACAAAGCATTGCACGGTACGGTCTATAACCGACCGGGCCAGGCCATCGAAGCGATTTATTATCAAGAAGATCCCCTATTCTACCGCAGTGCCTTTTTAAATCCGTATTCGGGCGAGCTACTACATATTGAAGACCACTTGAGCGGTTTCTTCGCTTTTATTTTAGATGGCCATATGCATCTATGGCTTCCGGATGCCATTGGCGAGCAAGTGGTGGGCATTGCCATCCTCATCTTTTTGGTGATGATCGTTTCCGGAATCATACTCTGGTGGCCCAAAAAGCAAAAACAAGCGGGGCAGCGCCTCAAATTCCAATGGAAAGACACCACGCGCTGGAGGCGCAAGAATTTTGACCTGCACTCCATCACAGGGTTCTATATCTGTATTTTTGCTTTGCTCTTCGCCGTAACGGGACTCGCCATGTCTTACGACTGGTTCCAGTCCGGAGTCTACACGGCCATCGGCGGACAAAAAGACGTGACCTTCCGTATTCCCGAAAGCGGACGGGCTTTTGCTGAAACGTCCGAGTCAAAACCAATAGATAAGCTGCTACCCAGACTTTGGCGGGAGCATCCCGAAGCCAAGAGTTTTGAAGTTCACTACCCCCATGCCGCGACCAGCAGTATTTACGTAGAAGTATCCAATACGGCGGGCGTTTATTACGATTCCGACTATCTGTTTTTCGACCAGAACACCTTGGCCCCGATACCTTCGCAGACCATATACCAAAAGTATAAGGAGATGGAACTGTCCGATAAAATTCTTAGGATGAACTATGACATCCACGTAGGGGCCATCGCCGGATTACCCGGTAAAATCCTGGCGTTTCTGATCAGTATTATGATCGCCAGCCTTCCGGTTACCGGTTTCCTGATATATTGGGGCAAACGGAAAAAGAAGAACAAGCGGATTCCTGCTAAATCTATTGAAATGATGTAACCTCTTTTTTATAATTTCCAAGGGGTATTTATATTCACCAAGTTGCTGCAAAAAAATCCGGGCCTCCAGACTTGCTCCCTATGTCGCTAGCGGAATCTTTTCCGTGTAGGTTCTGCAAGCTCTTACATCAATCTCGAATTAGGGCACAAGCGTGCACCTATACATTAGAAATGTCGGCATTTACAACTACTATGGGAGCATTTCTGTTTTGATATCCAAATTCAACAATAAACAACTAGAATTACAGTTATTTTAAAGCGGATGACCCATCGGGCATTATAAAATCATCCTCAAACTCGAAATTTGAAGATTTAATAGCCGGTTTTGGATATTTATTAATGATTGATTATCAACATACTAAATAAATTCATACCTTATCCGGGATGCGATAGACGCAAAAAACGAATGATGTGCTTAACCTCCACCTGATTCCATAAGTCTTTAAAACATTCTTGCAACAACCAACAGATACAACAACCCATGTTATCGTATTCCATTAGTGAAATCAACAACATTCTAAAAGGTGAACTCATTGGTGACACCGACCAAAAAATCGAAGGACCCGAGGAAATTCAGAAGGCGAACGGCCGTCATATTACCTTTATAGGCAGTAGCAAATACGAGAAATTTTGGGAAGGCTCAAAAGCATGTGCCTGTCTCGTCGATGGTAATTCGAATCTAGAACCCGGTAATAACCGTGCTTTTATCAAAGTAAAGAACGTCGATCTGGCCATGGCGGAGATATTGGAGCTTTTTGATCTTCCGTCCCCTGTTTTTGATGCGGACATACATCCGACGGCCGTGGTTCATGAATCCGCCACCATCGGTACCGGCTGCAAAATCGGCGCCAATTGCTACGTTGGAAAGGATGTGGAATTGGGCAACGGCGTAATCTTATACCCCAATGTATGTGTTTTCGATGAAACCACCATTGGCGATGGCACCATAGTTTGGTCGGGCACCGTAATCCGGGAACGCTGTATCATAGGCAGTCACTGTATTTTCCACAGCAACGTCAGTATCGGAGCGGATGGCTTCGGATATCGACCGGCCGACGATGGCAAGGGGCTGGTAAAAATACCGCAGATCGGCAACGTCATTATCGGACACTATGTCGAAATCGGCGCTAATTCATGTGTAGATAGGGCGAAATTCAGTTCGACGATCATCGGTGATGGGTGCAAAATCGATAACTTGGTTCAAGTTGCGCACAACAGTGTCATGGGCCGTTCGTGTATCATGGCGGGGCATAGTGGCCTTGCAGGCTCCGTTACTTTGGGCGATGGTGTGATAATCGGCGGAAGTGCTTCTATAAAAGACCATACTACGATTCATTCGGGCGCTACCGTCGGTGCCGGCTCAGGGGTCATGGGGGATATTGAAGCGGGGAAAACCGTTCTGGGATATCCCGCACAGGATGCTAGGTCTATGCTAAAGGAGTGGGCCGCCATCAGACGCTTGGTCAAAATCAAATAAACCATTCACGAGTAATAATGGATTTTGTCCTATCTATGTATCACGTACTCCGATTATCACCCTTGCGCTAAGCTTTGACTCAAGAATTGCAAGCTTAGTTTTCCGCTATTTTTTTCTTTTCCATTCCTCAAACTCGACTTCAATGCGCTTATCCGTCAATGGATAGAGCCCGACGATGGTCTCTCCTTTTTCGACCTGTGTCATCACAAATTCTTCGAACAGGGTCATTCGCAAACACTCATTGGCCACTTCTTCGGCGATGTTGGCCGGAATTACCATTACCCCATCATCATCCCCTACCAGTATATCTCCCGGAAAGACCGCCACATCGCCGCAGCCAATGGGCTCATTGATGGCTATCGCCTGATGTAAGGTCAGATTGGTCGGTGCCGATGGCCGATTGTGGTACGACGGAAAATTCAACCCCGCGATTTCTGCGGAATCGCGAAAACCGCCATCCGTCACGATTCCCGCCGCGCCCCTGACCATCAGTCGTGTGACCAAAATCGAACCTGCGGAGGCTGCCCGGGCATCCTTTCGGCTATCAATGACCAACACTGCGCCTTCTGGACATTCTTCCACGGCCACGCGTTGCAAATGTTTCGGATCTCTGAACACTTCTATGGGATTAAGATCTTCACGGGCGGGAATATATCGTAAGGTATAGGCTTCACCTACCATAGTCGGCTTGCCCAGTTTCAGAGGTCGAACGTCTTGAATAAACTGATGTTTCAGTCCTTTTTTGAACAAACAAGTGGCGATGGTCGCGGAACTGACTTTTCTTAGTATTTCTTTTGTGGAAGTTGGTTTGTTGTTCATTGTATTCAGGTGTAGTTATTCATTCAGCGTCTTGCCATGTTTCCCTCAGGAAGGTCAAATCTTTTTTCATCTGTTTAAAGACTTCCCGTTTATCAATATTCAGGCTTGTCGCGCCATGTTCGGCACCACCCAGATCGTATTCCAAATGCAGGGAAACGGGGACATTGATTTTGTATTTTTTCAATAGGGAAAAGTAGCGGTCAAAATCTACCATGCCCTCCCCTAAAGGAGTGTTGACAGGCTTCCATTGGCCGTTGACTTTGCCCCATTTAAAATCTTTGATGACTATGGATTTTATAAAAGGATGAATCAATCTAAGCCCAAGTTCCCAACTACTCCCACCTTCGACTACGGCATGCCTAATATCGTATTGGCATCCCAAATATTCGTTGTTCGTTGCATCCAAAATGGGAGGTAGGTCCCAGATGGGCGCCCCTACGTGATTTCCCGCATGGTTTTGATAGCATCCCATTAATCCCAAATCTTTATTTAGCGCTCCTAGTGCTGCTGCTTCGTTCGCAAAAATAGCCTGACTTTCTTTTATCGTTCTATCTTCCGCATAGGTCAACCAGCCGGTACGGTAATGGGTAAATCCTAATCTACTTGCCGTTTCCAGTACTTTTATGTCTTCCGGGTTGTTCGCGTCCCAAACGTTGGTCGTCATCATTCCAGGATTAATTCCGTATTTGGTCATCGCGGCAACGGCCTTTGGTAAATTATCCGACACATTTTCGGGTAAGACATGCCCATCTGGCCTGACGGTCAAATCTAATCCGTCTAACCCGATTTCTGCCACTGCGGCGGCCATTTCGTTATAATCAAGAAACTGCAAATGTTTAGAAAACAGGCTTATCATAAGCTCATCGTTAGGCTTGGTCACGGTATCGGGGAGAAAACCGTTGAACCCCATTAAAGGAATACTTCCGACCGCGGCGGCGGACAGCTTGGTAAAATCTCTTCTGGTAATCATTTTTTTGCTTTCTTTCATACCGAAATACGGATTACGTTTATGGAATATATGTTAAAAACTTGTATGTCCGACAAATATACGTATTTTTGGTAAACCAATTTGGTTAACCAATTTTGGATATTCTTGGGACATTGTAAATTCTATCTTAAACATTTGGCGCAAAATAGGGGTGATACCTCAGCTAACGATGCTATCTTTCAGGGATAGGGAACACCGATTATTGCGTAAGAGAATAAAGTCGGTTTTGGATAATCGGAATGTGATTAACGCCACCCAAGAAAGAATTATGTTGACTTTCCATGGCGAAGGAAGGTCGAATTATCGGCCATTTAAAAATCATACAAATCGTCATAAAGAGAATGAAATGATAAAAAAAGGTTTTCTGTTTCTAAGTGGGGTTCTTTTACTGCTTTCCTGTGGAAAAAATACCGTTGATAAGGGTATTTACGTAAAGGATATCGTTGAATTGAACCAAGCGATAGCCGATGCAAACCCAGGTGACGAAATCGTCATGGCGAACGGCGATTGGACCGATGTCGAAATACGATTGGTAGGGTATGGCACCGAGAAGCAGCCCATAACGTTGAAAGCGGAAACGGCCGGTGAGGTAATGATCAAAGGAAAATCTGACCTAAAGCTTGGTGGGGAATACTTGGTGGTCAATGGTCTATACTTTACGGATGGTTCATCGCCCTCAGACACTGTCATCGAGTTTGCCGTTGCCGAAGATACGGTCGCCAACCATTCCCGGATAACTAACTGTGTGATCCTCGATTATAACAAACCCCAAAGAAACTTGACCGATCTGTGGGTGCTGTTACAAGGTCGCCACAATGAGCTGGATCATTGTTACATCGCCGGTAAAGCTAATAGGGGGCCCACCGTCAGGGTAGACCTGGCAGGGAATAGAAGCATAAAGAATTATCATAAAATCACCGATAATTATTTTGGACCAAGACCTCCTAAAGGTGGGCCCAGCGCCGAGACCATTCAAATTGGTAATAGTTTTACCTCTATGGCTCCCAGTTATACACTGGTGGCCCGTAACTTTTTTGATCATTGCAATGGGGAAGTGGAAGTGATTTCCAGCAAAACGAACTTTAACGAGTTCCGGAACAATGTTTTCTACAAAAGTGAAGGCTCATTGGTTACCAGACACGGAAACTACGGTATCATAGATGGCAATTATTTTATAGGGGATACAAATTCTGAACAGATAGGCGGTATTCGATTGATCGGATCGGGACATTGGGTAACGAACAACTATTTTTACAACCTAAAAGGAAACACGTTTAGAAGTCCGCTTGCCGTGATGAACGGTATTCCAAAATCACCGCTCAATAGATATATTCAAGTTACGGATGTTGTAGTCGCCCACAACTCATGGATAAATTGTACTTCGCCCTGGCAATTCGGGGTCGGATCTAATGTTGATCAAAAGGATATACTTCCCGCTTCTGAAATCAGGTCGGAGCGTCCCATCCGTACCATAATGGCAAACAATCTTATCTACAACGATACCAAAGACAAGCATCCTATCGTTGCCCATGATTCGTTAGATGGTATTGCATTCAAAAGTAATGTCATCAACAATCAAGGCGCCTCGTTCGAATACGATTCCGTCTTTAAGCAAACGGATTTTTCTCTGGTCGAACTAGAGGATGACATTTTTATCCCAAAGGATGACTTCCCTAACCTTAAACTATACCAAGGTTTCGAGTTTGACCAGATTACGGAAGATCTGTTCGGCAATTCTCGCGGAAACAAGAATAGCGTAGGTGCTATCGCGGGCGCACCGGAGCAAAAGCCAAACCTAATGGACTTGACACAATACGGTCCGGACTGGTATCCCTTGAAATCCGCAGAAGAAATCAATGCTAAGGTCCATTCCGTCGCTTCGACGGCCGAACTGCAAACTGCGGTTCTAGAGGCAAAAAGTGGCGATACGATACTACTGACCGCCGACCGGTATGTATTGAAATCCTCCTTAAAAATCGATAAAAAATTGACCATAATGGCCGCCGGTGTTGACAATGAAAAGTTGACCGATGCCGATAAAAAGCCAACTATCACGTATGACGGTCCTCCCAAAACCCCGGCCTTCGAAATGAATCCCAAAGGGGAGCTTATGCTGATATCGGCAGTACTTGAAGGAAACGGAGAAAACTACGCCTTTGCCAGTCTGAAAGAAAATATGTCAAGCCTGTATAATTTAGAGGTCAGAGATGCGGAAATATCAAACTTTGACTATGTGCTGAAAGGCTACAAACACTCGTTTTCCGAATACATCAAGATGGCTTCCACCAGTATCAACAATTGCAACAACGGGCTCGAGCTCTCCGCAGAAGATGATGACCGGGGCGAATACAATGCCGAGAACGTTAGTATTGAAAACTGTAGCTTCGAAGGTGTGGATAAGAATGTCATCGATTACTATCGGGGCGGCTACGATGAATCTACCGTGGGCGGCAATCTGGTAGTGACCAACAGTATCTTTATGAAGTGTGGCGCTCAGGAAGAAAACGGCGTTTTACTGAACACCTACGGCATTATCAATGTAGAAATCTCAGAAAACGAGTTTATAAATAACGATGTGAAACTAGTGGCGCGGCTCTGGGGTGCCAAGAACAATTCACATTCCGATAATACCATTGAAAACTCGGGGGAACTGATCGTAGAACAAAATCTTCCCCTGAAATTAATGTACTAGAAATTAGGCTTAGGTTTCATTCGAACAGTCGATATGTCACAAATTTTAAACCCTTCCCGCAACAAAAATTCAATACAATGAGAACCACAACCTTTGTATCGGCATTCCGACCTTTTTTGATGCTTGGTCTTGCTTTCGTCGTAAGCAGTTGCTTTGACCAGGCTAAAAAGTCCACCAACGAAGTTTCGAAAGATGCGAACGCAGAAACCACCCTTTATCCTAGCGATGTAATTCCGTTTATGGACGAATGGACCATACTTTTGGGCGACGGTACCCGTGTTGAAGATTTACTAAACTATAAAAAGGATGACTTCTTTTATGTTGAACATGACGGCAAAACGGATTGGGTCGTTTACAAAACCCCGAATTCCGGGGTTACCTCGCGAACCTCGAGCAATACCCGAACGGAATTAGGGCAAAAAGCACATTGGATTCCGGAAACAGGAGGCAAGCTAACGGGAACCTTAAAAGTTGTGCACGTCTCGACTTCCGGCGATGCACGGGTCGCAGCATCTTATTCGGTGGTTGTCGGGCAAATTCACAGTGATGAGGGCCACGAAAACGAACCTTTAAAAATCTTTTACAAAAAATTCCCTGGCCACACGAAAGGGTCCGTCTTTTGGAACTATGAGATCAACACCAAAGGCGATAATTCGAAACGATGGGATTTTTCCACAGCCGTTTGGGGGCATGACATGTCCGTTGTTGGATCCGATGCAACATCCTATCCCGAAGAACCCGAAGATGGTATCGCCTTGGGGGAGGAATTTAGCTATGAGATAAATGTTCATGAAGGCATGATGTACCTCACCTTTACCAGTGAAGGTCATAAGACGAAGACCTTCACGAAAAACCTATTGAAATCCGATTTTTCCAATAAAGAGGATATTCCCGAGCAAATCAAGACCTTATACGCGGCGATAGGCCGTGACGGTGTCGAGCGTGAGAGTGCCTATGCGGGTGAAATCCAATATTTCAAGCAAGGGGCCTACAATCAGACCAATGGAAAATCTCCCGCTGACAATATAGTTTGGAGTACCGGAGCGGACACCTTTGAGGGAAACATAGCCGAACAGTATGCCAATGGGAGCTATACCGAAGTATGGTTCAAATCGGCGACAGTAGGTGCGGGAACGAATCCCTAAATAAAATATTTTTAATCAAGAAGAAAACATGAGAACGAACACTATAAAAATGACCACCCCTGCAACGAAGCTCTTAATTCTCTGTATAATCCTTCTACTAACGAGTTGTAAAGAAACTGCTGAAAAAAAGAACACATTGACAAGCGTGGGCATCAACGCAAAAGAGGTACAAAAAACAGTTTATCCAAGCGACGTTATTCCCTTTTTCGATCACTGGAAATTAATTTTAGGCGACGGTTCAAACGTCGGGATAGCCAATAATTATGAAAACAAAGATTTTTTTTATACCACAGATGACGGCGGTACCGATTGGGTCGTTTTTAAAACCCCAAATGGCGGAGACACCCATGGAACCTCGAACAATACCAGAACGGAATTGGCGCAGATCAAAAAATGGTATCCAAAGACGGCCAATGATAAATTGACCGCTACCCTTAAAGTCATGAACGTGTCCGCTACCGGAGATGCCCGGGTAGCTGCTTCACATGCCGTAGTTGTTGGTCAAATTCATAGTGCCGACGGCCATGAGAACGAACCCTTGAAAATATTCTACAAAAAATTTCCGGGGCATACCAAAGGCTCTGTTTTCTGGCATTACGAAATTAATACGGCGGGTGACGATAATTCTGGAAGATGGGACTATAGCACGGCAGTTTGGGGCCATGACTTTTCTGTGGTTGGCACCGGTGCAGATACCTACCCCGAAGAACCCGAAGAAGGTATCGCCCTAGGGGAAGAATTCAGTTATGATATCGAAGTCGAGAATGGAATCATGAACCTAAAATTTACCAGCGAAGGCCATGAAACCAAAACGTTCACAAAAAACCTGGTAGCATCAGAATATAGGACGGCAGCAGATATACCCGAGCAAACTCAAAAATTGTTCGTGCCTGTAGGGCAAGACGGCGTTGAACGTGCCACCGCTTACACAGGGGAAGGCTGCTTTTTTAAGCTAGGGGCGTACAATCAGACCAACGGGAAGTCTCCAGAAGTAAATAAAAATTGGTGTTCCGGCGCGGAAACCCACGGTGGAGACCTTCAAAAACAGTATGCGGACGGAAACTATGCCGAGGTATGGTTCAAAACAGGAAGCATTTCCGTGAGCGCCGCCGCAGTGTCCAACGAAGGTTATTTCACCAAAAATGACTGAACCAGTTGTTCATTTGTATTTGGAATATTAGTAAATAAAGGTTTGACCCCATAATTTATGGAAATAAAAAGATATTTGGGAATGTTGTTTTTCAGTGCGATGCTTTTTGCATTGGCCCCTAGTTTCCTCTTGGGTCAAGAACATCCAAAACTGATCCTTACCAAGCAGGGCGTTGCCGATATTCAATCGAAAATGAGCGATTTACCCCTATTTAATGGCTCATTGGCTACCTTAAAGGAAGAGGTAGATGCCGAAATCGCTACCGGAATACATATGCCGATTCCGAAGGACTACTCCGGTGGTTATACCCATGAAAGGCATAAAAAGAACTTTCTGATGCTACAGAAAGCCGGGGTGCTGTTTCAAATATTGAATGATGAGAAGTATGCCGTTTACGTGCGCGACATGTTCCTGCGATATGCCGAAATGTATCCTCAGCTTCCGGTGCATCCGAAAGAGCGGTCTTATGCTCGCGGTAAATTGTTCTGGCAATGTTTGAACGATTCGAATTGGCTGGTCTATGCCAGTCAGGCCTACGATTGCATCTATGATTGGCTCCCGAAAAAAGAACGCGCCACGTTGGAAAAGGATTTGTTCAGGCCCTTTGCCGATTTTATATCCATCGAGAATCCGCAATTCTACAACCGGGTACACAACCATAGCACCTGGGGCAATGTGGCCGTTGGGATGATCGCCTTGGTCATGGGGGATGACGATCTGTTGCAACGCGCTTTATACGGACTTAAAGACGCTCCGCTCAACACGGGCGAAAAAGATAATGACGGCGGATTTATTTATTCGGAGGATGGAAAAGCGGGTTTTTTCGCGAATCTAGACGAACCATTTTCCCCGGATGGCTATTATACCGAGGGGCCATACTACCAACGCTATGCTATGTATCCCTTTTTGATTTTCGCCCAGGCCCTGCATAACGTAAAACCGGAATTGGAAATTTTCGAATACAAGGATGGTGTTTTGTTGAAAAGTGTCGACGCGCTCATCAATCTCTCTGACGCCGATGGCGATTTCTTCCCCATAAACGATGGCCAAAAAGGAATGTCTTATTACTCCAAAGAATTGGTAAACGCCGTAGATATTGCCTATCATTTCGGGGGAACTGATTCGCAATTACTGGGTATCGCACAAAAGCAAGGAAAGGTCGTGTTGAACGATGCGGGACTTTCCGTCGCGACCGGAGTAAAAAATGGCGAGGCGACACCCTTCCAGAAAAAGTCCATTGAATTGCGCGATGGTGCCGACGGAACGGAAGGCGGTATCGGTATCCTGCGAAAAGATGGCATCGAACTGGTTTTTAAATATGCGGCACAGGGGCTGAGCCATGGGCACTACGATAAACTATCCTACTCCTTATATGAGGATGGAAACGAAGTGGTACAAGATTATGGCCTCGCCCGTTTTGTAAATATCGAGCAAAAAGGCGGCGGTAATTATGTAAAGGAGAATACCACATGGGCCAAACAGACCATCGCACATAATACCCTTGTTCAAGACGGAACGTCACATTTCAATGGAGAATATGAAACAGGAAGCAAGCATCACTCCGAGAAGTATATTTTCAATACCGATAATCCCGAGGTTCAAGTGGCCAGCGCCAAAGAGCGCAGTGCATATCCCGGAACGGAAATGCACAGAACGATGGCCATGATTTCAGACTCAAGCTATTCGAAACCTTATATACTCGATATGGTGCGCATTACTTCGGATGCCCTACATCAATACGACCTTCCGCTGTATTATATGGGACAATTGATGCAAGCTAATTTTAAATACGAATCCCCAACACGTTTAGAAGCTCTAGGCGATTCCGACGGATACCAACATCTTTACAAAGAAGGCCACGGAATTTCTGAAGGAGAAACTATGCAACTCAACTGGCTGAATCACGACCGGTTTTATACCACCACTTCGATAGCGGCAAAAGGGGACGAATTCATTTTTGGTAGAATAGGTGCCAACGACCCGGAGTTTAATCTGCGACGGGATGCAGGGTTCATCCACAGAAAGAAAAATAGTAAAGATGCGGCTTTCGTGTCAGTTATCGAGTCGCACGGCACCTACAGTCCCGTTTCCGAACTTGCCCTAAATGCGTACAGCAACATAACATCCTTGGAGGTTTTGCAAAATGACACCTCCTATACTGCCGTCAAAATCGAAAGTGTAGACGGATCAGCGAAAATGTTTATTTTGGCCAATGAAGATAATGCCCTGGATAAAGAACATCAGTTAAAGATAAGCGATAATAGCTATTCTTGGAGGGGTCCGTTCACATTTACGAATCTCAAGTAAAAATTAAATAACCATAAAAATAAACACATGAAACGATTTAGTGAAAAATACATCATCGCAAAAGAACTGGACTGGGAAGAACTTGGTGGAGGCGTATCACGAAAATTTTTGGGTTACGACAACCAGATCATGATGGTCAAAGTAAAATTCGAGAAGGGCGCATTGGGGTCTCCGCATCAGCATTTTCATACCCAAGCTACCTATTGTGTTTCGGGTAAATTCGAATTTGAAATCGATGGGGAAAAGAAAATAGTGGAAGCTGGGGATGGTGTCTATATCGAACCCAATTTACTGCATAGTGCTGTTTGCTTGGAGGAGGGAATGCTCATCGACACCTTTAGCCCTGTACGGGAAGATTTCTTGACCGGCGATGGGGTATCCTATTTTGGGGATAAGGAATCCTAAAGAAAAAACTAAGGGCGTAATAAAACAGTTTAATTCTATTGGCGAGTAAACCAAAATCGCCAAAGCAGAAGATTCCGTTTATTCCACCTCATGTTCTACAGGGTCTGATTTGTGGCAAAGAAGGAATTTTAAAAAACGGTATCAAGTCGCATTCGGGAAGGCTTTACAAAGAACTAACACTTACCTATCAGCGTTATTATTATTAGACAAATATGAAAAATAAACTGACCGGAAAAAATGTGCTCGTCACCGCGGGCGCCCAAGGCATTGGCGAAGCAATCACCAAACACTTTATCGATAACGGGGCCCATGTAGCGATTCATTATTTTTCCAGTGCCGATACGGCGGAGCAATTAGTAGCATATGCAATTGGTAAGCGACTGGAGGCGGTGGCCATAGCCGGCGACTTGACCAAAGAAGCCGATGCAAATGCGTTGGTCGAAACAGCAGTGGAAGCACTTGGTGGTCTTGACATCTTAGTCAACAATGCGGGCTCCCTGGTCGCCCGAAAAATGTTGAACGAAATGGAGGCCGGGTTCTGGCATAAGGTCATGGACATCAACCTTACTTCCATGATGTTCGTGACACGGGCCGCAGCTTCCTACCTTGCACAAAATGACAACAGTAGCATCGTTAATCTGGCATCGCTTGCCGGACGTAAAGGGGGTCATCCGGGATCATTGGCCTACTCTACCAGTAAAGGTGCTATACTTACGTTTACAAGGGCGCTCGCTTCAGAATTGGGACCCCAGGGCACGAGAGTGAACGCGGTCGCCCCAGGGCTTATTCTTGGAACTTCGTTTCATGACACGCATACCACAAAAGAATCCGCTGCCGAAACTGTGGCAGGCATTCCCATTCAACGCGCCGGTAATGCAGCTGACGTAGCGCGGGCCGTGGCATACCTTGCATCCGAATACGACGGGTTCATTACCGGCGCAACGCTAGATATCAACGGCGGCGTTTACAATATGTAGCTTCGTTACGAAAGTCTCATTGACAGGTATCACAAACTTCTCATTTGGCCTGGGCGAACATTGACAGGATAGGGTACTTTACTTTATAGAAATCACAACATATACCTGAAAACCAGGGCATCGTGGCCTATCGACGCTCCCAAACGTTAAATTTTAAAATTAATTTTTTTAATCCAATAAATAACATATATTTGGAAAACCAAACTGGTTAACCAATTTGGAAAACCAATAAAGCTATTCGGGAATGTTTCAAAATCCTTCAAACAATAAAAATGGAGAAACTGGAAACGGAAATTAAAGCCCGAATCTAAAAGGAAAAAGGATGGGCGCGCACCCATCCTTTTAAAACTGATCGATCCCTAGTTAAAAGAAATAAATCATTAAACATGTAAATACTGCTATTTACACGCTTTCCGCGAAAATAGGAAAATTCATTGGAACATTTTAAGGTCTGCGTGTTATCAAATTATTGCCATTTATCACCTTGCGTGTCAACGCGATTGCTTTATGCGGCAAAAATGTGTATCAACTCTAACTTAATTCTTACAACAATGAATTTAAAAACAAGTTTAACATGGATGGTAGCGTTGCTGGTCAACATTACCCTATTCGCACAAGACGGTTCGACCCTCACCGGAACGGTGGTAGATAGGGAAAATGTACCTATCCCGGGAGTGAACGTTGTCATTGCGAACACCACAACAGGTACATCGACCGACTTTGATGGAATTTATGAAATCACGGTAAACCAAGGGGATGTACTCCAATTCTCCTACATTGGCTTCGTCACCCAATCCATACCCTATGGGGGGCAGGAAACCTTGGATGTAACCATGCTGGAGGACGCCGCCGAACTGGACGAAGTAGTCGTTGTCGGATATGGCTCCCGTAAAAAATCGCATCTGACCGGAGCCATCGCCAAGGTGGAAGGGGGTGATGTCGCCGCCATTCAATCGACAAGGGTCGACGAAGCCATAGCGGGTAACTTGCCCGGTGTACTTATCCAGAACCAAGATGCCGCTCCCGGTGCCGATCCCAAAATTCAAATTAGGGCCGCTTCATCGATCAATGGAAATTCCAATCCTTTAGTGGTTGTCGACGGTTATCCGATTTCGGGGAGCATAGCGACCGTTAACCCCAACGATATCGAGAGCTTAGAGGTATTGAAAGATGCCGCTTCCGCCGCTATCTACGGTTCTCGGGGAGCCAACGGGGTTATTTTGATTACTACCAAAAAAGGGAAACAGGGCAAACCTAGATTTTCGTATAACGCTTATACCAGCGTATCGAATCGGTATCGAAAAGACAATATCAACAAGACTTCCGGGGAGTGGGCCGATATTTTGGACACTGGCATAGCTAATGGTACGTACGATGTTTCGGCATTGGATCCGGCTTTCGTCGATTATAAGATAGATGCCTACAGAAATTCTCCGGATGTCGTGGCCGTAGAAGATTGGCTTTTCAAAACCGGATACAGTACCAATCACGATTTTAGCATGGGCGGCGGCACGGAAAATTCCAACTACTTTGCTTCTCTAGGCTACCAGAATACCGAAGGTGTCGTACAGACCCAGGCGTTCGAAAGAATCAACGCGCGCTTGAACGTGGATACCAAGTTGGGAGAAAAGTTCCAGACGGGTCTGAGCTTCAACGGATTTACATCCAAAAGGGATATCGTAGGCCATGATATAAGGGACCTCTTGAGAGCGTACAGCGTGCATCCGGTCTATCATACGGATGCCTCCATCGCATTCGTACAACAATTGGATGCCCAAAGACAGGCCTTGTTTAATCAAGGTGTTGCCAGTCCTGGTGACGTATTAGAATCCTCTTTCGATGAGGGTTATAGGGGAGGCGATGCGCCGTTCAACAGTAGCATCTATACTTTAGAGCCTGGCATGACCGCCCAAGATTGGCACTACGGTCGTATCGGTAACGGAATCGGAGGCTCGGGAGACGCCGGTCCGGCTACCAAGCTCGACAATACCGACCGATACCAGCGCACGTATTTCGCCAACGTTACCTCATATCTGCAATACAGCATCTTTGATGGATTGGACCTTAAGACCGTATTAGGAGCGGATTTCAATGATACCCAAGACTATTTCTGGAGAGGACTGGAATTCGACTCTCGGGCCCGTACCAATCAAACCGCACTAGATCAAGTCGATGTCAAACGTACTTCGGTGCTGAGCGAGACTACCCTGAACTATGTCAAGGTCATAGCCAAACATGATATCGCCGCGGTAGCGGGATTTGAATTCCAAAATCTATACACGAAAGGAAACGCCTTGTCGGGTACGAACGTACCGTTTGGCGATATCATCAACTATAACCTTCTAAATCCAGAAGACATCACCGTAACGGAGCGGGACGAAACGATTTCAAGAAGAAGTATCTTCGGAAGAATTCAATACGCCTATGACAATCGCTATTTGTTTTCGGCATCGGTGCGACGAGACGGTGATTCCCGCTTCGGGGCCAACAACAAGTTCGCCACCTTCCCCGCACTTTCCTTAGGGTGGAACGTACACAACGAAGCCTTCTGGAAATCGGAGACCTTTAGCTTGCTAAAACCAAGATTTAGTACCGGATCGCTGGGAACGACTTCCGATTTAGGGGCCTACAATTCCTTAAGCCTCTTGAACCCGAGGGCATCGGTTTTGGGAACATCATTTCTTATTCCCTCCGATGTGGCCAACGACGACCTCACTTGGCAGACCAACACGGAGACGAATTACGGTATCGATACGGGCTTTTTTAACAATCGTCTTCGTTTGAGCGCGGATTACTACACCTCAGATATCGAGGATATCTTGATAAACCTGAGTGTATCCGAAGTATTCGGCACCGAATCGATCCGTGTCAATTCCGGTGATGTAAGAAGTTCTGGTTTAGAATTGGAACTAAATGCTATCCTTGCCCAATCCGAAGATTTCAGTTGGGATATCGGAGCCAACCTGTCAACGGTCAATACGGAGATTACCGATTTGGGCGGTCTTGATGAATTGCCACAGACCATCTACGGCCAGAGCGGTAGAGGGCCTGTTTTTAGAAACTATGTAGGAGGCGAAATCGGTGAAATGTGGGGATTGGAAACCATCGGCCAAGTCGAGGACGAATTTATAGAAGACCCCACTCGGGTCGTCGGCCTGAACAGTTCGGCGTTCTACGTTGTGGATCAAAACGGTGATGGCGTTATCGATAAGACAAGAACCGTTGAAGATGGCGGTGATCTGGTCAAAATAGGACAAAATACGCCGGACGTCTACTGGGGCCTAAACAGTTCCGTACGTTACAAGGCTTTGGATTTATCCTTTCAGGTACAGGCCGCGCAAGGTGGCGAGGTCTGGAACGTCGATCCGATATATTACAATTCGGAATTCGGGGGAAGGTTGCGAGATAGCTTCGACGCCAACGATGATGGTATTGCCGACGCCAACGGAGAGTTCTATTTAGACTCCAACAATCAACTAGATGCGCAGGTTCAGGATGCCTCTTACATCGCTCTGAGAAACCTGACTTTAGGATACACCATTCCCACGGACGTTACTGAGAAAGTAGGTATCAACTCAGCTAGAATATACCTAGCGGGCTCTAACTTGCTATACTTATGGTCCGATGATTACACCTCTTTCAACCCTGAAGGCGTGGAAACGAACAACGATGGGTACCTAGGGCCGACTACCTACGGGGTACAGGTCGGTGCAAGTCCCATTGTCAGAAGCCTTACGTTCGGTTTGAATCTTAATTTCTAAATACAAAAAAATGAAAAAGTTATATACCATAGTATTCGGAGTATTGTTGGCAGCGACAGCTTGCGACAACGATTTAGATCAGGTGCCGCCGAACATCGCCAGTTCAGAGTCTTTGACGGACTTCACGGGAGTGTTGAACGCGGCCTATTTCTACCAGCACGGTGCCGCGACCCCTATGGCCGTTATGGGCGATTTTAGGGCCGACAATGCGAAAATGTTCGAAGAGCCCTATCCAGCGTTCGACAGATATAATAATGATCTGACCATTATGGAAGATCAGTTTTTCGGACCTTTCTATACGGCACTCTACAAATCGATTATCAGCGCCAACAACGTCATCGCAAATTCGTCGGATGCCCAACTGGTCGGTGAGGCGAAATTTCTTAGGGCTTTATCCTATTTCAAATTGGTGCAGGCTTTCGGAGATGTACGTGTCATTCTCGGTACGCCGAACATTGAAGACATACCCACCTTTGATCTAACGAGACAACCGGCTTCCGAAATTTACGGTAACATTATCCTTCCCGATTTGCAAGAGGCCATTGGCTCATTGGACAATGCTGGACTGGCGAACGGAAAAGCGACACGGATCGCTGCCCAGGCGCTATTGGGCAAAGTCTATGTACACCTTGGGGATTTTGGCAGTGCCGAAGCACCGCTTGCTGCCGTAACGAACGGAGCTGCCGATGCTGGAATCAGCTTGCAGGAAAATTACGGCGATATTTTTAACGTGGACAACGAATTGAATTCAGAAATCATATTTGCTACCCGTGTATCGAGTTCCGTTGTGGATGAATATGGCTTTACCGAATTTTGGGATTGGTACGGCGGGCGTGATTCAAAAGCCCCCTTTCCTTTGGATGCCGATCTAATAGCCGCTTTCGATGCCAATGGTGAAGTAACGGATACCTTAAGAAGGGCGGTCGTTATCGATGAGGAACTTATGGTTTCCCCGAAATATCCGCAAGCCGGAGGTGCCGATTTTGACTTTATAGAACTGAGACTGGCCGACGTTTTGCTTTTGTATGCCGAAACACTTAACGAGAACGGAGCCCCTGCTGCACAGGTATTGGGATTATTGGATCCGATTCGGGCTAGGGCCGGATTGACACCTTTGGACCCGGGCACTCTTACCGACCAGACCGCGATTCGGGAGGCCGTTCTGAACGAAAGAAGACTGGAGTTGGCTTTTGAAGGCCAACGATGGTTCGATTTGGTCAGAACGGGTACGGTGGATGCAGAGATGGAACAGGAAATCAACAGCAACTATCATGTTTTTCCCGTACCGGTTTCCGAAGTGCTCGCCAGTGGGGGAACGATTACCCAGAACCCCGGGTATTAGAGAATATTGCTTTCTTTTGAGTTAGTTTTTTTTGGGGATTTTACCGGCCGACATTTAAGGCCGGTAAAATTATCCAAAAGACACTTCATAACCGGTCCAAATGTACGTATGACACCCCTTATTTGTATAATAGTGGCATTAACTAAGTTTTATTTGCGGAAAATTATTTCATAGTTTTAACAGACCAATCTGGTCAACCAATCTCAAAAATTGCACCTATGAAATTAGAAGTCCTGACGAAGAACGAAAACGGAGAAATTCAAAACAGTATCGTTTCAAAAATTCGTGAACTGATCCGCTACAAAAATTTGGAACCGGGAGATAAACTTCCTTCGGAACGGATGTTGTCCGAAAAGTTCGGGGTAAGTAGAAGCAACCTCAGGGAAGCCATCCAAAAACTTGAATTTTATGGATTACTGAAATCAAAACCCCAAAGTGGAACCTTCATAGCCGACATCGGTCAAGTGGCGATGGACGGTATGCTGGAAGACATATTGCGATTGCGGGAACCCGATTTTAAATCTTTGGTCGAGACCCGAATATTGTTAGAGTTAAAGACGTGCAGGCTTGCCGCACAACGCAGAACCAAAGAGCATTTGAATCAGATGGAAGAAGCCCTGGAAGCGTACAGCAAAAAAGTACTCAACCGAGAAGACGCCGTACAGGAAGATTTGCTTTTTCACCTGGCCATCGCTCGCGCGAGCGGCAATAGCACCATGAATACGTTTATGCTTATCATCACGCCTGAAATCATCAACAATTTTCAAAAGCACCATGTCTGTGATAAGGACATGGCATTTAGGGGAATTGAAGAGCACCGTGATATTTATGAGGCCATTAAAGCCCAAAATCCCCAATTGGCCAAAGAAAAAATGAAGGTACATTTCAAGGCGCTCTATCAATACTGCTATAACCTCAAGGATTAGTAACTAAGGAGCAGCGCCAAACTACTTTCAAATAGTTATCCGTGTACATAGGCATAATGGTTTGTAGCAATAGTTATAATCCATAAGCGCTTAAACACAAAGTATTCAACCAAATAAAATTGAAATGAAAGTCAAAGGATTAAGATGGTGGATCATCACCCTGATATGTTTGGCCACGGTAATCAACTACATCGACCGTACGGCCTTTGGGGTGATGTGGCCCGAAATGGGCAAAGATTTGGGTATGGACGAGTCCGACTACGCCATCATGCTTAACATTTTTATGGTGACCTATGCGGCCGGTAAATTTCTTTCCGGAAAATTATACGACATAATCGGCACACGACTTGGCTTTACGGTCTCGATAGTCGTTTGGTCATTGGCCGCCGTTTTTCATGCCTTTTCAAAAGGATTGATTTCACTTAGTATCGTACGCGGGTTTTTGGGCCTCGGTGAAGCCGGCAATTGGCCGGGCGCCGTGAAAAGTAACGGCGAGTGGTTTCCCATTAAAGAGCGGGCCATTGCACAAGGTATTTTTAACGCGGGAGCTTCTCTGGGCAGTGTTATCGCACCGGCCTTGATCGCCTTTCTTTATGCACAGTTCGGTTGGCGAACGACCTTTATCATCTTAGGTGGTGTTGGCATATTATGGGTCATTCCATGGCTCTTTGTGAACAGGGCATTACCGGAAAAACATCCATG
Source organism: Pricia sp. (assembly GCA_049671465.1). Lineage (GTDB taxonomy): Bacteria > Bacteroidota > Bacteroidia > Flavobacteriales > Flavobacteriaceae > Pricia. The sequence goes on along the minus strand of JBATUY010000438.1, from coordinate 7,677 downwards.
GATAACCGAAGAAGAAAAAACGCGGATTCTTGCCGATCGCATCAAACCCAAAAAAGCGGACGAGAAAGAAAAAGGATTACCCCTTTTAGAAATCTTAAGTTACAAGGAGGCGTGGGGCGTATTGGTCGCCCGATTTTTTATAGAACCTATTTGGTGGCTTTTCGTTGGATGGATGCCGCTCTACCTCAACTCCGAGTTCGGCTTCAGTATTGAAGAAATCGGGGAAACGATTTGGATTTCATATCTGGGCGGAATGGCCGGAAGTATTATCGGCGGCTGGTACAGCGGAAAGTTGATGGAGACCAAATCTGTCGATGCCGCCAGAAAAATTACGATAAACATTGGTAGCGCACTCATTTTTGCCGGTCTGCTCGGTATTATTTTCTTGGTCAATGAAAACAACCCCATGACCTTTATTTACATAGTGGCCGTAGTATTGTTCGGCTTCCAGTTCGCCATCGGAAATATTCAGACCCTTTCAAGCGACTTGTTCCGCGGACCGTCCGTTGGTACTTTGGCAGGCTTGGCCGGAACGATAGCGGCGCTTTCCGTAATCATCATGAATTTTTTGATACCTCTCGTCGCATCGGTGTCGTATACCCCGGCCTTTATCGTAATAGCCATATTGGCACCTTTGGCCGTAGCATCGATATACGTATTGATACGAAGAATAAGACCCGTAGAAATTGAATCAATTTAAATCAGATTAAAATTAAAGTAGTATGAAATCAAATGGAAAAGTAGCAGTAATTACCGGAGCTACCGGTGGTATCGGTTTTGAAGTAGCCAAGCGATTGGGCAAGGATGGATATACCGTTGTATTGAACGGTATCGATGACGAAACGGGAGCAAAAAGAGTGGAAGAACTTACTGCCGAAGGAATTACCGCTGAATACCGTGGTTTTGATGTCACCAACGAAGAAGCTGTGACCTCGAACATTAAATCCATCGGGGAGAAACACGGAAAAATAGATGTCCTGATTAATAATGCAGGTGGACTGGGCGGCCGATCCAGGTTCGAGGAAATGACCACGGAATTTTACCGATCTGTAATGGCATTGAACCTCGATTCAACATTTTTTGCGTCAAGGGCCGCCATTCCTTTTCTTAAAAAGGGAGAGAACCCTTCGATTATCAATTATACCTCGATCGCCGGTTGGAATGCCGGAGGGCCTGGTGCCGGAATCTATGGAACCTCAAAAGCAGGGGTTCACGCCTTGACAAGGGCATTGGCGAAGGATCTTGCCGAATATGGAATTAGGGTCAATGCGGTATCGCCCGGTACCATCGATACGCCCTTTCATTCCCAGATCAAATCCACAAAACCGGAAGTATTCGCTTCCTGGAAAAACAATATCCTTTTAGGAAGGTTGGGCCAGCCCGAGGAGGTAGCATCCGTTATCTCGTTTTTGGTAAGTGATGATGCCGCTTTCATGACGGCAGAAACCATTCAAATCGGTGGAGGACAGGGACTAGGGATTTAGTATCGATAACCCTCTACGTGGATAAAGTAAAACATAAAAAGAGATTCCCCGATAAAGCTTTTACTGAATGTTCGCCTTGACAACAAAGTCGGGCAAGCAATCGAAATACGAGAACTAAAAATTATTTAATGATGAAAAAAGTAGTCACCTTCGGAGAAATTATGCTGCGTTTGGCACCTCCGGATTTCCTTAGATTTTCGCAGACCAACAGTTTTGATGTCATCTACGGTGGCGGCGAATCGAATGTGGCCGTCTCCTTGGCCAATTATGGGGTACCCGTTGATTTTGTGACCCGTTTGCCAAAGAACGACATTGGTGAATGTGCCCTGATGGAAATGCGCAAGAGAGGCGTGAACACCCAGAACATTATTTTTGGTGGAGACCGATTGGGCATTTATTTTTTGGAAACAGGTGCGGTCAGCAGGGGAAGCAAAGTCGTATACGACCGTGCGCATTCCGCTATCTGCGAGATCGAGCCCGGAATGATCGATTGGGAAAAAGTCTTTGAAGGTGCCGGATGGTTCCATTGGACCGGGATTACCCCCGCCATTTCCCAAACCGCCGCCGATGTCTGTCTAGAGGCGCTTAAGGTAGCCGATAAATTGGGTGTCACGATTTCCACCGATCTGAACTATAGGGCAAAGCTATGGAAGTACGACGGCGACCGTGAAAAAATCATGACCGAACTGACCTCGTACTGTGATATCATCCTCGGAAACGAAGAAGATGCGGAGAAGCATTTTGGTATACATCCGGAAGGATTGGATGTACACAAAGATGGGCACGATGTCAAGGCGGAAGCTTTTCTATCCGTCTGTAAACAGATGATGGAAAAATTCCCAAAAGCTAAAAAGGTAATCACCACTTTGCGGGGTTCCATTTCCGCATCGCACAATACTTGGGCCGGTGTATTGTGGGACGGGTCCACGATGTACGAGACCCGACAGTATCAAATAACGCATATTGTAGACCGGGTCGGTGGCGGCGATTCCTTTATGGGCGGACTGATTTACGGATTGTTGAAATATCCCGAAGACGACCAGAACGCGCTGGACTTTGCGGTGGCGGCCTCCTGTTTGAAACATACCGTAAAAGGGGATGCCAATTTGGTAACGGTGGATGAAGTAGAAAAGTTGATGGGCGGCGATGCTTCCGGTAGGGTCGCGAGGTAATTTTATCCTTAAAAAAAATGGCTTCTAAAAAATCGATTCTAATTATTTGTGGCGGGGGTCCGGCACCAGGCATCAATGCGGTAATCAGCACCGTTGCCAAAATCTTTCTTAAAGATGGATATCGAGTTCTAGGCCTACACGAAGGTTTCAAAGGTATTTTCTCCGAGAAACCGCGGATAAAGGAGTTCGATTTCCCCCATGCCGATCGCATTTTCAGTCGGGGCGGCTCCACCCTGATCATGAGCCGCTTCAAGCCTAGCGATGAAAAATTGAACACGGCTCTTTTTCGGGATAACAACGTTAAGCTTCTGGTCAGTATCGGTGGTGACGACACCGCCTCTACGGCCAACAGAATTACCGGCTATCTATCGGACGAGAACATTTCCATTGCGAACATCCACGTTCCTAAAACTATCGATAACGACCTTCCCCTACCCGACCGCAACCCGACCTTCGGATTTCATTCGGCCAAGGATGAGGGAGTGCGCATCGGGAATACCACCTATGAAGATGCCCGAACCAGTCATAATTGGTTCGTGATGTCGACCATGGGCCGATCGGCGGGGCATCTGGCCTTCGGAATCGCGGCAAGCTGCCATTTTCCGATGATGGTCATTCCCGAAATGTTCGATAAGACCGATATTACTTTCGACAAAGTGGTACGTCTGGTCATTTCGTCTATGGTCAAAAGAAAAATTCTGGGTATTCACTATGGGGTAGTTCTTATCAGTGAAGGCGTTTTTCATATTATGCCGGACTCCGAACTGGAGCAGTGTGGTATAAATTTCACCTATGATGACCATGGTCACCCTGAACTGGGTAATGTAAGTAAATCCCATATTTTCAACATGCTGGTACAGGTGCGTCTAAAAGAACTGGGCATCACTATCAAGAGTCGGCCGGTCGAGTTGGGGTACGAACTCCGTTGTTGCCGACCGATAGGTTTTGACCTGACGCTATGCACCCTGTTGGGACTAGGGGTCAAAAAACTGTTCGACGACGGTCTGAGCGGGTGTATCGTAACCGCCAATTCAAGGGGCGAGATAACCCCATTATTCCTGACCGAACTACAGGACAAGGACGGAAAAATAGCCCCACGCCTGGTGGATATCAATTCAGAATTTGCCCGTCTTTGTTTTCAGAACCTACATTATTTAGAAGAGGCCGATTATCAGGCCGCCCAAGAATACTTGCCGAATCCCTCAGCGTACGACTTCAAAAAAATTCTGTCGGAAGGGTAACGTAATTTGATTACGATCATAATACCAAGAAAAGTATAGCGATGGAAAAGCCGACCAATACATCGATCTGGAAAAAAATATTGGCCTTGGTGTTGGCTTTCGGACCCGGCATCTTCGCCATTGGCTATACCATTGGCACGGGAAGCGTTACCTCTATGATCGTTGCGGGCAGCACCTATGGAATGCAACTCTTGTGGGTCTTATTATTGAGTTGTGTCTTTTCAGGGGTTTTGATGTTTGCCTACGGCAACTTTGCCCTAGTTACTGGGCAAACGGCACTTTATGCCTTTAAAAACAATTTGAAATGGGGAAAGCTGATCGCTATTCTCATCATCATCGGAATTTCTTTCGGACAGTGGAATTCCCTTATGGGTATCTTAGGTATTTCGGCGAATATCATTTTTGAAATATTCTTGATCTATTTTCCGGGTTTGGCCGGATATCAATATGAGTCCGTTCTAATCATTGCCATCGTGGTTATCGTAATTTTTTATAGATTTCTATTGATCGGAAAATATGCCTTCTTCGAAAAGATTCTGGTCATTTTTGTGACCATTATGGGGCTTTCGTTTATTGTTTCTCTTTTTATGGTCTATCCCCTACCCATAGAAGTAGCGAAGGGATTGATTCCGTCAATTCCCAAGGTCGAAGGGGGCCAGATGATGGTAGCAGCCTTTGTCGGTACCACTATGGCTGCGGCCACATTTTTATCGCGGCCCCTATTCGTAAAAGGTAAAGGCTGGACCATCAAAAACCTCAAGCAGCAAAAGAAGGATGCTGTCATAGCGGCCTGCCTGGTCTTTCTGATCAGCGCTTCCGTCATGGCGGTCGCTTGTGGGGCCCTATTTCATAAGGGACAACCGGTTACCAAAGTATTGGATATGGTCAATACCTTAGAACCTGTAGCCGGAAAATTCGCCTTGACCCTTTTCTTTTTCGGAACCTTGAGCGCGGGACTGTCTTCTATCTTCCCCTGTTTATTGATCGCCCCTATTTTGATCGCGGATTACCAATCGGGAGAGTTGGATACCAATTCTAAACAATTTAAGATTATTACCGCCTTTGCCTGTCTGTTCGCGTTGATCGTTCCGGTATTTGGTGCCAACCCCATACAGATGCAGATCGTATCGCAAGTGTTCAACGTCTTTGTGCTGCCCTTGGTGATTCTAGGAATCATCTTATTGATCAACAATAAAAAGTTGATGACTACCTACAAGTCCGGTATAGCGCTTAATTTGGGCTTGGCAGCTGCTCTTTTCTTCTCTTGTGTAATCTCCTATAACGGGGTGGTAGCTTTGTTCGATTATTTTTAGCCTATGTTGTATTGTTCATGGGCATCATCGTTTTCGTCTAAACTTGATTTTTATATACCATCTTATTGATGGCTTCTATCCCTTGAACCGGGACGTTTAATTTTGATTTTTTTGGAAGACTTTCTTTCCCCCGACATAGGTTTGTAGCACCATCAGGTCTTTAATTGTTTCTATTGAGCATTCGATAATTCCGTCAAAACTTGAATGGCTTTCTCAGAATCATTTATATCAACAAAAATATGGTCGTGATAATATCCTGCGATAACATTGCAACTCACATTATTTTTCGCCAATTCCGTTGAAAATATTGCTGTTAAACCAACAGCATCAAGAGATGAATGAATCATCAGGGTAATCCAAGAGGCAATATATTCGTAACTCAAGTTTAGTTCATCTGCTTTGCGTTTCTCCAAAACAACGGTGGTACCTTCAGCTTCCTTAAATTCACAGATGGTGTCTTTACGTTCTATTTTATTGACATCCTTTACGGTCGAAAATACATATTCTCCATCGTTCAGTTTTGGAGTCATTCCTTTTACTAATTCAGATAAGTTCGTTTCGCCGGCCATTTACTATTTTCTTTTATATCGTATTAGTGAAATTAATGATACCATGGTCCATGTTCCCTCTAGTATTATAAAGGGAATGTACTCCATTAGTATTGAAGCAAAACAGGCCATACCTGCACCTATTAGGTTAAGCAAAATAAAAGTCAAATCGTTGCTTTTTATTTTTCCAACTACATTAAGTATGTAGGCTAATACTATTTGAAAAACTCCAATAAAACCGATCCAGTCTGTACTATTCATTTGATGCTTATCGTCTTCTTGCTGAAATTGGCTTTTCCGCTTCTATCCCGGACGTAACTACATAAATTAACCCTTTCTCAACAAGGTAGCAAAATTGTAGCTTGCGTTGGTCAAGTTGCCGTAACTCGTTTCCATAGCCTCTTTAAGCGTCGAAATCCCGCGAACAATAGAAATTACATAGTCAAGTCCGAACTCTTTTTGTTGTTCGATAGAAATGCTCACCGATCCGCATAGCGCGGCTACGGGAATCTGCTTCTTCGCAGCGGAAATCACCACCCCGTTGATGGTCTTGCCCGAGAGGGTCTGTTCATCTAGTTGGCCCTCACCAGTGATGATCCAGTCCGCTCCCAAGATGACATTATCGAAATCGGCGAGTTCTTTTATAAGGTCGATGCCTGAAGTCAATGTGCCGTTCAGAAAGACCACGGCCCCGCCACCGATTCCACCCGCTGCACCTGCACCCTTTATTTTTTGAAGGTCGGTTTCGTACTTTTCCCGTATTGTTTTTGCAAAATTGCGGAGTCCATTGTCCAAAAGTTCAACTTCCTCCTCGGATGCCCCTTTTTGAGCCGCATATATTTTTGCCGCACCGTTTTCACCATAAAATGGATTGGACACATCGCAGGCCACTTTGACTTTTACATCCCTGAATTTCGGATGTATTTCAGAATCATCGATGTTTGTAACCTCAATTAGACTGCTTCCTACGGGCTTTAATTCATCCCCATTTTTATCCAAAAAACGATATCCCAAAGCACTGGCCACACCTATTCCCGCATCGTTAGTGGCGCTTCCACCGATACCCAGAATGATTTCGGTCGCTCCTTTCTCTATGGCATCAACAATAAGCTCTCCGGTACCGTACGTTGAAGCATTCACACAGTCCCTTTCTGCATCTTTAAGTAATTTGAGTCCCGAGGCCTCTGCCATTTCAATATAGGCGATATGGCTTTCCGAGGAGAAGAGATAGGAAGCACTCACGGGCCTAGACAAAGGATCGTTGACCTTAAGAGTGATCTTTTCACCTTCAAGGTAGTGCTTAACGACCTCGATGGTACCATCTCCACCGTCGGCCAAAGGCATTTTAAGGATTTTGGCTTCTCGGAAGACCATACGGAGCCCCTCTTCAACGGCATCACAGAATTGGAATCCCGTTAGGGAGCCTTTGAACTTATCGGGGGCAATGACGAATTTCATGGATACGCGTTTAATTTAATAGGTCGGGCAAGGAGATACTGAAAAGCACTATGGCAACAAAATAGGCTATCAAGATAGCCACTTCTTTTTTACCGGAATAGTAGACCACTTTTAGGCCTTCGTTGACCTGTCTTTTGACCGAATAACTTACGGCAAGTGCGACAACGATGGTCACGAGACATCCCAAAGCGTTCCACCAGAACCAAAATATTTGGGGTACATAAAGCCAAAGGTACATATTGAACAGTACCCCTGCTACGATTCCGATGTTGGCACCCAAGGCATGGGTTCGCTTGGTCAAAATAGCCAATATGAAGGCTGCCAAAATAGGCCCGTAAAAAACGGAACTGATCTTATTGATCACTTCGATGACGGTGCCCTCGATATTCCCGGCAAAAAAAGCGAAAAAGAGACAGACCAGGCCCCAAAAAATCGATAGGAGTTTTGAATAGGTCATATAT
>JBATUY010000437.1:0-6001 GCA_049671465.1 Pricia sp. | reverse complement strand
CGTAATGACCGAGCAGTTCTTACCGATTGTTCCCATGGAAGGTGCGGAGAATCTCAGTACCGAGTATATTTTCGAGCCCTCAAAAATCGAGATTGTCGAACAGCTGATTCCTAAATCGCTTAAAACCCAGTTGTATAAATCAATCCGCGATTCGTTTGCCAGTGAGCACGGTGCCCGTATGACGGCCATGCACAAGGCAACGGACAACGCGACCGAACTGCGTGACGATTTGAAATTGAAATATAACAAAGCGCGTCAGGCATCGATTACCAATGAAATTTTAGAGATTGTTGGTGGGGCAGAAGCTTTGAACAATTAAAGCCATCTGAATAAAGTATAACCCCGAAGCGGTTACAACGTAAACCTGGTTTGAGCAAATCCGATTTAAAGGCTTTTTGATACACGTACCCCCACGAACTAATTCGTGGGGTTTTTTATTTTAAGTGACGTATCCTTATTGAGTGTTCTTTTCTTTTTTTAATCGACTTTTGCACCACTAATGGCATCCAACAAAACAGCCTTACTCTTTATCTTCATTACCATTCTGGTCGATGTCATCGGTATTGGTATCATCCTGCCCATAATTCCCGATCTGATTATGGAACTGACCGGGAAAGGTACTCATATGGCCGTCATATACGGCATGTGGTTGACGACCGCTTTTGCAGGTATGCAATTTTTGTTCTCGCCAGTTCTTGGAGAGATCTCCGATCAATATGGCAGACGGCCGATTCTTTTGATAGCCCTTCTGGGTTTAAGCATCGATTATTTGATACACGCCTGGGCACCTTCGATTGCCTGGCTGTTTTTAGGACGAATTCTGGCGGGTATCACCGGAGCCAGCTTTACTGTGGCATCTGCCTATATCGCCGATGTAAGTACGAAGGAAAATAAAGCGAAAAACTTCGGATTGATAGGTGCGGCCTTCGGATTGGGTTTTATCATAGGGCCCGGCATCGGAGGGTTTTTTGGGGAAATCGATATCCGACTTCCTTTTTACATCGCCGCAGGCCTGACGTTCGCCAATTTTCTTTTCGGATGGCTTTTCGTTCCGGAATCTTTAGCAGTCGAAAATAAGAGGCCGCTCAAATTGAAAAACATGGTGCCTGGCGTTTCTTTATTGAGCCTCCGCAACTATACGGGTGTATTACTGCTTATTTTCGCGTTTTTCTTGGCGAATCTGGCGGGCCAGGCCTTACCCTCTACCTGGTCGTATTACGGAATCGAGCGGTACGATTGGAGTCCCAAAGAAATCGGAATTTCTTTAATGGTCGTCGGTCTTTTGGTCGCCGTAGTACAAGGTTTTTTAGTCGGAGTAGTTGTCAAAAAGTTCGGAAAACGTAACGTCATCACCTTCGGCTTCCTTTTTTGGACTATCGGTATGTTCCTCTTTTCAATCGCCACCGAACCTTGGATGTTGTATGCCTTTCTCATCCCTTATGCCCTTGGGGGTGTGGCCGGCCCTACGGTGCAAGGGGTCATTTCGAACCAGGTATCCGAAAGGGAACAGGGTAATCTGCAGGGGGCCATTACCAGCTTGTTAAGCATAACCGCTATTTTAGGGCAATTGGTATTTTCTCCGGTCTTTTATTACTTCATCCGCCCCGAGGGTGCGATTTACTTTCCCGGGGCGCCTTATGCTTTAGCGGCCCTGTTCCTATTGACCGCATTCATTTTCGCACTTTGGGCCATGCGGCGGATGAACCTTCAAGACGAGGATTAAAATAGTCCCATAATCCGTTTTATCCGTATCTATTCCGCAATCAAGACAAAGACGCGAACATGAAAAGTTTCATATATCCACTGCTTATCACCGTACTACTTATCAGTTGTGGTTCAAAAAAATCACTGGAAACCACTGCGCCCTTTTCCCTCGGGGAAACCTACGCTCAACAATGGAACATAAGGGATAGACCTGCCGCAGGAGGCTACGAGGTAGTCATAACAATCTTGAGCCTTACGGAAGAAAAGGCAGCCCTGAAAAATCTATATCATTTAGGTAAGATGGCGCCCGTTAGCATCGAACTGAGAAATATCGGTACCGTCGCCGTAGCGGAGTTCGGCCCGGTCTCAACCACCAAAAGTACCGCCGCGGATACAACTTCTGCCAACACCAAAATAGACAAGAATACGGAAAAAGAAGTTTTTCCTTTCGAACTGACCGAAACCCAGGCCGTAATCAGCTATGTGGAAAAGAAAAAGGTCAGGTATTACAAAATTGACGGTATTCAACGGAATCTGCCAATAACCTGTCCTAATCAGTCTGCCAAGACGGAGCAATAGAGATACGTCATGCGATGAGCGTCGCTAAACTTTGCCACATCTCCTTAAAAAAGGTACTTTTGGTGTTTAATCTGCACTGGTATTGAACCCGCTTAAGAAACTCTTCCAACAAACGGCCATCTATGGTTTGGCGACGGTGCTACCGCGTATGCTCAATTTTTTACTCTTACCCCTCTATACCGGAATTCTAGTCACGGCCGGCTACGGTGAGGTCAGTGTCATATTTTCTTGGATAGCCATATTCAATGTATTTTTAGCCTATGGTATGGAAACCGCGTTTTTCAGGTTTTACAATAAGAACCATGATAAAGAGAAGGTGGTTTCGACCTCAATGGTCTCGATAGCGGTCTCAACGCTGCTCTTCACCGTAATCGCTTTGCTATTTCAGGGCAAAATGGCAAGTGCTGCTGAAATAGATTTGCCGTTCATACGTTATGCCATTGCGATTATAGCCTTGGACGCTTTCGTAATCATACCTTTCGCTTGGCTTCGCGCCAATGAAAAACCGATGAACTATGCGGTCATAAAAATTACCAACGTAGGCATCAACTTAGGACTCAATCTTTTCTTTTTAATAGGTTTACCCGAAATAGCAAAAAATAATCCGGATGGTATTTTATCTTGGATGTACCGTTCCAACTTCGAAATCTCATATATTTTTATATCCAATCTCATAGCTAGTGCCGTAACTTTTCTTTTGATGTTGCCGCTGTATTTACGATCCTGCTATGTTTTTGACCGCGCCTTATGGAAGCAAATGATGAGCTATGCCTGGCCCGTTTTGTTGGCGGGTGTCGCATATACCATCAACGAGGTATTTGATAAGATTCTACTAGATCGCTTGCTACCGGAAGATATCGCACAAAGTGAAACCGGAATGTACGCTGCCTGCTATAAATTAGGCATGTTCATGACCTTGTTCGCTACCGCTTTTCGCATGGGTATAGAACCATTTTTCTTCAGTCACGCTGAAACGGAGAATCCGCAGAAGGCCTACGCACAGATCACTAATTACTTTGTGGTCCTAGGAAGCATCATACTTTTGGCCGTCGTGGTATTTGCCGATGTTCTGAAAGCATTGTTCATCGACGAAGACTACTGGGAGGCCATGACCGTTGTTCCACTTATTCTATTGGGCAGCTTTTTCTTGGGCATTTATCACAATCTATCCGTCTGGTACAAAGTCACTGATAAAACTCGGTATGGTGCATTTATATCAATTATCGGAGCAGTTATAACCATTGTAATCAACTATAGCTTTATACCTAAAATCGGATACATGGCCTCTGCCATCGCAACGGTATCAGCCTACGGTACGATGATGGTGCTATCGTATTATTTTGGAAGGTCGCGCTACCCTATACCCTACAATTTCCGAAAAATCCTTTTTTATCTGGGGATATCCATCTTGTTCTCAGGATTATCCTTTTATGTTTTCGATAGGAATTTATACATTGGGAGTATATTACTTTTACTGTTTCTAGCTTTGGTATATAAACTGGAGAACGATATATTGAGAAGGATATTCTCAGGGAAGAAAGTCTAAACCATTTATGAAAACCATCCATCGTAAAACTTTCCCACTAAATTTAAGACGCAAAGCATTTGGGAATTCAAAGGATTAAAAATAAGAGTGAAATGCAAATAAAAATCATCAACAAATCGGCTCACGACCTGCCCCACTATGAAACCATCGCCTCGGCGGGTATGGATCTCAGGGCCCATATTTCTGAACCCGTGACCTTAGCGCCTTTGGGTCGCGCCATCATTAAAACAGGATTGTTCATAGAGCTTCCGGTGGGTATCGAAGCACAGGTCAGGCCGAGAAGTGGATTGGCCGCTAAAAAAGGCATTACGGTTCTCAACGCACCTGGCACGATAGATGCGGATTATCGCGGGGAGGTCGGCGTAATACTCGTAAATCTATCCGACGAATCGTATTCGATTGAAAACGGCGAACGTATCGCCCAAATGGTCATCGCCCGCCATGAAAGGGGCGATTGGCAAGAAGTCGAAGAGCTCTCGCAAACGGATAGGGGCGCAGGGGGATTCGGGAGTACCGGAAATAAATAATGGCAATAGCAGATTCGGCAGTGCCGGAAATCATTACGGCATCGGCAGATTTAGGTATGAGTCTTAAGTGGAGAACGTTCCTTCTTGATTACGCGCCTCGGAATATCAAACAACCGGTAGAAAAATCCGACTAACACGATGCGAAAGCTGAGACTTGAAAAATTAAATTTGATATGTTCTAAACCAAGAAAAATTTTAAGATGTCAAAAGTAATTGCAATAGTAGTTTGCGTGATGGGCTCTCTAATAGCCCCTTTGCAAATCTATGCCCAAGAAGAGCCGGTTTCTGAGCCTGGCCCCGAACTTGACGTCGAAAACAGTGCAGCGGTATTTCTAGAAGGATACTCCGACGAATTTCAGGAGAATTTCTTTGAGGCCCTCAAGCAAAAAGGTATTGAAAACTATGACAGGGCCATTAATGCTTTGCTCAAATGCAAACAGCTCGATGCCTCGAACGCCGTAATCGACCACGAACTGGCCAAAGCCTACGGTGCGTCCAGACAATATCCGATAGCAGAAGATTATGCCTTGACCGCCGTTACAGCGGAACCGGAGAACTTTTGGTACACCGACACTTTGATCGAAATCCTTCAAAAACAAGGGAAATCGATCGAGGGCCTGCCGACGGAGCTTCCTTTTGACCAACCGGAATTTAGCGAGAACTTGGCATCCCTGTATTTGAAAAAGGGTAATTATGAGACCGCGCTCGCCATTATAAAAAAGGCTACCCAAAATAGCGTTACCAAGGCGATGGCTGCAAAGATCAATGATTCCATCCAAAAAAGGAATATTTCTACCACAGCCAGTTCCGGGACTGAAGCTGGTATTACGGGTAATTCAGACCGTGCTGAAAAGCAAGATACAGAGGCTAATCCATTAGACGACTATAAAGTCAAAATGGAAAGCCTGATGCAAACCGATAGTCTTTCGGAGCTACAGAAACTATCCGAAGAGGCTTTGGAAAATTATCCTGCCCAACCTTATTTCTATTTCGTCCAAGGCTATGCTTTGAACAAAATGGGTAAGAACGAGCAAGGCATTGAAAACCTCGAAGCTGCCCTTGACTTTTTAATCGATGACACATCCCTTGAAAATAAAATCTATCAGGAACTTGCCGATGCTTATACCGCCCTTGACAATGCTGTAAAGGCAAATATGTATCTTCGTAAGATAAAACCTGGCTTTTAACGCCGATACGATATGAACTCAGTTTTTCGAATCTTTCCCAAAGTTTTCACCTTCGCCTTCATTGCGATCCTCGCTGTCTCCTGTACATCGAAAAAAGTAGTCGCTGACGGAGCGCTCGATGAAAATTTAGCCGCGAAGACCATCATTCGCACCCATTATGCAAACGCCCTTGACTTTAAAACGCTCAGTGGCAAGATGCGCATCGACTATTCCGATGGTGAAGACGCACAAGGGGTTGCCGTAAGCCTACGGATGGAAAAGGATAAGGCGATTTGGATCAGCGCGCCTTTTGGCGTCGTCAAAGCGCTTATCACGCCCGGTAGGGTGACGTTCTACAACAAATTGCAAAACGAATATTTTGATGGGGATTTTGCCTATCTGAGCAAATATGTTGGCGTGGAACTGGATTTTCAGCAGATGCAGAACCTTTTGGTAGGGCAGGCCCTACTCGACCTTAC
>JBATUY010000436.1:0-6706 GCA_049671465.1 Pricia sp. | reverse complement strand
GAAATCGGGGATACCGTAGAACTCGATGAACCGATTTTTGAAATTGCAACGGATAAAGTGGACAGTGAGGTGCCCAGCGAGGTAGAAGGCGTTTTGGTAGAAAAACGTTTTGAGGTCGACGACGTGATAAAGGTCGGCCAAACGGTGGCCATTATAGAAATAGAAGGCGATGCTATCGAGACATCCGAAACTTCGGGTTCCGGGGATGAAACCGAGGGTTCCACGGCATCGGAAAGTGTTGCATCCGAATCTTCCGAGACTACGGAAGAGGCAACCCAAAAACAGAAAAATACAGACGAAAAAGCGGCCGCCGAGGTCGAGCAAACGGTTCAAATCGCGAAAAAAACCGCTGGAAGCTCGGAAGGTGTCCCGGACCGTCCCCAGAAATCGTATCAGGAATCCGAACGTTTCTACTCCCCGTTGGTAAAAAATATTGCGAAACAAGAAGGTATTTCGGTTGCGGAACTGGATACGATATCCGGTTCGGGATTGGAAGGCCGCGTGACCAAGAACGATATTTTGGAATACGTCGCGAACGCTAAGACCGGTCAGCTGAAAAAGGGAAGTGAAACCGCTGTAGAAAGTGATGCCAAAACCGTGAGAAAAGAGGATAGCGGTGCTAGCAAAGGTACCCATACTATGGCAGAAACGGCCGCCCCTAAAACGGAAAAGCAACCTGCTTCGACCGTTTCTTCCTCTGGCAACCATGAGGTAATCGCTATGACCCGAATGGGTAAATTGGTGGCCAAACACATGGTCGATAGTGTTTCGACTTCGGCCCATGTGCAAAGCTTTATAGAGGTCGATGTGACCAACGTGGTCAATTGGCGGAATGCGACGAAAGGCGCATTCGAAAAACGCGAGGGCGAAAAGTTGACCTTTACCCCTATATTTATGGAAGCCGTGGCCAAAGCCCTGAAAAAATATCCGATGATGAACATTTCGGTAGCCGGCACGGACGTCATCAAGAAAAAGAACATCAATATCGGTATGGCGGCCGCCTTGCCCAACGGCAATCTCATCGTACCGGTCATTAAAAACGCCGACCAGCTCAACCTTGTAGGCATGGCCAAAGTGGTCAACGATCTGGCGGAACGGGCTCGGGATAACCGTTTGAAACCCGATGAGGTGCAAGACGGCACTTATACGGTGACCAACGTAGGTACTTTTGGTAGCGTCTTTGGTACCCCGATCATCAATCAGCCCCAGGTCGGCATTCTGGCCTTGGGTGCCATTCGCAAGATGCCCTCGGTCATTGAGACCCCGGCGGGCGACTTTATTGGAATTCGCAGTAAAATGTATCTTTCCCATAGCTATGATCATAGGGTCGTTAACGGGGCGCTCGGCAGTATGTTCGTCAAAGCGGTCGCTGATTATTTAGAGGCCTGGGATATCAATCGGGAAGTTTAACCGATAGCTTTACCTAATTCACCATTCTTTTTTTAGCTTTACGGTTAAAGTTTGCCAAACCAGAAATGCCGAAACAATTTGCTATCCTATCTTTCAATAGAATAGGAAGATTACTTTTTTTACCAATTATCCTGATTTCATCAATGGTATTCTCCCAGCAGGATGCGGCGGATAAAAAAGCGCCCATGCGCTTGTTTATCGATTGCAATTGTGATAAAAACTTTCTAAGGCAAGAGATCCAATATGTCGGGCATGTGCGCGACCAATCGGAGGCCAATATCAAACTTTTTATATACGACATTACCAATGGAAGCGGCGGCCGTAACTATAATCTGGAATTTCAGGGGAAAGACGATTATGAAGCCATCTCCGGGAATCTCGACTATGAGACCAATGCCAACATGACCAGTGACGAGGTCAGAAAGGGCCTGCTGGCCAAGGTACAATCCGGACTCCTAAAATACGTACTTGAATCGGGCCTCGCCGATCAGGTGACCTATACCGTGCAAAGCGATGGCACCGGAGAGGTACAGGAAGTAGATTTTACAGATCCCTGGAACAATTGGATTTTCGAGGTCTATGCCGCGGCGGAACTGGACAAGGAAACCAGTCGAAAAGAATTTGAGTACCGTGCGGGTTTCGAGAGCGACCATGTCACCGAAAAATTACGTGTCCGTACCGATTTCGGACTGTATCAGGCGAACAGCGAATTTGAACGTAACGGGGAAACCTTTACCAGTGAGCGCTATCGCTATTCCGGCGACGGCAGTATCGTGATGAGCCTATCCGACCACTGGTCCACCGGATTTTTCGTGGGCGCCCGTCACGATACGTTTACCAATCTCGATTTTCGGTACTACGTAGAACCGGCCTTGGAATATAATATTTTTCCCTATCGGGAGGTACTGCGACGGGAGATTACCTTAGCCTATAAAATTGGATATTTTCATAACGATTATATCGAACCCACCATATTCGGGATGACCGAAGAGGGTATTTTCAGCCATTCGTTGAACGTGCAGGTGCGTTACCGACAACCTTGGGGCAATGTGTCCGCCCGCCTGTTGGGCTCCACATTTTTGAGCGATTTCAGCAAGAATAGAATACAGTTGAACAGCAGTCTATCCATTCGGGTTTTCAAAGGGCTTTCCGTTCGATTTTCGGGAAGGTTCGAAATCATTCGGGATCAGATCAATCTACCCGGCGGCGATGCCTCGATTGAAGATGTACTATTGCAGCAAAAACAGATCGCTACCGATTTTGAACTGGGCTTTAATGTCGGCCTGAGCTATACTTTTGGTTCGGCATTTAATAGCGTAATCAATACACGGTTGTGATTAATGGTTCAGACTTGAGATAAAAACTTCCCAAGCCCTATATTTGCATCAAACATCGCTAGCCATGGATTTATATCTCACACGCCCCATTTGTTTTTTCGACCTTGAAACGACCGGTACGAACATTGCCAAAGATCGCATTGTCGAAATCGCTATATTAAAGGTGTATCCCAATAAAACGACGGAGAGCAAGACTTGGTTGGTGAATCCCGGTGTGAAGATTCCCGATGAGGTGATTGCCATCCATGGTATATCCAACGAAAAAGTCGCGAACGAACCGACGTTTAAAGAATTATCCAAGGAAATTTATGCGATGATAAAGGATTGCGATTTGGGAGGATTCAATTCCGACCGTTTCGACATTCCCCTACTTGTAGAAGAACTGCTGCGCGCCGATATTGATTTTGATATGAAAAATACCGTTGCCATTGATGTGCAGACCATTTTTCATAAAATGGAAAAACGTACCCTTGGGGCGGCCTATAAATTCTATTGCGACAAAGAACTGGTCGATGCACACAGCGCGGAGGCCGATACCACGGCGACCTACGAAGTGTTGTTAGCGCAATTGGACCGCTACCCGGAATTGGAAAACAACGTCAAAAAGCTCGCCGAATTTTCTACCCATCGACAGTTCGCCGATTTTGCGGGTTTCTTGGGATATGACGAGGATGGCGTCGAAATATTTTCTTTTGGAAAGCACAAAGGGAAAAAAATATTGGACGTTTTGGATAAAGAACCCGGTTATTTCGGATGGATTCTGAACGCCGACTTTCCGCTGTACACGAAAAAAGTGCTGACTCAGATCAAGCTCAGCAAACTGAATACCAAACTGCAATGAAACTAATCTGTATCGGTCGCAACTATGCCGCCCACATCGCCGAACTGAAAAACGAACGGCCCGACGAACCCGTAGTATTCATGAAACCCGACTCGGCCATTTTGCCGCCGGAATTGGATTTCTACATTCCCGAATTTTCGAACGATATTCATTACGAGGTCGAGGTACTCGTTAAAATCAAGCGGGTCGGGAAACATATCGACGAAAAGTTCGCCTATAAATATTATGATGAAATCGGTCTGGGCATCGACTTTACGGCCCGCGACCTGCAGGCCAAACTAAAGGAAAAGGGCCTACCCTGGGAGAAGGCTAAAGGTTTCGACGGGGCAGCGGTCATTGGAAAATGGCTGCCCAAAACGAGTTTTAAGAATCTCAACGCGCTTGAATTTTCACTTTCGAAAAACGGAACCGAGGTGCAAAAGGGAAATACCGAACTGATGTTGTGGAAAATCGACGAACTCATCGAGTATGTGTCCCAATTCTTTATGTTGAAAAAGGGCGATATTCTTTTTACGGGCACGCCGGCCGGAGTTGGCAAAATCACCACAAATGACTACCTTGCGGGCGTTTTGGAGGGGCACGAGATGTTCGACGTAAAGATAAAGTAATCATCTAGCGTATCAAGGAATGTTTTTCCAAATTAAGAAACCAACTTTAAAGGGAATACTATTTTTGATAATTTAGCTCCCGACGTATCTAAAAACAACCATTCAATATATAGCTGCATGATTTACAATCTTGATAAAATCAATGAGATGGCCGAAGGAGATGAGGATTTTATCAACTCCGTAATTTCCGTTTTTTTGGAGGAAGTGCCTCAAGATCTCGAGGGATTGGAGCGGGCCCTAAACGAAAAAAATCACGAGCAGGCCTACCAATTTGCCCATAAGATAAAACCCAATGTCGATCTATTGGGGATGGAGCAGACCCGCGCCACTGCCCTGGAAATCGAGACCTTGGGTAAGCAAGGGGCCGATATATCGCGTATGGTCGAACTATTTGAGATATTAAAAAAGGATATCCACCAAGTGGTCGGTGAACTTAGAAACGACTTTAAACAATAATGCTTGCCGAAATCATTACCATCGGCGATGAAATCCTGATCGGTCAGATCGTAGATACCAATTCCGCCTTTATCGCAAAAGAATTGAACAAGATCGGGGTAGCGGTCTACCAGATTACTTCTGTTCAAGATGAAAGGGAGCATATCTTACAAGCCCTTGAAGATGCCAAAAAGCGGGTACAGGTCGTTATCGTAACCGGCGGACTGGGGCCGACCAAAGACGATATTACCAAGCATGTTTTTTGTGAATTTTTCGAAGACACTCTTGTGGTAGACGAAGGTGTTCTTCGACATGTAGAAGAACTGTTCGCAAAGTACATCACCACAACCCCTATTTCCGATGTCAACAGAAAGCAGGCCTTGGTGCCGTCGAAGGCCACCGTTCTTAAAAACGAGTACGGTACTGCACCGGGCATGTGGATGGCATCTGGCGAAACCGTATTTGTGTCCCTTCCCGGGGTTCCTTTCGAGATGAAGAGTCTGATGAAAAATGCGGTACTTCCCAAAATTATCTCCACTTTTGAACGTCCCTATATCCTCCATAAAACTTTGGTTACTTATGGACTGGGCGAAAGCGCCATAGCCGAAAAAATAGAAGATTGGGAGAATCATCTTCCATCCTTCGTGAAATTGGCCTACTTGCCGAGTTTGGGCAGGGTGCGATTGCGGCTATCGGCCAAAGGCACAGATTTAAAATTGTTGGAAGAGACGGTCGATGCGGAAATGAAAAAACTGCCGTCGCTGATCGGCGATATCATGTACGGATTTGAAGATGAGGAAACCTTGGAGGAGGTTGTCGCCAAGCTGCTCACGGCGCATAGTATGACCCTGGCAACCGCGGAAAGTTGCACCGGAGGTAGCATCGCCCAACAGTTAACAGCATTGCCCGGTGCTTCGGCCTATTTTAAGGGCAGTATCGTCAGCTATGCCACCCAGACCAAAGTAGAGGTCTTGCAGGTACCGCAAGATCTTATCGAAAGGCACTCGGTAGTTAGTGCGGATGTGGCCACGGCCATGGCAGAAAATGTGAGACGCTTGTTGAAAACGGATTACGCCATCGCCACTACGGGTAACGCGGGACCCACCAAGGGCGATTCCGATGCCGAGATCGGTACGGTTTTCATCGCCATCGCCGGCCGTAAGGCAACGTTGGTCGAAAAGTTCAGTATGGGCAATCATCGGGTGCGCATTGTGCAGAAAACGGTGAACAAAGCCCTCGAACTGCTACAAAAAGAGCTTCTGAAAGACGTAAAATAGGGGGGCGGTTTCTATTCGACCGAAAGTTGGGTCAGAAATACAAAATATTGTTTTGCCCATCCACAAAAATGATATAAATTTGCACCCTGTTTAAAGAAAAACCAGCGCAATGTCAAAAGTTTGTGAAATTACAGGTAAGAGAGCGATGTTCGGTAACAATGTTTCGTTCTCTATCAACAAGACCAGAAGAAGGTTCAACGTAAACCTTTCTAAGAAACGCTTTTACCTTCCCGAGGAAGATAAATGGGTTACCTTAAAGGTATCTGCCAAGGCATTAAAGATTATCAACAAAAGAGGGGTATCCGCTGTTTTAAAAGAGGCAAGGGCACAGGGATTGGTAAAATAATCCGCTTAAATTTATTCGAAGATGGCTAAAAAAGGCAATAGAGTACAGGTTATTTTAGAGTGTACGGAGCATAAAGAATCCGGTCAGCCGGGCACTTCCCGCTATATCACTACTAAAAATAAAAAGAACACTCCCGGACGGATGGAAATCAAGAAATTCAATCCTATCCTAAAGAAGATGACGGTTCATAAAGAAATAAAATAATACTTTTCCGGTAAACTGGGGAGCGATTCCCATTTCTGTCTCATGGCAGACGGTTTTTTCGGAACGACAAATAAAAGTACAAGCTCATGGCAAAGAAAACGGTAGCAACCTTACAGACAAGTTCAAAAAGATTGACGAAAGCCATTAAAATGGTCAAGTCGCCTAAAAGTGGTGCCTACATGTTTGTAGAATCGGTTATGGCACCCGAAATGGTCAACGAGTGGTTGTCCAAGCAGTAAAGTGCATAC
>JBATUY010000435.1:0-7451 GCA_049671465.1 Pricia sp. | reverse complement strand
GTGTTTAACCCTGACCCTCTATGGCTACAATTTATCGGATGATGGTCGTTGGAAAAACACATTTTTAGAGCGTTTTGAAGAATTTTTTCCGCTCGCCATCCAATTTTTCTTCGGGGGACTATCCAGTGCCTACGTCATTTATTTTTCGAGGAGTGTATCCCTATCCAAAACCGCTACTTTTTTTATCATCCTTCTAGCTTTACTGTTTGCGAACGAATTTTTGAAAAAACGGATATCCAACAAATACCTCCAATTTAGCGCCTATTTCTTTATCAGTTTTACGTTTTTCACCTTTATGATACCCGTATTTATGAAAGATATGGGAACCCGGATCTTTATATTTTCAGGTCTGGTCAGTTTGGGAAGCGTTCTTGCATTGATAATCTTGATTTATAGGACAAGCCCTTCGGCACGGATGGAAATTCGACTGCCAAAATTGCTCGGCATCATCGCAGCCATCTACGCATTTATCAACGTCTTATATATTTTCAACCTGATTCCGCCCGTACCGCTGGCTTTGGATGAAGGAATGGTCGCACATAAAATCAGTATCGAAAACCACCGTTACGTCGTCAGTTATGAAAAGAATGACAACCATATCTTCTGGCGAGATTATCGTCAAAAGTTCCACCATACCTTAAATGGGAATGTCTATGTTTTCTCATCCATATTCGCACCGACTGATTTTAAAGAGTCCGTTCTACATCGCTGGAAATGGTACGATAGCAACACAGAAGAATGGGTCACTGTCGAGGACATCGGTTTTGACATCACCGGCGGTCGCGATAACGGGTTCCGCGGCTACACCTACAAAAACAATGTATGGGCAGGCCAGTGGGAAGTCGACGTCATCACAAATGAGGGATTGGTTTTAGGGGTAATCGATTTCGAAATAGTAATGGTTGATTCGTTGGATAACGGTTCGCTGGCGAACAAGAAATTTTGATCAACTTATTTTTTATCCATGGCCAAAACTTATTCCGTTAAAATGTAATGTTCACGAAAGGAATAATCGGACTGGTGTATACACTTTCATCCTTATCGTACAGCAGATTATACTTCGCGCCCAATGAAATTTTAGGAGTAAGATTCAACCCGGCCCCGACAAACAGGGCAGAATCCCAATAGTCTTGTTCGATATCTCCGGCTACGTTTTCTGTCGTGGTATTTACTTTTAGCTGCACGAACTCCAATATTGTGGTCAGTTTCGGGATGGGATTGTATTGACCGATAGCGTTCGCACCATACGTAAACGTCTTCTGAAGGTTTTTTATGGAGGTGTAGTTTCCCTGAAGCCCAGCACCTAGGCTTATCTTATCGCTTACATCATAGATGAGATGTGGGGAGAGGCCGATATTGGTGCCGCCAACAAAGCTAAGTCCGAATCCACAGCCGAATTTTAGGGGTTTTTCGGTGGTTTCGGTACTGTCCGTCACGGTTACCTCTGTCACTTGGGCGTAGGTCTGCATGCTGAAAAGGCAAATGGCAAGACTTGCGGCAATTTTTGAAAACAGGTTGTTGTTTTTCATGGATGGTGTTTTTAGGAATGCATTATTTCATGAATTCAAAGATAACTTTTCACATCAAACTTAAGATTTTTTTTAGATTTTGATGGGTTCGAGGATTTGAATCAGGGAGTATTGGGAGGTTCGGAGGACAAATGAGTTCGAACGGTTTGAACCGGTCGAGGGGGTTTGGGATGCTAATTACCATTATTTTTCGCCTCGATCCATTTGGCCATGTATTTGGTGCTTGTTAGGGTGTGGTGCGAGAGCATGGCTCCGATAAAGTTGCGGGTTCTGTGCATTTTGAGCTTGTCTTGAATCGCCGTTATGGCCGCGTCAAGTTTCCGCTCCAACAATCGTTTATCGTATAGTTTGTTGATTATGGGCGTGGCGTTCTGTTGTGCTTGCGTCCATTCTTGCTCATTTTGATACAGCGAAATGGCGGCATCTGCAAAATCCTCTGCTGTATCCGCGATAAGTCCGTTCCAAGGAAAATCCAAAATTTTATCATCGAAGCCGTCGGCAGATTCACTACCCCAAGTTTTCGTTTTCGTATTTGCGTAACCCGTCAAAATATCCATGATGGAGGCACTGGAACACATTCCTTCTGCCCCGATCGAAGTGGTCACGGTCGGTGTACCTGCTTGCATTGCATCGATCAATTTTCCCTTTATGCCCGCCCCAAAGCGCAGGGGTGCCAAACCTACCCTGGCTTTTTTCAGTACCTGATCGGCACTTTCGGCCCAACCCATGACTCGAAATCCTTCTTCAGTATTATCCATTTGTAGAATACGCTCGGGAAGATAGGCGCCGTAAATGGTGAGATTGGCATCTGGAAGCGCTTTTCGTATCAATGGCCAGATTTCCTGTTTCAACCAAATGATGGCATCGATATTCGGGGCATGTTTACCGTTTCCGATACAAACGAAATCTTTTCGGGATTCAAATGACGGCCAACTTTTGACGCTCCGTTCGTCTAGATTTTCCAACATAAAAGGGAGATACAACAGCAGCCCCTGATTAATTTTCAAGGTTTCGGTAAGCAGCTGCATTTCATAGCTCGAAATAATCAGTGATACGTCGCAGCGATAGATACTGGCGATCTCGCGCTTGGTCGTTTCGTTTTCAAGCCAAGCATCAACCGAAAAAGGAATATTTTTCTTTAAAAGTGCTTGCCTTGTAGTGCGAAGGGAATGCAAATCTTCCGTATCCAATACGCGAAGTGCCTGGGGAGCGAATTCGTCTACCCGCCAACCGAACTGTTCCTCGGTCAGAAAGCGGTCGAAAACGACTACATTGGGCCGTAAATTCCTTAGGAATTCGTCAAAACTGGAATCGTTGAGTTTTATTTGAGTTTTTTCAATGCCCATCGCCTCCAAATCCATCGAAAGTGTGGTTTCTACGGCGGTGCTAGTGAAGACGATTCTGTATTCCCGCTCTTTGAAATATCGTAGAAGCTGAAGCATTCGATTTCCAGCGGCCGTGCTGGCAGGCTCGGGCCATGTAAAACCTATAATAAGAACTGTTTTATTTTGCACTGCCTTACTAGAAATTTAGCGCTTTCTTGAAGATTGTTCGATTATCGTATCAGACCAGAGCCTTCTTCAAAATCGTCACCGGATGTAACGCCTTTCGCTTTGTACCATCGTATATCTGGTGCCGACAGCTGGTTCCGTTGGCAGAAATAATGGTATCTTCCGCCGCTTTTCGAACGGACGGAAATAGCTTCAGCTCCCCGACCTGCATACTCACGTCATAATGCTCCTTTTCATAGCCGAAGGAGCCCGCCATACCGCAGCAGCCCGAGGCAATGATAGAAACGCTATAATTTTCCGGAAGGTTGAGCACGTCGAAAGTTACTTTCTGGTTGCTCAACGCCTTCTGATGGCAGTGATTATGGATTTTGACGGTCTTTGCCTCTTTGGTAAAATGCGCCGCGGTCAGTTCCCCTTTTTGGATTTCTTGGGACAGAAATTCTTCCAATAAGAAGGAGTTCAAGGCGATGGCATTGGTAGTCTCCGGATGTTGGGAGAAACGTTTGTACTCGTCGCGAAAAGTCAGGATTGCGGAAGGTTCAAGACCTATAACGGGATGTCCTAGATCGGCGAATGCCTTCAATTTAGGGATATGGGCCAAAGCCAGTTTTTTGGCCTGTTTCAAAAATCCTTTGGAGAGATAGGTTCGTCCGCTTTCCCCATAGAAAAGTTCGACCTCGTAGCCGAGACGGGTCAACAATTCGATGGCATCCTTACCGAGTTCGTTATCGAGATATTGGGTAAACTCGTCAATAAACAAAACTACTTTTGATTTCGACGGAGTATATTGTTTTTGAAATGATTGTAGGTATTCATCAAAATTGAAACTTGATACTTCCGGAAGGCTTCTTTGAGGTGCAACCCCGGCGGATTTTTTAAGCAATCCACTTAAAAAATCGGAGCCGTAGACGGCATTCGTAAGCACCGCCACCTTGCTTCCCAAACGGTTCAAAGTCGTGTTGTACGCGAACAGTTTGCTGCGCAACGCATAGCCGTTCGCTTCTTGATATTGGTATAAAAACTCCGCTTTTAAGGTGGAGACATCGACGTTGCTGGGACATTCACTGCCGCAGGCCTTACAGCTTATGCACAGGTCAAAAACCTCTTTCAGTTCTTTTTGGTCAAATCGGTTCTTTTGGTCCGAGACGGTCAAGAACTCCCGTAAAGCGTTGGCGCGTCCCCGAGTTGTATCCTTTTCGTTTCTGGTGGCATGATAACTCGGACACATGGCACCGCTCATATGTTCCGTTTTTCGGCAATCACCACTACCGTTACATTTTTCCGTTGCTTTGAGAATGCCTTGGCTATCTGAAAAATCAAGCATTGTCTTGATTTCCGGTTCACGACGGTCGACTTCGTAGCGCAGGGATTCATCCATCGGAAAGGCATCGACGATTTTACCGGGATTAAAGATATTCTGGGGGTCGAAATAGCTTTTGACCCTTTTGAGGAGTTCATAATTCGCTTCACCTATCATCAGCGGGATGAATTCCGCCCGAACGATGCCATCGCCATGCTCCCCACTAAAGGAGCCGCGGTATTTTTTGGTCAATTTGGCGACATCCGTGGTAATGCCCCGGAACATACCGACATCGGCGGACTGCTTTAGATTTAAGATCGGACGCAGATGCAGCTCCCCCGCCCCGGCGTGGGCGTAATACACGGCCTCTTGTCCGTAGCCTTTCATGATTTCGGTGAATTCGGCAATAAAATCCTTTAAATCTTCAACGGCCACGGCGGTATCTTCGATACAGGCAACGGCCTTTCGGTCGCCTACCATATTCCCTAACAGGCCGAGTCCCGCTTTTCGCAAGGCAATGGCCTTATTGATATCGGCTCCGTGAAGTACCGGATTCGCGTAGCTGAGTCCGGAATCTGCAATGGTCGCTTGCAAAGCATCCAATTGGTGCTGCAAATCCGCCTCATTATGGGCTTTCACCTCGAGCATCAAAAGTGCCGCGGGATCACCTTCCACAAAAAACCGGTTTTGTAGCTGTTCGCGGTTATTTTTGGTACAGTCCAAAATCGTGCGATCCATCATTTCACAGGTGTGCAGGCTGTGCCCCATCGAAGGGGCAACGTCGGCCAAGCAATCTTCCAAAGTTTTATAATGGGTTACGACCATGGCCGCGAACTTGGGGGGCAAATCATCCAATTGCAAAGTAATTTCGGTGGTAAAGGCCAAGGTACCCTCGCTGCCGCTCAACAGTTTGCAGAGATTGAAGTCCTCGTCTGACGTTCTAAAAACGGAGTTGTTCAAGAGTTCGTCAACGGCGTATCCGGTATTTCTTCTGTGGATTTCAGGTTTGGGAAATTCAGCAGTTATTTCATTCTGTATATCCTTACTTGATAGCTCTTTATATATATTTTTATAAATAGATGATTCAACTGAATTTCCCGTCATTTTATCCTTAAAACCGGATTTTGAAAGTGCTTTGAACTCCGCTTCGCTTCCATCTGAAAGTATCGTCTTCAGGGAGACCACCTTGTCGCGGGTCACCCCGTATTGTATAGAGGTCGTTCCCGAAGAATTATTGCCGACCATGCCGCCGATCATACAGCGGTTCGAGGTAGAGGTATTGGGGCCGAAAAAGAGTCCGAACGGCTCCAAATATCGGTTCAGCTCGTCTCGGATGACCCCGGGCTGTACGGTGACCTGCTTTTTCGCCTCGTCAAGATGTACAATAGCCGTAAAATACTTAGACACATCTACGACAATGCCATCGCCTACGCATTGTCCGGCCAATGAGGTTCCAGCGGTACGGGGAATCAATCCGACCTTTTGCTCACCGGCAAAACGAATCAGTTTTTGAATATCGGCGACCGTTTCCGGAAAGACCACGGCCAATGGCGTTTTACGGTAGACGGAGGCATCGGTGGCATAGAGGGCTTTGGTCAAACTATCGGCTACCAACTGCCCTTGCAGCGAGGCGCCAAGCTCTTGAAGTAAATTTTTATCCAATGGAACGCAATTTTGAGTACAAAAGTAAGTTTTTATGGTTGAAGGGATGCGGCAAACCTATATTTTTGAGGTCTCAAAACTGCGTCGGTCAGCACATTCAAACAAATTACCATGAAAACCTTTAGCATACTACTCTTACTGGCCCTTGGCACCGCCTTTACCGGCTTGCAGGCCCAAGAAATTTCCGATAATGCAATCGGTTTACGTTTAGGGGATAGCGACGGCTTTGGCGCAGAAATTTCTTATCAACGCCTATTAAATCGTTACACCCGGGCCGAAATCAATCTCGGCTACCGTGACAGCCGTGAGTTCGATGCGGTCAAGCTTGTTGGTCTCTATCAATGGGTGCATGCCATAGACCGCGGACTAAATTGGTATTATGGCTTCGGAGCGGGCATTGGCAGCGTAAGTTTCGAACCCGTACCTAATGAGAACAATCCGACCATTGCCGAAGAGGTAGATGGTGGATTTTTTGCTCTGGCGGCCGGTGATATCGGCATTGAATACAATTTTGATATTCCAGTACTGGTATCTTTGGACATTCGTCCGGAATATGGGGCGATCGGCTTCGCCAATTTTGACAATCGTTTTAATTTCGATATTGCCCTCGGTGTGCGCTATCAATTTTAAAACCTTATCCAACTTTTTTGATACGTTTTCTTTCTACCGTAAACTCGTATCTTTGCACGCAAAGGACGTTGATTGAACATGGAAAAATTGAAAAAACGCTGGGGTATCGACTCCAACTTTCAGATTGTCATCATTTTTATTGTATTCGGATTGACCGGTTCCGCTGCCGCTAAATTGGCGGCTCCGCTGACGGAATTTATTGGCTTGACCCAAGAAACTACAAATCCGTGGTTCTACTGGCCGATTCGTATTCTCCTTATTTTCCCGATCTATCAGATCTTGTTGGTTTTCTTTGGATGGCTTTTTGGGCAGTTCGAATTCTTCTGGAATTTCGAAAAGAAAATGCTGAACCGTCTCGGATTGGGATTTCTGTTTAAATAATCGGACGTTTGATCTTCAAGGCTTCAGTTCGTACCAATCTACATCTGCCAGCCCTTCTCGCCTACCTTTCTTCTTCGGGGGATAGTTCGTGACCAAATAATCAACAATGATGTCTTCGTTATCGCCCAAGGGCCATAGGTTCTGGGTTTCTTGCATCCAGCGAATGGTGGCGTGCCAGCGTTCGGCGCTCATTCGGTTCTGCATCACTAATTTGGCGGAGTGGCAGTTGGTACAATTGTTTACGGTTTCTTGCAATCCCGGTGCGGCTATAAGGCCAGTACGTACGTGGATGCCATTTTCAATACGGTTTGGATCTTTGTCATCAATTGCTGTGTATTCGGAATCCCCCTTTTCTGCTCCTTCTTCGGGATTCCCTTTCATATACCATAGAACGATTCCCGAAATCAAGGCCAGAGCGCAGATTACGATCAAAAGGCG
>JBATUY010000434.1:0-12076 GCA_049671465.1 Pricia sp. | reverse complement strand
TACGGCCCAATATACAAGGGTGGCCAGCAGAAGGTTCGAAAAACTTTGGGGATAATCTGATTGCGGTCGGAACTATATTAAATTTACATCCGCATTCAGTTAGAGCCACTATCAATAAAATTAGGCTATGGTGCAAAAGCGCAATATCTACTATGAAGGCCTCCAGCTAGAAATCGCAAGATTCGAAAATTGGTGGCAGGTTTTCACCTGCTATGTATTGTATATGGTGCCCATTTCCTTATTGCTACGCAAAATGCCATTCCACGCGCAATACGCTTACGGACTGGTCGCTATGGGCTTTTTGGAGTTTGGGGGCTACTACTTCGAAACCTCCTATGCCTATCCCGACAACATCGTGGAAGAAATTTTTGGTATCCGCAACTTTGCCTTGGGTATGGCCTTATTTTTTGGGCTCTATTTTCCATTGGGCAATTGGGGCGTAGCTAACATTTTCGGGGCTTTTTTTCGCCATCTTCCCGACCAAACGAAATAAGTCGATCTTACGACGATACCGTACTTCCTTCGTTCTGTAGCACATTATTTTTCGATACCGCCTATCGATATCGTTTCAATATTTTATTTTAAGGTCGCGTTTTGGAAGATGGATTATCAAAACGCAGACATCTGAGTGTAACCTTAAAATACATCGATATGAAACCTATGAACGTTACCCAAAAACTGATCAGCTCCCACCTCATTGACGGAGAAATGAAACCGGGCACTGAAATAGGTCTCAAAATCGATCAAGCGCTGTTGCAGGATGCCACCGGAACCTTGGTGCAATTGGAACTCGAGGCCATGGGCCTTGACAGGGCCAAAACGGAGGTTGCCGTGCAATACGTAGACCATAACTTGTTGCAAACGGATTTTAAAAATGCCGATGACCACCTGTTCCTACATTCCGCCGCCCAAAAATTTGGACTCTGGTACAGTAGGCCCGGGAACGGTGTGAGCCACCCTTTACATATGGAGCGTTTCGGAATTCCCGGGAAAACTATGGTGGGTTCCGATAGCCATTCGTGTGCTGCCGGCTCCTTGGGCATGCTGGCCATAGGTACCGGTGGACTTGACGTAGCCGCCGCCATCGCCGGACAACCCTATTTTGTCAAGATGCCCCAGATAATGGGCGTGAAATTGACCGGAAAGCTGCCCGATTGGGTCAGCGCCAAAGACATCATCCTCGAAATGCTGCGTCGTTACGATGTTAAAGGCGGCGTGGGAAAAATTATCGAATACTACGGTGACGGGCTGGCCCAGTTGAGCGCCATGGACCGGCACGTAATCGCCAACATGGGCGCGGAACTGGGTGCAACGACCACCGTTTTTCCCAGTGATCAAGAAACGAAACGCTTTTTAAAATCCCAACAACGGGAGGATGATTGGCAAGAACTCAAGGCCGATGAGGGGGCAACCTATGATTTTGAAGATGAAATCGTATTGGATGACCTTGTACCGCTGATTGCCCTGCCCACCAGCCCCGGAAACGTGGTGCCCGTACGGGAAGTTGAAGGCAAACCGATCAGTCAAGTGGTTGTGGGTTCGTCTGCCAACCCAGGGTTGCGTGATTTTTGGATGGCCGGTGCCATCGTCAAAGGGAAGACCGTACATGAAGAGGTATCCTTTGATGTCAATCCGACCTCACGGCAGATTATACAGAACATGATAGACAACAAAGCGTTCGGAAGCCTGATTACGGCCGGGGCGCGTTTTCACCAATCCGGATGCATGGGCTGTATCGGTATGGGTCAGGCCCCTGCCAGCAATACTATAAGTTTAAGAACAATGCCCCGGAATTTTCCAGATCGATCGGGAACCAAAGACGATCAAGTACATTTGTGCAGTCCCGAAACGGCAGCGGCATCTGCATTGACCGGAAAGATAACCGACCCTAGAGACCTCGAAAAGCTATATGATATGACTTATCCAAAATATGAGGCTCCGGAAATGGAAATTATCAATAGAGATATGCTCGTGGCCCCTCCTGAAAACAATACGGCTTTGGAACTCAAAAAAGGACCGAACATCAAATCCCTTCCCGAAATGGAAGGACTAAAATCAGAATACGAGGTACCGGTACTATTAAAGATGGGGGACAATATTTCTACCGACGAAATCATGAAAGCCGGTGCCGAAGTGCTACCCTTTCGCAGCAACATCCCGAAAATTAGTGAATTTTCATATACCGTAATCGACGATACCTTTTATAAAAGAGCTTTGGAAGCCAAGGATGCACATGGCGGACATATCGTGATTGCCGGTGAGAATTATGCACAGGGCAGCAGTCGGGAACACGCGGCCATTGCCCCGAAATATTTGGGACAGGTAGCCGTTATAGCGAAGGATTATGCCCGTATCGCCTGGCAGAACCTCGTCAATTTCGGTATTCTTCCCTTGGAATTCGAAAACGGCGAAGACCTTGAAAAAATAGAGCAAGGTGCCATTGTTTCGTTTAAAAACCTAAAGGCCGATGTAACGGAAAGAAATCCCATTACGGTGAACATCAAGAATAAAGATGAGACCTTCGAAATCAGGGTACGCCACAGTCTGAGCGAACGGCAGATCAATTTGCTGATGAAAGGCGGTATAATCAATGATTTTAGAGAGAAATTGGCAAGCTAAAACCCAAGACTCATTCTTCCTTTTTTTCAGGTTGTAAGCGAACCGGGAATTCCGTCTCGCCGCCATAGAGCTTGATTTCGTGGATATCCGCAGGCATGTAGTATCCGGCATCCTCCAAAGCCTCTTTCACATTTTTCACGACGTTTCCCTTGGTAATCAAGGCCATCCTTCTAAAATCTTTGGTGTCTACCCAAAAGAAAACTTTTAGGTTTACGGTACTGGTGGCCAGTTCATCCTCGATGACAAAATTTTCGTGTTCCTCATCCTCGATGACCCCGGGCTCTTTCTTCAGAGCCTCCAATACAGTCGCTTTGGCACCTTCGATATTATCCTCGTAAGCGATACCGATAACGAAGTCCCACCGGAAAAAGCCATCCTCCGTGTAGTTGGTGACCGGGGTGGTCAGCACGTCGCCATTGGGAATGTAAACATCCTTTCCATCGAAGGTCTTAAGTTTGGTGTAACGAAATTCCAAGGCCTTCACCTTTCCGAAATTATCCCCGATCATGACGGTATCGTTCACATCGAAGGGCCGGCTGAAGGCCAGAATGATTCCGGCGATAAAATTTTCCCCGATATCCCTGAAAGCGAATCCCAGTACCACGGCACTGGCTCCTGCTGCGGTAAGTATGCCGGCCGCGACCGAACCTAGACCGGCAGCGTTCAGGGCCAGCATAATGGCAATAACGATAAGGGTGTATTTAATGGCCTTGCCCAAAAAACGGCTCATCAGCGGGTCTTCAGTCTTGGCTACCAAACGTTTTCTGGCGAACGCGCCCACCCAAGAACCGATCAAAAGTCCTAGAACAATAATAAGCAGGCCCATACCTATTCCCGGTAACTGTTCGATGAAACGGTCGTAGAAGGAGGTCAGGGATTCGGTAATCGTTATATCGTTTTGCATGACTGAAGTATAAAAAAAATATCTGATGCGAGATTACTACGAGACTATAATTAGGGCCGTACCCAATGCAATTTAATTTTATCCCGTTTAAAACTACTCGGGCAATTTTTCTGCATCTTCCTTATTGGAAACGAAGAGGGAGACCACGATACCAGCAATTAGCGCAACCGCAATGACGGTCAGCGACACCCATTCCGGAAGTTCGATCTGATGGGAAAACAACATTTTAAGGCCGACAAACGCTAGAATGACCACCAAGCTGTAATTGATATACCGGAATTTTTGTAACATCCTCGAAATCAGAAAATACATTGAGCGTAAGCCTAGTATCGCCAATATATTGGAACTGAACACTATAAACGGATCAGCGGTGATGGCCAATATCGCGGGAATACTATCAAGAGCGAAAAGTACATCCGTCAGCTCTATGACGATAAGGGCAACGAATAGGGGAGTGGCCGCCTTGACACCTCCGGTCGTGATAAAAAAATCATGACCGTTTCTTTCGGTGGTTATCGGAATGAATTTTTTCAGCTGCCGAAACAACCATGAATCTTGGGGATCACTGGCATGCTCGTCTGATTTCAGCATCCTAAAAGCGGTGATAAGCAGAAAAACGCCGAATACGTAGATGATCCACTCGAATTTGTTGATGAGCGCAACCCCGAAAATAATCATCAATCCCCTGAAAACGATGGCTCCCAATATACCCCAGAACAGCACCCGGTGCTGGTAAAGGGCAGGGATTTTAAAGGAAGAAAAAATGACCGCAATGACAAATACGTTGTCGATACTTAGGGATAGCTCGATTAAATATCCAGTAATATACTTGAGAACTGCATCGTCTGGGGCGAGCTGTGTGGGGTTTTCCACCAGACCGGCGGAGAAGAGCCAATAAATTATCCCGCTAAAACCAAGGGCGACCGACACCCAAACAGCGGTCCAGATTCCGGCTTCCTTACTCTTTATGATATGATCGTTTTTATTGAACACCCCAAGGTCAAGCGCCAAGAATACGATGACCACGGCAATAAAGCTTATCCAAATCCACATATATCAAAATTTTGCAATGGCAAAGGTAGGTATTTTAAGAGGCTTTTGGCGCCAGAATTCCGATGCCATCAAAAAACAATCGTGTAGCGTCAAACCGTATCTTTGGTAAATTCTAGTTTTAAAAATCTAAAAAAAAGTACGTATGAAAGACATGGAACACATGAACGAGGAACGACAGCTGGCCTTGGACAAAATTGCAAACAACGACCACGAAATCTATGCCTTGCTGAAGCAGCGCTATAGTCCGCGGATATTTGGCAACAAGGAGGTTACGGAGCAAGATTTAAATCGATTGTTCGAAGCGGTACGTTGGTCGGCAAGTTCGTCGAACCTGCAGCCATGGCGTTTTATTTATGCCCGAAAAGGTACCGATGGGTATGACAAAATTTTGAAGTGCCTCAGCGCGTTCAATCAGGAATGGGCCATCAATGCCCCTGTGCTCATCTTAACGGGTTATAAAGAGAACAAAGATAACGGGGACGAAAATTTTCATGCCCTGCACGACTTAGGTCTGTGTTTGGGAAATATGACGGTACAAGCCCAGTATATGGACATCGCCCTGCACCACATGGCGGGAGTGGATTGGAAAAAAGCGCATAAGGATTTCGATATCCCCGAGGGTTTCCATATCACTACCGCCATAGCCTTAGGATATTACGGTGGAAAGCTTGAAGACTTAAGTGAAGACCTTCAAGATCAGGAAGTCGCAAAGCGCAAACGTCATCCGCAAAGCGAATTTGCCTTTAAAGAAGCCTGGAAGTCGTAGCATATGAACTATAAATTGAGATTTATGAGGAAAAACATCCTAATCCTAATACTGACCATAATGGGCCTCAGCAGTATCAATGCGCAGGACACCTATTTACAGGAAGAAAGCCAATCGGTAGAAGAAAGGGCCAAGGTACTTACCAAAAAGTATGAGCCCGAGTTAGTCATGACTACGGATCAAGCGCTTCTTTTTGAAAAAAAGCTGGGCGAATTTCTGATACGTTCCAATGAAATCAAACAATTGAATCGACCCGTGAAAGAAAAGTTGCAACTATTGCAGGAACTTTCCGCACAGGAAAATAGTGAAATGGCCAATATTTTAAGTCGTCGCCAAGTAAGGCGATACGCAAAAGTGAAATCTAAATTACAGCCGATAGCCATGGTGGTCGATTCGGTAGAAAACAAAAAATAATGATAAAACCAAGACAAAAAGTACCTGGACTAGAACTAGACCTGATAAACGATACACAATGGAGCCTAGAGGCGCAACACAGCGATGTGTTTACGATGATTGTATTTTACCGCGGGTTGCATTGCCCTAAATGTAAGGAGCAGTTAGAGTCGCTTGCCAACAAATTACAGGATTTCAGCGAACGCGGCGTTCACGTAATTGCCGTGAGTTGCAATACGGAAGAATTGGCAAAGAAGACCGGCGAAAAATGGAACATTCCAGATTTACCGATAGGCTTTGAGCTATCGATAGATAAGGCTAGGGAATGGGGACTATTTATTTCCGAGGGAATTTCCGACGATGAACCCAAGCATTTCGCGGAGCCGGGTATCTTTTTAATCCGTCCTGATAAAACTTTGTACGCCTCGACAATTCAGACCATGCCTTTCGCACGGCCGAAGTTTGATGATATATTGAGCGCTATTGACTTTATAACGAAAAAAGACTATCCGGCTAGGGGCGAGGCGTGATAGATGTTAAGTCTACAGGGTAAGTACCGACAAGCCAAAATGAAGCGCGATGTTAAATATTTCGTAAACTCCAAATTTTAGCTTTTTAGGTACAATTCAAAAATAATTTGGTCGTTAGACATCCAAAGGTTCTGTTCGCAACGTAACTAGCAACAGAAGTTCAAAATGACTGCGAACTTGAGATAACCTCACCAAATATTTTGAAAAACCCCCACAATGAAAAGAAGTCCCCTTGCCCAGTGTAGACTGATGCTAACCCTTATGCTTGTCAGTCTTTTAAGTACCATTGCATCTGCCCAGCAGAATCAATACGATGTAATGGAAGTCGTTGAAGTAGCCTTCAACAGTCAAAACCAATACGACAACGCCTACATGGATGTTGACGTATGGGTCGAATTAAAAAAATCCGGATCATCGACCGAGGTGTATCGTGTACCCGTGTTCTGGGATGGCGGCACTACTTTTCGGGTACGATTGGTCGCCACTTCACCCGGAAGTTGGTCTTGGAGAATCATGAATGAGACCGTCGATAACGCCGATCAGGGCTTTCTTAACCGAAACGGCTCGTTTACCGCCACCGCTGCAGACGTCAGCTCGAACTCCAACAACCGCGGGTTTATTCAAGTAGACCCTAACACCAAACGCACTTTGCAATACGCCGATGGCACCCCGTTTTTTTATACGGCGGACACTTCATGGTCCGCATTGACCGCTGTTTTTGGCTACGAACAGGCCAATGCCATTTCCGGCATATCTTTTAAGGACTACATTCGGGCCAGAAAAAGACAAGGCTTTAACGGGCTTAACGTGATCGCCAGTTTCCCCGATGACACCTATTTACAACAGCAGGGCAGAAACCTTGATCGACCCGGTACTCAAACGGGATTGTGGGCCAGTGAGACCTGGGGAAAGAAAACAGGACCCAACGGAGTCACACCGTTCGCCATGAAACGACGCGGGCAACCCGTGACCGATGACACCCAAGAAGTAGACTATAAAAGAATCGTGCCCGAATACTGGCAATCTGTTGATCAGCGCATGCAGTTTTTGGCCGACGAAGGCTTTGTTACGTTGTTTGAGTCCATACGCCGGCACGAGCGATGGGTTTTCCGTCCACAAGATGAAAAAAATGCTTTTTACAACTACATCCGTTACTTATGGGCGCGCTATGGTTGCTACAATATGATTTTCAGTTGGGTACACCATGATACCAATTCAGGAAATGTGTATCCGGGATGGCGGGCACTGGTGCAGGATGCACATTCAAAATTAAGTGCGCAACTGGGAAATCGAATGCCCTACGGACAGCCTAGAACTGCCATGTCTTATAATACCACCCTAAACAATTGGGAAAGGGATATACCCGGGGCACTCGATGTACAGAACGTGAGCAACGCCGAACGGGATGAGACCATGCACCAATGGTTGCGTGATATATATGGATACAGTAGATCTACAAAACCTGCTCTCAATCTAGAACCGTTCTATCCGGGCTGGGGCTTGCATTCACAAAATGAAATCAATGCAGGGCTAGACGATGCTACCATGGCACAAATGCAAATGTACGGCTCCGTATTGAGCGGCGGTCTCGCAGGTCATGCCTGGGGCGATGCCTATTATGCGGGAGCGGCGACAGCTACCGGAAGAAGCCGAGCGGAAGGCGGTACCATCGTGCCAAACAACGACCCACAGGTAAAGGCGTTGAACCGCTTTGAATCTCAGGCCATGGGCCACCTGAAAAGTTTTATATTGGATTCAGGCCATGACTATCGTCGATTGAAGCCCGCTGCCCATACGAATTTAAGCGACAATAAAGGTTTTATACATACCCTGTCGATATCGGATGATAAAAAGCTTGCCTTAGGGTTTTTTACGGCCGACTCGAGGTCGAACCCCACATCATTGCCTACACTGACCAACTTACGGGCATCGGAAACCTACAGTTTTCAATGGTGGGATGTAACCAATGGAGGCTGGATTTCCGCAGGCGAAGTGAAAACCAATAGTACGGGCCGGTTGCAAACACCAGCCCTGCCCAATAACGATCGTACCAAAAGCTGGGCATACCGACTTCGTTCCGATGAGAACGTGGTTGTCGAAGAAAAACCCGAGACTGATACGGATACAAATAACAATTTTGCCCTACGCATCAATTCCGGGGGCGAAAGAGTAACCTATAATGGAAATACGTTTTCGGCGGACAATTATTCCGATACGGGCCGCACCTTAGATAGACCACAGACAGGTCTCGATGACCCTTTCAAAACTTTTCGTTACAGTCCCTCGCAGGTGATGGGGTATGCTATTCCCGTAGACAACGGGGAATACACGGTGAAACTGCACTTTGCGGAACTGTGGTTCGGAGCCACTAGTGGTGGAAGTGGCGGTCAAGGTAGCCGAGTTTTCGATGTACGTATGGAAGGTGATTTGGTAGAAAACAATTTGGATGTTTTCGCTCAGGTCGGCGCCCAGACCACACTCACCAAAACCTACGCGGTAGAGGTTACGGACGGAACGCTTGAGATAGACTTTTCCGCCTTAGGCTCCGACGGTGGCACTAGACACCCGATTATCAACGCCATTGAAATTTTAGGTGCTGAAGAAGTCGAAGAATCGTCCGAAGATACTGAAACTCCGGTTACCGCTGTATCGGTCGGTCACTGGCGCTTAGATGATTCAAGTGGTTTGAGAGCTACAGATGCCAGTGGTAACCAATATCACGGCACGTTGACCGGTGGCATAGATTTTAGAAATAACTCCGTTGATGGAGCGGTACAAGACGCATTGGATTTTTCCGGCGCAGACGATTTTGTCAACCTTCCGGATATCGACAAATCAGTGGACAACGAATTTACGTTATCCGCGTGGATAAAACCGGAACGTACCACCGGCGACTATCAAGGTATTGCCGGGACCCATACCGCCAAAGGTTTTATGGCCTTCGTTCACGAGGGTTCACTTGCCTTTTCACTGCGAACCGACAAAGGGCGTAAGCTTTTGAATCACGGTACCCTAGTGGCCAACCGATGGCAGCATATTGCGGTATCTTATGATGGCAATACTATGACTTGGTTTATAAACGGGGACAAAGTGGGCAGCGAAGCCCATAGCGGACAAGTTTCGGATAACAACGCTGGCTATATCGGTTGGTCGGGTTGGAGTACCGAGTTCTTCGACGGCGGTATAGATGATGTACGATTGTTCAGCAACGCGCTCAGTGAAAAACAAGTATCCGACCTCGTTGAAGAGGGTACTATCGGAACAACATCGAAGTCCTTAGCGGTAAAAGCCAGGCTATCGACAGAAGGCACCGGGAACTTG
Organism: Pricia sp.; assembly: GCA_049671465.1. Lineage (GTDB taxonomy): Bacteria > Bacteroidota > Bacteroidia > Flavobacteriales > Flavobacteriaceae > Pricia. The sequence continues at coordinate 2,490 of JBATUY010000434.1, read as the reverse complement.
ACCACCGAGAACGTCAAAGCGCAGTATGTGCATCCAAATCCCACGACGGCCAGATTCAAGATAACCGGCACTTCACCCGGAACGAAAGAAATCATGGTCTCCGATTTTTCTAGTCGGACATTGATTTCCATGCAAACCGATCAAGACGAACCGGAGCTAGATTTGTCGGCCTACCCGAATGGAATCTATGCCGTTAAGGTCTTGCAAAGCGGAACGGTGCACACGTTCAAAGTGATTAAGAAATAATATTGTACGTTTTCGATAAACGGATAGATTTGTCGTTAGAAGCATCTCCAACTTGGGGATGCTTTTTGCATTTATGGATATCTTTACCATGAACACTAAATGTTGATGGTTATGAAAAAGTATCTATTCGTAAGTACATGCTGTTTTGTTGTATTCGGTTGTTTTGGTCTTTCCGCCCAAGAGCTTTACCCGAACCAACAGTTCGATTTTATCAGGGCAGGGGAGCGGCAAGAAGTGAAAAAATATACGGTTATGGAACGGTTTGAACCCGATTTGATTTTGACCGCTAAGGAGCGTGAAAAATTGAAGGCGGAGCGTTTTGCCGATATTCAGACCAAATTGAGCATACTTGATACTTTAGATATTTCTGAACGCAAACGAGAGAAATTGATGAACGACTTGATAGAAAACCCATTTTCATCACGTCTTTCTAAAACCATGGCGGATATTGAATTTGATGAGAACAAATAACCTTTATCAGAATTGCGATGTTCAAGGCGCGTCGTAGCGAACCTTAAAATAACTAGTCTTAAAATAGAAAAGCCATCCGATCGGATGGCTTTTTCTGTGTTGAATAGTTTAATAAAAGTAATTTCAATTAGTGCGACTTCATCTTTTCTTTCCGTTTTTTGAGTTGTCTATCTAAATCATTGACCGATTCCTTGATAGAAGCTTCGAAACTACCATGTGTGGCTTCCGCAAATAAACGTGGTCCTGGCGCACTCAACCGGATGTTACATATCATTCCGGTCTCGTCGGAAGACGTATTTTCCGTTTTGAAAAAGACATCCGCCCTGATAATAAAGTCATATTTATCTACCAGTTTATTAATTTTTTGAGCAGCCAATTCCTCTAATCGCGGACTGGCCTGTACGTCGTGGTATTCAAAATTTATATCCATAATGCTATTTATTTTACAAGTTATTCTGCAAGTTAAGACATACCACAAGCCATAAAGGGTCTAAACACATATTTTTTTGACGTTACGCCTACATATACCATCTAAACGCACTGTTAAAGTCAGAAATATCTCTAGTCGGACTACAATTCCTATGACTTTTTTTTCTAACTTTAATAGACCTAACTAATAACACTATAGACTACCCTTATCACGGTCGGTCTGTAATCAAACATCTTGTCCCATGAAAACAGCTCAACAAAACACGCCTAATATTCGCGAAATTGAAAAGAATGCGTTGGTCATTCGGTTAGAAAGAAATCAAAGAGACCTGCTACAGCTGCGAAGCCAACTGGAGTCGTACCGCTGTGAACCCAAAACATACGGACTGTTCGAATACATCGAGAGTTTAAAAAACCGTATGGAACGGTTTAGCAGTACGAATAAAGAAGTCATCATGAAACTCAGGGAACAACGAAAGACCATCAGTGACTATTATGAGAAAGCAAAGCAGCAGTTTTCAGAATTTGACCAATTAAAAAATGGAGTGGCCGACTACTGTACAAAATGCCTGGGACATTGAAAACGGATTTTATTTATGCCTTAAAAACCGTCCGTAGATTGTCAGAATAATATTGAGATCTTTCAATATTAAGAATTCTTAAAAAGTAAATGAAATTAGCGTTAAGATTGGGTTAATCAGTTCGTTAGAAGTTTTATATAGGTATCTTTGAAATCAGTAAAGACGAACTATAACGATTGCGAAGATGAGTAATGCGATTGCAATGAGAGACGCCCAAATAATTTTGAACCGCGAAATTCAAATGCGCCGTTTGAAATATAATCAAAGGGATTTGGCCCTTTTTTACGGGAAACTACGTTCATATGTTTGTGAGCCCAAAACGTTTGAGCAGTTCAATCAATGGAACCATCTTCGAGAAAATGCCGAACAACTTCGCAACGCCAATCTAGCCATTATTGCAAAGTTGAAAGGGGAGGGCAGTTCACTATCAAGCTGTTCGAAAATGCTGAGCGGTCACCTCAATAACTTCAATAGATTCCGGGAAGATATTATGCTTTACGTAAAGGCGGTAAAGTCACAAAATACGGAAACACCCTGAATCACGTGATTCAAGCCATGGGCGTCAGCAACCTCCAAAATCGCATTCCACCGATGTTACACCCAACGGCAAGGGTGATTTAGAAAGTAAGTCTCCTGATACGAAGAAAGTAGAATTTGTTACGGAGACCGTAAAATCTATTTTGAAAGAAGCAAAGAAGAACAAGAGTAGAGAGAATTAGCCATATAAGTTAAAATAAATTCTGTTTTACATAATATAAATTAT
>JBATUY010000433.1:0-33031 GCA_049671465.1 Pricia sp. | reverse complement strand
ACCTACGAATACTCGGTTTTTGAAGGGGACACCCTTTTTACCGGCGATTTTGAATTTCAACGCTCCAATCTGGAGACCGCATTACAAAAACGGGACACGTCATTTGTGATTCAAGGTCGTTTCGAGCAAGGAATCGCTAACGGTCCCTGGCAATTTCAGTTTAACGAATTTGAATCGGAGCGACAGGGTAAATTGATCGATTTTGAATATAGGCTACTCGTTTCGGGAATTCAGGAAGACGGAAGCGGAAAAATCAGAGAAGGCCGTCCGCACGGAAAATGGTTGTATCAAGTCAACCGTGTGGAGGCCTCACAAATTGAAGCTGTGCTTTTCAAAAGTGAGATTACGTTCGAGGCGGGTATTCCACAGCAAAATTTCAAGATTGAGGGCGACAAAAAGGTACTTATAGGGCGCTTTCTGCGCAACGGTCTGGCCCATGATGAATGGTCGTTGATCACTTCCGACAATCCTGAAGATACCGAAAGTTGGTTTTTCGAGGAAGGTCTACTTCGGCGCATTGTTCGGATGACCGATGGTCGACCCAAAGAAATCGCTATTTTTGGCAAATCAGATACTATTTTCAAGGCCGTACCGCTCGACAGAAATTACCTCAACGTTGTAGGTTCCCTCATACGGGAGGCAGGCGACTCCTTGAGACGGAAAACGGGATTTTCCGGTCTATTATTAAGAAATCACGGATATTACAAAAAATTGAACTTGATTCTCGAGAAACTGGGTAGCACCGGTTTTGTGCCTGAATATCGAGTAAAGGTACCCTACTATCCTTTAGATTCCGTCGAGCTGGAACAGTTGAACGACATCGCCAGTGATTATCGTACCGCTAGAAAAATCGCCGACCTAATTCTGACCAATAGCCATCTTAATATCGTCAGGCGTTCCGATATCGATGCAGATTTCTTCTACAAATCGGCGGTAGCTATCAATCGCACGTATTTAGACCCCTTGGCTTCGTTGATGACGGCTCAAAAAGAGGGTACCGTCGAGTATCTTGATTTACCGAAGGTTTTAGGAAACTTATGGCCCAATGGGAGGCCCAAAAAACAATTCAACGTAAAGATAGATAGTTCTGGAACAGATAGAACCTTCGAACTTCCCGACTCCGATAAGTTCACTTTCGAAGGCGATGACCTCCAAGGGCTCCGTCAGAAGACCGCCTACGCCAGGGCGAGTATGGAAAGTATTGAAGAAGCACTGTCAGACCAGCTGACTACCGAAGAATCACTTCAGGCCCTGAATTCGCTCGAGGAAAATTTAATCGCAAAAAACGATTCGTTGGTGAGCCTTATCGATTCTTATGAAAAAAGACTTCCAGCAAAATATGGAAAAAGCCTGAAGCGGATAAAATCCTTTGCCGAGATTTCCCTTGGCGGTTATGCCACTACTACCAATGCCGACCAAAAACTCATAAAAGGCAATACCCTGAGCTTGTGTATGAACCAGTTATTACGGCTTACCAAAAACCTAAGCGGGCTGCCGGATAAAATTTCGGAAGTAGATTCATTGTATACCGATGAAGTATGGAATCCGTTCATGGCGACCATCATGGATGAACAAGTCAAAAAACGCATCACCCAAGCGTATTCCGAAAAGGTGATTCCCTATTTCCTGGAACGCGTGACGGCCTCCCTATCCTGCGACGTGGCCGAAGAGGTGAACGGCCATATTCCCATAATACATGAACAAGTGGTATCCCTTAGAGATAAAGATACCAAGAAGTTGGAGCGTAAGTTGCGGCGCCAAAAAAATCCCGAAAAAGTGCTGACCTTATTGGAGCAGGCCACAACGACCAAAGAAAAAACAGAATGAGAATATTCATGCTCGTCATTTTATGGGGGTGCGGTTCGGCTGTGGGGCTGTTCGGTACGTCTATGGCTCAGGAAGAAGGGGGTGAAGTGCTTCCGTTGGAGTCGCAGTACAAAGATGCCTCGACCAAGGTCTGGATCAACACCTACGGTAAAATCAGGGTCGCCAAACGTTTCTTCTGGGACGCGCAGACCCATTTTCGGTTTCAGGAGACCGAAGACACTCCCTTTCTAGGGCAAGTCGCCCAAATCTATAATCGCCATGCTCTGGCCTACATCTATTCCAAAAAAATAAATTTCAGTTTGGGCGGTGTGCTTCGTATCAATTTCAACACTGATGAGGATTCAGAAGATCGGAATGTCGTTCCGGAATTCCGAATTTGGCACCAATATCAGTTTGCGATGCCCTTATACAGTGCGATGCTATACCACCGCATCAGAATCGAACATCGATGGACCCAAGATTTTGCGGAAAACAGTGCGTACATCTATAGAAACCGATGGCGTTATCTTTTTAGGGCCAAAATACCCCTGAACAGCCATAAACTACAATCAAAGACCCTTTACATCGCCCCGGAGGCCGAATTGATCATGCAAAGCGGAAAACAAGTGGTGGCCAGCCCCATGGAAGATTTACGTTTGACGACGACCTTAGGCTATATCTTGACCCCGCGATTGACCCTCGCCGGGGGCCTGATGTATTCCCAAGGACAAGATTTGAACAACGGTGGCATTTATAAACAGAGTTGGACGATGCGTTTCCATATGTACTATTCTCCCGATTTCAGAAAGGTGAAGAACAAGTTGCCGGCGATACACATGAACGATTGAACCGCTCCGTTGCGAGTTACCAAGTATGTTATTTTGCATAATCAGTGAAAACAGTGTGAGCATCGGCGGAATAGAACCCGCGGAGAGTAAATTTTAGTCTTGAAATTATTAACCGTATGAGAAAAAGGACCTTGATTCCCTATACTTTATTGGCTGTTACCGGTGTTGCTGCTATTGCGCTACTGTTCAGATCAGAGTCGCTCAAGAACGAATTGCAGGATACGACCGCCGTTCGAGATTCCCTACAAAACAAAATGGCTGACTACGAGTCCATTTTCAAAGTTGACTCCATGCTTATCGACGGCAACTATGGTAAAGCGCTGCAAGCCTATCAAGAAAATTTGACCACATTGAACGACGTGCAACGCATTATCCCCTTACGCATCGCCATAGCGGAAAAAATGCGCAGTCTCAATAATGGGGGCAGTCTGCGGCCCAACGTTCCTGAAAACCTCGACAGCTTGTCAGCCTCTGCGGCATCCTCTGTTGGAGTCAGGGAGGCCGATTCACTTAGTTTCGCTTTGGAGAAGACCAAAGTAAGACTGAGCAGCCTTCGCCGGCAACTGCAACAAAAATCGTTTGGGGAGTACATGACCTTTAAGAGTAAAAAGGGGAACCTGTTGCACTACGTCGGACAGGTGAAAAACGGTAAGGCCAATGGAAACGGCATCGCCATCTTAGAGACCGGCAGCCGCTACGAGGGCGAATGGAAAGACAATGAACGTTCAGGCGAAGGCAACTTCTACTGGGCCGATGGGGAGCATTACGAGGGAAGTTATGCCAATGACATGCGCAACGGTCTGGGAACCTACTATTGGCCCAACAAAGAAAAATATGTAGGTGAATGGAAAAACGACCAGCGCAACGGCGAAGGAACATTCTACGGTTCGGACGGCAAAATCGTGGCCAAGGGAATTTGGAAAGACGATAAGCTGGAAACCTCCGAAAAAGCGGATTGATGAGCTTTTCAGATTCATGGCAGACTTTTCCCGGTTTATCGTATTCTCCCATATCGCCCTGTTAAGCGCCATAAGATTATTCTGTAAAACATTACTAATCAGTCCAGAAACAAACGGACATAAAACAAAATATCATGAAAAGGTTTTTAAAAATACCGCAATATTGAGCTTATTGTTCGCCACGACCGCGGCTATGGCCAAGGAACGGGAAAGCGAAAACCTCAAGACGGAACTGGCCTTTTAACGGTCGCATATCAGCCCGCATTTTCTCTTCAACATACTCAATAATATAGTGGCCTTGGTACGGATGAAAAGCGAGGCGGATTATTTGCAAAGCTATATCGATCCGCAGCAATTGCGTTTCGGGGATCGGTTGAACCTTGATGTCGCTTTGAATTAAAAGGAAGACTGGCATGCCATCGAGCCCAAGCTTTTGATTCCCTTTGTCGAGAATGCGTTTGAGGCCATGGAGGTCCTCTAGATGGAAAAGATGGACCTCGTATTTATCGATATTTAAAAAGTGCGAAGCATCCGTTGGTGGTGCGCACCAGTTTTAAGGAATTGGACAAGGAACTTTCTATGGGTGAGACGTTTCGCCAAGACGTCGAAAAGTTACTTTAGTATAACCACCAAAGAATTTCTGACCTATCGAACAATTATCCCACTATTGCTTTCTCGGTAACAAAAGGCTGGTGGTAGTGACGCTGTCCCGTGGCTTTGTATAGCGCATTGGCCAATGCGCCCATAATCGGTGGAAATGGCGGTTCGCCTAGACCGGTCGGGTCGATATCGTTCTGGACAAAGTGCGTTTCGATTTCCCTGGGTGCCTCGCTATGGCGTATCAGACGGTATCTGTCAAAGTTATTTTGTTCTGGTACGCCATCCTTGAAACTAAGGGCGCTGTACATGGCATGGCCGATACCGTCAACAGCTCCGCCTTCTGCTAAATTGGAGGCCGCATCGGGATTGACCACGATACCACAATCGATGGCCGCGGTCACTTTTTGTACCACGGGCTTATCATTTTCGACCACCATATCCAATACTTGGGCTACATAACTGTTATGGCAGAAATAAGCGGATACGCCACGGTGTACCCCGGACTGCTCCGTGCCCCAGTTCGATTTCTCCTTGACCAGTTCCAGTACCCCGGCGTAACGCTTCGCTTCGTAATCGTTGTTCTCTCCCACCGGATTTTCCTGGGCTCTTTTAAGAAGTTCCAATCGAAACTCGATGGGATCTTTACCCGCTTCCTCGGCCACTTCGTCCAAGAAAGATTGCTCGGCTCCGGCGATAAAGTTCGACCGTGGTGCGCGGAACGCCCCGACCGTGATGTTGGAATCTACGGTCCAATCCTCAGCAAGATAATTGTCTACCGCACCGGCGGGAAACCGGTTTGCCGCCAAGGGACTTTCGGGTATTCCTCCCGCCCGTACGTGAAAGGCGATCAGATTGTTATCGGCATCCAAGGCAGCGCGATAGAAGGCATGATAGGCCGGTCGATAAACGCCCATCGTCATATCATCCTCTCGGGTATAGACTAATTTAATGGGAGCCTTTACCTTTTGGGAAATAATTCCCGCTTCCGTTAAAAAATGGCCGTAGAGCCGTCGCCCGAAGCCGCCGCCCATACGGGTCATCTGTATGTCCACTTTTTCCAATGGAAGTCCCAATCGTTCCGATACGCTTTTCTCCATGATTTCAGGCGTCTGAATGGGCCCCCTAAGCACGGCTTTGTCCGCGGTAACATCAGCAAAGAAATTCATCGGCTCCATACAGTTATGGGCGAGAAACGGGCAGGAGTAGCTACGTTCGATAACCTTGGCCGCCTTTTTGAAGATTGCTTCCGGATTTCCATCCCTGCGGACGACATTTTGCTTTATACCAGATTTCTCGGCCATGGCTTCCCTATGGATCTTGGTATTTTCCAGTCCCGCGGGAAAATGGACTTCCATCGTTCTTCCGAAAATTTCCATCTTTTCATCGGAGTCGGGCGATTCCTCCCATTCAACCTTGATTGCCTTTTTGGCCTGCATCGTTTCCCAAGTGGTGTTGCCGACAATAACTACCAAATCGGTAAAGGCACTGTTGTCGAAAGCACTTTTAGTGTAGTCGTCCTTGAACGTCTTGATGGTAAAGGCATCCTTGATGCCCGGCATTTTCTTCGCTTCGGCGCCATCGAAGGACTTCAATTTCATTCCGAACGCAGGGGGATGGACGGTCATGGCAATCAACATTCCATCCTCTTGGATATCCAATCCGTACAGCGGTTTCCCGGTCACGATTTTATGTCCGTCGACGTTCTTGCGGGAGGTGCCTATGATCTTAAAATCCTTGACGTCCTTCAATTTCACCTCTTCGGGAACGGAGAGTTTTGCGGCCGCGGATGCCACCTCACCGTACCCTAAGGATTTTTCGGACGCCTTGTGGAACAGCCTTCCGGCGTCTGTCGTAATCTCATCCACGGGCACTTGCCAAGCTTCGGCGGCGGCGGCGATAAGCATATGCCTTGCCGTTGCGCCGGCCATACGCAGCCCTTCCCAGCTTGCCCGGATCGATTGGCTGCCCCCGGCCAGTTGTCGGGTAAAAACATCGGTATTTAGGGGCGCCTGTTCGACGATAACATCCTTCCAATCGGTGTCCAGTTCCTCGGCCACGATCATGGGCATGGAGGTCTTTACGTTCTGCCCTATCTCGGGGTTGGGCGACATGATGGTCACGACCCCATTGTCCCCAATTTTAAGGAAGCCGTTGATCTCGTACCATTCCTTGGGCATTTCGATTCCGGCCGCGACGGCTTCCGCCTGTTTGGGCTTACAGGAGTTCAGGAAGCTAAAGCCCAGTACAAGGCCTCCACTGGCCAGACCGGTATTTTTGATGAAGGCGCGTCTGCCTATTTTAGTTTTGATGTGTGCCATACTCTTTATTTTAAGTGTCCGGCCTTGTGAAGGACCGGTCGTCATTTTTTATGCACTTGCGGTACTCGCGGCCGCCTTTTTAATAGCTTTCTTAATGCGGGTGTAGGTACCGCATCGACAAATATTCCCGTTCATGGCCGATGCTATGTCCTCATCGCTCGGGTTCGGATTGCTTTTCAGGAAGGCACTGGCGTTCATGATCTGTCCCGCCTGGCAGTATCCGCATTGATATACATCTTCTTCCAGCCATGCCTTTTGAACCGGATGGTCGCCATTTTCGGATAGGCCCTCGATGGTCGTAACGGGCTGTTCGCCCACGGTGGAAACGGGCAATTGGCACGAACGTACCGCATTGTTGCCCAAGTGGATGGTACAGGCCCCGCACTGTGCAATACCGCAGCCATACTTGGTGCCCACCAGTTTGAAGTGGTCCCGCAGTACCCATAGCATTGGGGTGGTAGGGTCTACATCAACCTCCTGTTTTTTTCCGTTGATATTTAGTTCAAATATTGCCATGATGGTATTGTTTAATGAAGAACATACTAAAGTTACTGATTTTGTAGGATTTACGGTTTCAAAATCCTCTTTTGTTCTGTTAATTATTTGATCATCAATTATCAGTTTGAAGTTGTCGTGTGTTTATTTTTATTGTTTTCAACGGTCACATATAACATTCATATAATCACTCCGCTGATTGACAAGATTTTAGTTATGGATGTTTTAGCGTGTATTCATCTTTTTGAAAATACTTGCCATGGTTTCTATGTCGATTGCCTCCATATCAACCAATTGCAAGGACTTGACCATGGGAAGCGTCGACTCCTTATAATGTTTGAAATGCGGACTCTGCAAATGTGATTCGTAAGCGGCCTTGTCCGCATAGATTTCCAATAATCTTATCTGGCTCGGATTTTCTTTTTGGAATATGGGGAAGATACAGATGACCCCGGGCTCCAACCGGACGGAGGCTTCCGCTTCCTCCTTTAAAATGGAAATGTATGCATCAAGGTAATCCGCTTTCACTTCAATTTCTGCGATTCGGACCATCATGTTTTCAAGGAGGTTTGCAGCACTATCATGCCCCTTTTCCTGTGCAAAAGTGACAGCGAAAACTACGCTGCATATAGCCGTCAACCAAAATCGATGTACCCCTGAACCTTCCATTTTTTTTTGTTATTATGGATTTTTACCGCTTTAAGGTAAGGCATTTTAATCCTTTAAAACCTCAATTCGCTTCAGCCATTTTTGCATTGCTTCCCTGACCTCGACTTTCCGCTTTCCTTCCATCACGAATAGAATAGCGTCCCTTTCGATGCCCCCCTTCACCGAAAATTCATCTAGAATCGTACTATTGGGGCTTAGTTTCCGTATTGTCTTTAAACTGCTGCCCAATCCGTATCCGGCATTGGTGTTAAAGGGAATGAGCGTTTTATCCTTCAAATTGTTTTGGTTCAAAAAACTTTTCATGGGCGGGGGCAGTTGCATGCCCCAAGTCGGGAATCCGAAGAAGATGGTATCGTATTGGGCCATATCCACCTTCGTTTTTAAGGGAGGCAAAAATCCGCTTGCATTTTCCTCGGCAACCTGTTTTACGATGGCATCATAGTCCTCCGGATAGGGGTTTTCCAGTTCCAGGGCCACCAAGTCTCCGCCAACTTCTTTTTGAATCATCTCGGCAACGGCTTTGGTGTTATTGGTGCGCGACAAATAGACAATCAGGCTGCTATCCGATGTTTGCTGCTGCTCAGTACCTGTCCCTTTTTGGAAACAGGAGGAAAACAGGATAATAAACAACAGCACTTTATGTATCATCGTATGTATTTAATGTTCAATTTCATGGGTGTCCCGTACACTGCTAAAGGTCAGGTTCAACAATTTCCAATCGTCTACTTCCTTTTTATAGAATTCCGTAACGGTAAATTCGTTCGTTACATCGTTGCCCCTAACGTGGGCGGTGAGCGTAATACGGTTCCAGAGTACGGCGGTATCGTCTCCAAACGTCTCTACCGCGACATCATGGACCTCGGCATTTTTGTACCAAATACTTCCCGATTCGATAATTTCAAGTTCCCTGTCCTTTTTCCATGAACCGCTCATATGAACGAATTTTGATTTGTCGTGGAACAGGTTGGCCAGTTTATCCACATTTTTGTCTGCCATCCATTGCCATTTTTGTTGGGAAAGTTCCTTGATTTCGGTTTCGGTGTTGGCACTTTGAGCGAATAGCGATGCGCTGCTTACTACTAAAAAGAATACTACTACTAAATTTTTCATTTTTTGTGTATTTAAAAGTTACTAAATGGATGATATTAATTTTTGTTCAACCCTTTTTCTTTAATCCAATCGGACAACAGGTCGGCCACTTTATGATTGTTAAGGTCCGACATAGGGAAGTGGGTATTTCTTTTGCATCCTATTTCAAATATTCCTGGTCCGTTACGGCCTCCAGCCATTCCGTTGGACCATTTTCACCGCTTGAAATGGCCAATTGTATAAACTCGCTGTCGGCACTGGCCCCATGCCAATGCGGAAGGTTCGGGGGACATTTTACGGTATCGCCTTTTTGCAAGATACGTTTGGGGCTTCCCTTTTCCTGATAAAAGCCTTCGCCATCGACCACCAGAATGATCTGTCCCGAGGGATGGGAATGCCAGTTGGTCCGTGCGCCCGCTTCAAAGGTGACGTTGCCCGCATACATCGGGTTCAAACTGTCCGCATCTACGAGCATACTTACGTAGGCCACACCCGTAAAATTATCATTGGTTATTTTATTCCCTTTGGGGAATATCGGGGATGTTTCCGGTTCAACCATTACGGCTTCAGTGTCAATAGTCTGTTCCTTGGCACTATTTTGCTCCTTGCAGGAAAGCACCGATACCATCACACAGAGTGCTATGGACCTCATTTCAAACTTCATCCTTTTCAATTTTTAGATTTCAATACTTGATTCAAAACCTTCTTGGCCGATGCTATTTTCGCCTGGTATAGGTTTTCCCCCACCACCGAAACCCATTGTTCCAATTGCTCTGGTGTAAGCCCCTGAATCAAACAGATGTTCAAATGCGATTGCAGCATAGGTTCAACACCTCCAATAGCTGCCAGTACCGAAACCGTGACCAATTCCCGCTGTCGGTAATCCAACACATCGCGTTCAAATACATCGGCAAAAAGATGTTCCTTTAAAAAGACTTCGATAATGGGGGCAAACTCGGCGTAATCCGCTGGTGGGCCATCCAATTTTCGTTGCACCAAGGTTTCCAAATTTTCTTTTCCCCTGTCGTATTTGGGGCGGGCGTCATCAATGGGCGAGGCTTCCGCACCTAGATTGTTTTTGATTCCTCGTGGTTTACGGTCGTCCAGCACCTTTATAAAAGTTCGAAGGCCCCGTAGGCTTCGCGGAAATCCGCAGTAAGCGTAGAGATGGACCATGACCTCCTTGATCTCGTTTATGGTCAACCCTGCTTCCAGTCCATCCGCTAAAGCCTTTTCCAGATTCTCCAGATCACCTTTGGCGGTCAAGGATGAAATGGTCACAAAGGATTTTTGCTTTGCATCCAAGTTCACCGTTGTTTTCCTATTCAACTGTGCTTTTGCGTCGCCTGTAAATCCATGAAAAACAATGACCGTTATAAGAAGTGTAATAGATTTAAGGGAATTCTTAAAGGACATTTTCATTTCCATAATACGTCTTTTTAAAGGGCGTTTTGGTTCTACACAAAAATAGTTGGTCAATTGCCAAAAAGACATACCCGGATTACGGTTAATACTACCCTAGTTAAGGATTTTGAATAGTACGTTTGATTTACTGGCAATCAATGGCTTATCTTTAACATAAATTAAGAGTTCCATGAAAAATGTCTTGCACATCAGCACGGTAGGTGATTACCTGAATCTGAGAAAACAGGAAGTGCTACACCCCTTGGTGGGCACTGTTGATTTTAACGAGGTTAGCAAAAAGGGATACGAAAATAAGGAATATGATGTCTTCCATTTTCATTGTTATGCCATTTTTCTGAAAGACGCCAAGTGCTGCAAAATACAGTATGGTGGCAAACCTTACGATTATGATGAGGGTACCCTTGTATTTATGGCACCTAACCAGACTATCGAACTTGGAGGGTATGACCCTGATTTCGTACCCAAGGGATATGCGATGCTATTTCACCCCGATTTGCTATGGGGTACCGAATTGGGGAAAAAAATACATGATTATACCTTTTTCTCGTATTCCAGCAACGAAGCATTACACCTTTCCGCCAAGGAACGTAAAGTTATTTTAAGCTTGGTTGAAAAAATACAGTTTGAATTGGAACAGAACCTCGATAAACATAGCAAGAAATTGATTGTGGCCAATATTGAACTATTTTTGGATTACTGCACCCGTTTCTATGACCGACAGTTCTTGACCCGTGAGATGAATAACCAAGGTTCTTTGGAGCGATTCGAAAATTTATTGAACGACTATTTTAACTCTGATAAGCCGCAAAAACACGGCACTCCCTCGGTAGGATATTTCGCAGGGCGATTACATCTTTCCCCAAACTATTTTGGGGACCTAGTAAAAAAGGAAACCGGAAAATCGGCACAGGAATATATTCAGGACAAATTAATTGAAGAGGCCAAAGAAAGGGTATTCGACCCGAACAAGTCGGTCAGTGAAATTGCCTTTGACCTGGGGTTCAAATATCCGCAGCATTTCAGCCGATTATTTAAGCAAAAGGTAGGGCATTCGCCCAATGCGTTTCGACAGATGAATTGATTCCGTACTTTCTGATTGAATTTAATCTGAATTACAGAGATTCATTTTGTAGAAAAGTATTGCCTGAGACGGCTTAAGCAGTATCGTACCTTTCTCAATATCCGCCGTTTCGTAATTGTTTATCGGCACATCCATGTCGTATCCTCTTCTGAGGTATCCACTTAATACACGACTTCGCTCGACGGACTCCGTCCGCATATTTACTTCATGGAGTCGTCTTTGGGGTCCAGCAATAAGACATCCCGGTCAATGTTTACGAAATCGTTTGAAACTGTAATATTTTATCCCCACAGACAGAAAATAAAAGCGCTATAAGTTAAAATAGCATATATAATGGAAAATACAGTTGTTTTACAGGCCTACCCTATTTCGGAACTTTGTATTGTATTTGTTTAAGATATGGGCTACATCAAAAGTTCATAGAAACCCGTCTGATGTACGCAATTGCATCCGACCTTTAAAAACATACATTATGAAGACAACAACATTTTATCCCACGATATGGCAGACCGTTCCTTTTTCCTTTGAACCCTATAATTGGGATTCCGAAGGAAGGAGCATCAAGGATCTGGTCCTGAAAAATACGTACGCGACCGATATGCACGTATCGGAAATGCAATTCGACATCAAACGTTTCTCGGCCTTTGATAGCCAAGGGAACGAGCACTTTATCGCCGATTTTTCCGGCCACGATTCCCTATTGGTCAAAGGAATACCTACCGGTCATTTTTTGAAGTCAAGGGGGGTACTGCAATTGGAACCCGGTCGCTATACCTCGCTTCGATTTTATATCGGTGCCGGCAGTCGTTTTATCTATAGCGATAGGATGGAAGAACCTGCGGAAGGATTCGAGTATTTGGATTTCGATATCGAGAACGGACTGACCATTCAAGGCGGCGAATCGCCGGAAGCCATACTCAGGTTCGACTTTGCGCCCTTTAAGCATAGTAAATTTGCAAGTACGGTAAAGCAACTCTTTAAAGCCCCACGTCATTTCGCAGGGAAACTTGCGGATAATCTAAGCCATTGAAAACGTGTGGAAGAGCTAAGATTTCGAATAAAAAGTCTCTGTTGGCCATGACCTAGGGTAGCTTTGGAAAAGTGACCTCCTCCCGTATTTAGGAGCCGGACATAACTAGAGAATCCGATAGCTAATTCGGGGAAGGCTACACCCTAATCTACCCCCCTCTTTGAAAGGAAAAACCTCCTAAAAACAGATGTTTTAGGAGGTTTTCTGTGGTCCCACCTGGGCTCGAACCAGGGACCACCTGATTATGAGTCAGGTGCTCTAACCAACTGAGCTATAGGACCGGTTTTTTTTAAAACAGATGGCAAATTTAACTATTTGCCGGGAACGCGCAAAGTTATTTTCACGAATTAGCCTGCCGCTGCTTGACGGCAGTTTACGTGCCTACACCGGTATTTGACAAAGTGCCGCAAGGGCCCCGTCTTCCGGATGCTGCCTATTATATTTCTTGGCACAACTCCACAAGTACCCCTCCGGCGCTTTTCGGATGCAAAAAAACGACCAACTTATTATCCGCGCCTTTCTTGGGTTCATCGTTCAAAACAGTAAATCCCTCAGATTTTAAACGTTCGACTTCAGCAACTATATTATCGACGGCAAAGGCGATATGGTGCACGCCCTCTCCCCGCTTCTCCAAGAACTTTGCGATAGCACTGTCTTCAGCCATTGCTTCCAGAAGCTCGATTTTGCTTTCGCCCGTCCTAAAAAAAGAGGTTCTGACGCCCTCTGATGGTACTTCTTCCGTTTTATAGGAGGCCGAGCCGAGCAGCTTTTCGAAAAGCACGTTCGAAGCTTCCAAATCTTTTACCGCAATGCCGATGTGTTCTATCTTTCTCAATTTCGTCAGGTATGGCTGTATTCGAATGCATCCGAATAATTTAAATGCTTTTCCGTCGGTTTTCTATTCCCGCCTTTCAACAGGCTGGTCTTGAAGCTCGGCTTATCGAAGAATGCTTAATACGCTTACCCGACACCACCACAAATTTACGAGTATTTCTCCGTATTTTTGCGATATGGAAACACAACGACAGAAAAAGATTGCGGGCGTGATTCAAGAAGATATCGCCGATATTCTGCAACGGTCCGCTATCGACGGTGGCATGACGGGTACCTTGATTTCCGTGACCAAGGTGTCGGTACCTACGGATCTTTCGCTGGCCAAGGTCTACCTCAGCATCTTTCCGAACAAAAATGCTGCTGAGATCATGGAGGGTATCACCTCGAACCAACCCCTGATAAAGCATGAACTGGCACAGCGCACCCGTCACCAATTGCGAAGGGTTCCGGAACTATCCTTTTTCTTGGACGATTCCCTTGACTACATCGAAAACATCGAGAAATCTTTGAAGGGAGATGAAAACCCTATCGAAAATCGCGATTTGTTGGCCAAAAGAAAGAAAATATAGCGGGGCATCGAGCAACCGCCCCTGTTCCATGATATTACGCTATGCCAAATCTTAGCATGCCATGAATTTTCCGTTCTACATCGCCAAACGCTACGTGCGCTCCAAGAGCAGCCAAAACGCGGTGAACGTCATCAATTTTATCACCTTTTTGGTCATTGTCATCGGATCGGCGGCCCTGTTCATCGTGCTATCCGGCTTTGCGGGCCTGAAAACCTTTAGCCTTTCCTTTAGCTACACCTTCGATCCGGACCTAAAAGCGGTACCGGTTTCCGGAAAATTCTTTACACTATCCCCCGAACAGGAACAAAAATTACAAGACATCGAAGGTATCGCCTCCTACGCCAAAGAGCTGGAAGAAAAAGTATCGCTCAGGCACCAAGAGAAAAGTCATATCGCCATTATCAAAGGGGTCGATTCGAGTTACCAAAATGTGACCGGAGTCGACAGCACCATCGTCTACGGCACGTGGCGCATTAACGAACAGGATGCGGTCGCCGGTATCGGAATCTCGAGAATTTTGGGCGTCACGACCAACGAATACCGAAGTCCGTTGACCGTCTTGGCCCTAAAACCGGGTAAAGGCCCCATCAATCTACAAAAAGACATCAAGACCAAACAGCTTGTTCTCAGTGGACTTTACGGGATAGAGGAAAACTTGGATAAGACCTACGTTTTTGCCGATCTGCCCTCAGTGCAGCGACTTTTGGACAAAAATAGCGATCAAATCTCGGGTATTAACTTTAAGTTGGATGATGCTGTGGATGGTACATCCCTCAAAAATCGGATTACCACCGTTTTAGGAAATAACATCTTGTTAAAGGATAGACAAGAACTTAACAGCTCGCTACATAGGATGCTGAACACCGAGAATTTGGCCACTTACCTTATTTTTACTTTGGTGCTTATCATTGCCCTCTTCAACGTGGTCGGCGCCATCATCATGATGATATTGGACAAGCAGCAGAACTCGAAAACACTTTTCAATTTAGGGGTTACCATCAAAAAACTACGTTATATCTATTTTATGCAGGGTATCTTGGTGACGACCACGGGCGGCTTGATAGGGGTTACGTTGGCCTCCTTGCTTATTTGGTCACAGCTGGTTTTCGGATGGTTGAAGATAACGCCCTCGTTGGCCTATCCGGTGGAATATCAGCTGATAAACGTGGTCATCGTTCTGGCTACGATTATCGTATTGGGAGTCATTGCCTCGAAAATTGCCAGCAGCCGAATTACCAAGAAATTGATTGCGGGCTAGGAACGGTTCAGGCGGAAATTATAATTGAGGGCCGGCCGGGCCAGCCCCTCTTTGAATACAGCAATTCAAGTACCCGCAAACTCAAAATCCCCAAACCGCTCCAGCACCTCATCGAATGCGGCAAATACATCTGCGGAATCATCGCTGGTGACCATTTTCATGCGGTACTCTTTAAAATGGGGGATGCCCTTAAAGTAATTCGTGTAATGGCGACGGGTCTCGAAAACGCCTAATTTTTCGCCTTTCCAATCAATCGCCATTTGCAAATGGCGGCGGGCGGCGGCAACACGTTCGTTCATTGTGGGCGGCTCGGCGTGGGTGCCGGTCTCGAAAAAATGCTTGACTTCCCGAAAAAACCAGGGATAACCAATGCTGGCACGGCCGATCATGGCACCGTCTAGGCCGTAGTCGTCGCGCATACGCACTGCGGCCTCTGGGCTATCGACATCGCCGTTGCCGAATACGGGAATATGCATACGGGGGTTGTTCTTTACTTGTGCGATGGGCTTCCAATCGGCGTTGCCCTTGTACATCTGGGCGCGGGTACGGCCGTGAATGGCAATGGCCTTGCAGCCTACATCCTGCAGCCGCTCGGCGACTTCTACGATTTTTATAGAGTTTTCGTCCCAACCCAGACGGGTCTTTACCGTAATCGGAAGCTTGGTGCGTTCGACCATGGCCTTGGTCAGGGAAACCATCAGGTCAATATCTTTTAAGATGCCGGCTCCCGCACCTTTGCTGACCACTTTTTTTACGGGACAGCCAAAATTGATATCGATAATATCAGGATTCGATTTTTCTACAATTTCCACCGACTGCAACATAGAATCGAGATTGGCCCCAAAAATCTGGATACCCACCGGCCGTTCCTTCTCGTAGATGTCCAACTTCATAACACTTTTGGCGGCGTCGCGAATCAGGCCTTCCGAGGATATAAATTCCGTATACACCACATCGGCACCCTGCTCTTTGCAAAGGGCACGAAAAGGTGGGTCGCTCACATCTTCCATCGGGGCGAGGAGCAACGGGAAATCAGGGAGTTGTATGTCGGCTATTTTGGGCAAACCTACTTTTTTTAGGATTGCAAAAATACGAAATTAAAGCCTATTCTGCTCATCGACATTTTTCGATTTATAATTGTCCTGAATTCTAGTATTACCGAATTTATAGCGGAAGCCAAGAACGAACAAACGGTTTTCGGCCCTGCGCAACGAGGTTCCGTTTTGGTCGAGATAGTTTCGGGTATTGAATTCATTGCCCTGGTTAAAGATATCTTCCATGCCCATTGAGATGCTTGCCTTTTTGTTCCATAGGGTTTTCCGAAAGAACAGGCTCAGGGCGCCGAAGCCATCGAACTTGGCATTTTCGGAGAGCAATGGTCCCGTATATACGAATGACAGGTCTGCGGTCAGCGATTTATCTTCTAAAAAGGTAAATGCGTTACTGGTTCTGACAAACCAACTGAACAACTCGTTCTCGACCTCGACTTCGGTACCCAGATTTTCGAAAACGGCCTTGTCATTAAAAAAACTGCCCAGCACGTAACAGTTCCAAAAACCGGTGAAATCTTTATTCAGCGATAGGTCGATACCGTAACTGGTGTTTCTTTTAAGGTTGGCGCTGATATAGCGCAACAAGCGCAAGTCATTATCCTGAAAAATCAACTCGCCGAGTCCGTTCTTTTTGGTCTTATAAAACAGTTCGACGGTGTAGCTATTGTCAAGCGTATACCCTCCGGCCAGATAGTGACGGGTGGCAGGTTGCAAGTTCGGGTTGCCCTCGACCGTTGTAAAATTATTCTGAAAAATCAGAAAGGGACTGATATCTTCGTATCTCGGTCTTTCTATCCTTCGATAATAGTACAAATTGAAATCATGCTTTTCATTGGGAGTATATTGAATGGAAGCCGAAGGAAACAGCTGTACATAATCGTTTTCGATGTTTTCCGATCCAACATCCAGCACGCCCTTGGTCTCAGTATATTCGGCGCGGAGGCCCGATTTAAATCTCCAAGCGTCCCAATTGGCGGCATAGGACATATAAGCGGCAAAAATCGATTCGTCATAGCTAAAATTTCCGGCCTCGGTAGGGTCGATACCCGGCCGATCACGGTCGAAACCTTGTTGGGCTACCTTACTTTCCGAGTCAATGCCGGCGTAGCGGAGACCTGTTTCGAAACTCGACGATTCCCCCATTGGGGTAAGATAATCCAACTGTGCGTTATAGAGGTCGATACGCTGGTCGTAGTCCGTGGTAAAGTCCTCACGATCTATTGGATTTCCGTTCAAATCTAAAAAAATGGTGTTTAAAGCCTGTCCGCGTTCGTTATCGTAAAAGGTGTAATGGGAATTGAAGGAGATTTCGGCACCTTCCTTATCCAATTCGTGCACAAAATCTAAATAAAAAGACGAGTTCAATTGCTTTTCATTGGAGTTGTTGAGCGTATTGAAGCCCGAAAGCGTATCGCCGGCGACCGCCGTTTCCGTGTCATAAAGCCGTTCAATATCGGGCTGGTAAGTCGTAATCGTCGAAAGGCTCAACCTGTTTTTTGCATTGAAATCGTAATCAAAAAATGCCGATACTTTGTGGCTTTTTCTTCGCCGTAAATTTTCTTGCTCGGCCGTCCAAGTAGTAGCGATAGCGTCATTTTCGATAAAATTCGTGACATCGGTATATTTGACCACATCTCTATTGTGGCTAAAGCTATAGTTGACCGAAAACGCGGCTTCATTTCCCTTGAAATAGTGATCGGTGCCCAAGGTATGGCGCGGTAAGATGCCCTGGGTGTATCTGTTATAAATGGCCCCGTTGTAACCCGCGACCAGATTCTTTTTCTTTTGAATATTTATGAGGATACCGTTTTCCGCACCGTATTTTGCAGGCGGATTGGTAATGACCTCGATCGCCTCGACATCACTGGCCGAAGTACCCGATAGCAGGTTGATGATATCTTCTCTGGGTATATTGACTTTTCGGCCATTGATCAAAATACCTACGGCACCACTACCCTTGACGGTCAGCTTGTCATTGACGATAATCACGCTCGGCGTTCGTTTAAGCGCGCCCCAGATATCATTGTCGGACAAGGCCGTGTTCTCGATATTGAAAACAAGCCGGTCGACCTTTCTTTCCAACCTTGGCTTTCGGGAGGTTACTACCACCTCGTCAAGGGCCTGCGCGTTTGCGTTCAGCCGTAAGGTCTCAAGTACCAGGTCGCCGTCGACTTCAATTTTTCTGAGCGCCGATTCGTTCTCGATGTAACTGGCCCTGATAAAGTACGTGCCCGCATCGACTCTATCCATTTGAAAACTACCGTTGTTTTCTGAGGATGTACCGTTAACCAAGGTGGTATCGGCCACTTTCAAGAGTTGTACGTTTGCGAAGGAAACCGGTTCGTTGTCGGTATTTTCAACCGTTCCGGATATCGAATATTCCTGGGCCGAAAGCAATCCTGTGCACAGTAGGCTGAGCACAATAGGGTAGGTCTTCATTTTCAAAATAGGGGCAAATAGGATGTCGTCTTGCCCCCAACTAAGCTTCAAAATCGAAGGTGGCAAAAAGATAGGTTCTAAATCAAAACTACTATTTTTTAGGTAAATTCTTACGCACAATGTGTGGTTTTTGTAAAATATTTTGGGGGGGATTGCGCAAAAGTACCGGTGGATTACCTTGGGGGCTAAGAAAAAGGACGCCACATCCTTCGTATTCCACATATTTAAATACGCTATCTTTGCAGGCTCAAACGCAGTTCGAAATGAAGAATATCCGAAATTTCTGTATCATCGCCCATATCGATCACGGCAAAAGCACTTTGGCCGACCGCCTTCTTGATTTTACGGGCTCCGTGACCGCGCGTGAAAAAAAAGAGCAGCTGCTGGATAGTATGGATCTCGAACGCGAACGCGGTATCACCATCAAGAGCCACGCCATTCAGATGGACTATATACACAACGGCGAGCCTTATGTTCTGAACCTTATCGACACCCCGGGCCATGTCGATTTCAGTTATGAGGTATCCCGCTCCATTGCCGCTTGTGAAGGCGCCCTTTTGGTCGTCGATGCCGCACAGAGCATTCAGGCGCAGACTATTTCAAACCTGTATTTGGCCTTGGAGAACGACCTTGAAATCATTCCGGTGTTGAACAAGGTCGATCTGCCCAGTGCCAGCCCTGAAGAGGTTACCGATGACATAGTTGATTTATTGGGATGTACCCATGAGGATGTCATTCCCGCCAGTGCTAAGACGGGTCTCGGTATCGAGGCCATTTTGACGGCGGTCATCAACCGAATTCCCGCTCCGAAGGGAAATCTCGACGAGGCGCTACAGGCCTTGGTGTTCGATTCCGTTTACAACCCGTTTCGCGGGGTGGAGACCTATTTCAGGGTCATCAACGGAGAGATAAAAAAAGGACAAAAAATTAAGTTCGTCGCCACGAACAAGGATTATTTTGCGGATGAGGTCGGTACTTTAAAGCTGACCCAGCACCCCAAGCAGACCATAAAAGCGGGCGATGTCGGCTATTTGATTACCGGTATCAAGGATGCCCGGGAAGTTAAGGTCGGTGATACCATTACCGATGCGGCCAGTCCTACAAAAAATCCCATTGCAGGTTTTGAGGATGTCAAACCTATGGTTTTTGCCGGAATCTATCCCGTAGACACCGAAGATTTCGAAGAACTCCGCTCCTCCATGGAAAAACTGCAATTGAATGACGCCTCTTTGGTCTTTCAGCCCGAAAGTAGCGCCGCCCTCGGCTTCGGTTTCCGTTGCGGATTTCTGGGGATGCTTCACATGGAAATCATTCAGGAACGCTTAGAGCGGGAATTCGATATGACCGTCATCACCACGGTACCCAACGTTAGCTATCATGCCTTTACACGAAAAGACCCAGAAGTGCCGTTGATCGTGAACAACCCGAGCGATCTGCCAGACCCTTCGACAATTGACCGTGTAGAAGAGCCCTATATCAAGGCGACCATTATCACAAAGGCCGATTTTGTGGGCAACGTGATGTCACTCTGTATCGAAAAGCGGGGTATCATTACCAATCAGACTTATCTCACCACGGAACGGGTCGAATTGAGCTTCGATATGCCCTTGGCCGAAATCGTCTTCGATTTTTATGACCGCTTGAAAACTGTTTCCAAAGGCTATGCGTCTTTCGACTATGCGCCGATCGGTATGCGGGTCTCGAAGTTGGTACGGGTCGATATCTTGTTGAACGCCCAACCGGTCGATGCCCTATCAGCGTTGATTCATGCTGACAATGCCCAGAATATCGGTAAAAAAATGTGCGAAAAGTTGAAGGAACTTATTCCGAGGCAGCAGTTCGATATTCCGATACAGGCGGCCATCGGGGCGAAAATCATATCCCGTGAAACGATAAAGGCGTTGCGCAAAGACGTAACCGCAAAATGTTACGGCGGCGATATTTCGCGGAAACGAAAACTTCTGGAAAAGCAGAAAAAAGGAAAAAAGCGTATGCGACAAGTCGGAAATGTCGAGATTCCTCAGCAAGCATTTATGGCGGTGTTGAAGTTGAATGATTAAAATGAAAAAACCGTCTTGCAAACAAGACGGCTGTGTAAACTTTTTTCCAGAGTTTTAAGCTCAGAATAGTTTATAAATATTCCAATATCGAGAGATGCTAAAAATGTTTGAGCATTATCTGCGATGTCATTATTGAAAATTTTGAAGCAACCTTAAGCTTTCGCAAGTCGCGTCTACAATTTGCTTTGGTGTCAAACCTTCTAAATCCTCTATTTGGCTTTGCTCCTCTCCAATAGATAAGGTATAAGTACCATCGCCGTTATCGCAAATTTCTACCCTAGATTCGTCAACGCTACAAGACTCACACTTGTTGTCGTCATCATCCTTAGAACAACTCGTGAATGCTACCATTCCGGCCATGGCCACAAATAAAACTAGTTTTTTCATAATAAATTGAGGTTTGGGGTTTTTAATGATTTTACGATAAGGAAAACGCGAATGCATAGTTCATCGTACAAACCATCCTGTTTTTAGGTGAAGTTTGTTGTGAAATGTAGGAAAATTGTGGTGAGATATTTGGATATTCAAGCCAAAACAGGAACCCGTTTACGTATAATTATTTAAAAGGCCATTCATCGGAATTAACATTTGGCCGAACAATTTTTCAGTCCGATTTCTGTTTTAATGGGGTAATCGTAGAAGCTTATTTTTCTGTCAAATCAAGTTCCCCCAAACCCATGACAACTTACATAGCCCATTTTACGGCAAAGCACCGTATCGTTCAGGTCGAACAGCATTCCATTTTTATTTGGCAGCAAGAAAGCGGTGAAATCGACAAAATCCTATTATCCGAAAAGATAAAGCGCGAGGCATCGGTTCATTTCTTTAGGCTGGTCATAGGAGATTTACATAACGTTGGGCTAGAAGACCTTTCCGTCAAGGTTTGGAAGGCAATACCGTTTTCAGGCTAACCCATTTATTGCCTCGCCATATACACTATAGATTGAGTTTTTGCTAAATACAACTAGTTCTCCTCCGGCTTGGCCAGGTCGTCAAGTTCTTCGTAGAGGTCGTCATCTGGGTCATCGTCTGGGTCATCATCGGCGGCAATCGATTTCTCGACATCGATTGTTTTACCCAAATAGACCAATTTAGACCCTTCGGTAATGTCGTTGAACTCCGTGCTGTACGAAGATATGACCTGAAGATCGCCGTCAGGGGATTTCAAAAGGACAGGTATCGTGTAATTTTCGGCCTTGATCATTTCTATCAAGCCTTCATAGTGCTCCTCATCCTTCAATTCGATTTCGTGGATGGCAGGATACTTTCTAGCCGTTTCCGTCATTTTTATATAATCGTCGGTATGCGAGAAGAGACCTTCTTTCGGGTTGTTTTCGGGATCGCTCATCTCCTCGGCGTTCACAAGGCGGAACGATCCGTTCTCACCAAACTGTTTCGTGAACTTTTCGATGGCATATTGATTGATGTCGGAGTTGCCTGTTAGGGCCATCAGGTATCCGATATCGTTCAATTCGATATTATCGGTCAAACTATCTGAATAGATATTGGCCGTCAGCGCTTCCAGTCCTAATTTTTTGGCCTTGGCCACATTGTTTTGGTTGCTATCGATCAAAACGACGTGACGATTGTTTCTATGGATATAATCGGCTATAAGTCGCGGTGCCTTCGAGGCCCCAAGAATGAGGATGCCTTCGGATTTTGTTAGAAACACACCGATCATTTTGGCGAAAAAACGGGCCGTGGTAGCGTTCAACAAAACTGTACCTAAGACAATCATGAAGACCAAAGGGGTAATATATTCGGCTCCGGGTTCGCCTTTTAGAATCAGTTTAGATCCAAATAGTGAGGCTATACCTGCCGCAACGATACCCCTAGGCCCTACCCAACCGATAAAAAGTTTTTCGTTCAGTTTTAATTTTGAACCATAGGTGCTGAGAAATACCCCCAACGGCCGTATGATAAAAACGATGATGGCAAATAAAATGACCGTATCCCATGTATAGATGCGCTCCAAGTCTTCCAAATTGATATTTGCCGCTAATAAGATAAAAAGTATCGAAATGAGCAAAACGCTAAGCGATTCTTTAAAATAAAGCAGTTCTTTTAGATTGGGCAGATTAGAGTTGCCCATTACCATGCCCATAATGACCACGGCCAAAAGGCCCGATTCATGCGCAAAAGCATCGGAAACGACAAAGACCAGTAAAACGGCCGACAGCGAAGCCACGTTTAATAAATAATGCGGAATAAACTTTTTCTTGATCGAGAACATTAGGGCGTGCGCAAAAGTGAAACCGAAAGCGAAACCGAACAACAATATTTTTCCGAACTCGACAAAGGCCGTTTTGGTGTAGGCCTGCCCTTCGCCCACGCTGATAAACTCAAAAACTAAAACCGCGACTAAAGCCCCGATCGGATCGATGAGTATACCTTCCCACTTCAATACGGCGGAGACATCTTTTTTCAAAGGTATGTTTCGCAATATCGGAGTAATGACCGTCGGGCCCGTCACGATAATCAATCCTGAGAAAAGGAAGGATATTTGCCAACTGAGCTCAAAGACAAAGTGGGCCGCGATACCGGCACCAAAAAAGGTGACCAAAGAGCCTACCGTTATCAATTTGGTGATGACCGGGCCGATATTGGCGATTTCGCCACGCCTTAAGGTGAGCCCTCCCTCGAAAAGTATAATACCAATGGCCAAGGACACAAAGTAATATAGGCTTTCACCGGGAAAAAGGCCTTTGGCTCCGGTCCATATCGGCTCAATCAGTTTAGAGCCGTCTTCGGTGTAAATCGTAGCGATCGGGCCGACCAGAAGTCCAATTAATATTAAAGGTAGAATTGCCGGTAACTTCAGGCGCCAAGCGACCCATTGGGCAATGATTCCGAGTATAACTATTCCCGCTATTTCAATCATACTTGCAAAATTTGCTGAAAATTACTCTTTTTATTTTAAAAGATTAAGGCATATCAACACTTCCGTTCCTTTTTGCGGGTGCCGATGAAAGATCCGGACATGCCATCCATTTTCGCAATGTGAATACTTTGTGTAATTTGCATGTTTATATCCCTACCATATGACCCTTTACCCCATAGAGACCGGAAATTTCAAGCTTGACGGCGGCGCAATGTTCGGCGTGGTGCCCAAGACCATTTGGCAAAAGACCAATCCGGCCGACGAAAAAAATATGATCGATATTGCCGCACGGAGCCTATTGATCGAAGATGGCGACCGTCTGATACTGGTCGACACCGGTATGGGCAATAAGCAATCCGACAAATTCTTTGGCTATTATTATCGATGGGGCGATTTTACCTTGGATGGCTCCTTGGCAGAACATGGCTTCCATAGAGATGATATCACCGATGTCTTTATGACGCATTTGCATTTCGACCATTGTGGCGGAAGTATTCAGTGGAACAAAGACCGTACAGGCTATGAACCCGCCTTCAAGAATGCGGTTTTTTGGACCAATCAAGACCACTGGAAATGGGCCACGGAGCCCAATGCACGGGAAAAAGCCTCCTTTTTGGAAGAAAACCTATTGCCCATGCAAGAGAGCGGACAATTAAAATTCGTGCCCGTTCCATCCCAAAACGGAACATCGAACCCTAAGGATCAAGCTTTGGCCGGTTCAGAAAAGTTTATTCAAAATTCGCCTTTGGATTTTGATATTTTTTTGGTGGATGGCCACACCGACAAACAAATGCTGCCCTTTATCGATTACAAGGGCAAAAAACTGGTATTTGTGGCCGATCTGATCCCTACCGTCGGCCACATTCCGTTACCCTATGTGATAGGATATGATACCCGCCCCTTATTGACCCTGAACGAGAAAGAGCTCTTTCTCAACGAGGCCGTCGAGAACGGATATTACCTGTTCTTCGAACATGATGCGCACAACGAAATCTGTACGGTCAAAAACACCGAGAAAGGGGTACGGCTTGATACCGTGTTCTCATATAATGACGTTTTTAGGTAAGCGTATATGGGATGCTGGAATGTTGACCGTGCACATCATCCCTTTGCAATTGCATAAGTTTTGTCGCTCTAGTAAAAATCCTTCGCAAATCAATGAAACAATCAGTTATCAGTAAAATTCACCACGTCAATATAGCAGCATGACCATTAAAATACTATCCGTTATATTCCTGATAGGGATAGCATCCTCCTGTAAAACCTTAAAAACACAGTCTACCGACCTATTGCCGGAAGGGTCTTTCACCAAAGGCATCGAAGGGCCGGCCGTGGACGCGGAAGGTAATCTCTACGCGGTCAATTTTAAGGAAGAGGGCACCATTGGAATCGTATACGAAAACGGGCAAGCTGAAGTGTTTCTAAGGCTTCCGGAGGGAAGTGTTGGTAATGGCATCCGATTTGATCAGCAAGGGAATATGTATATTGCGGACTATGTCGGTCACAATGTGCTGCAGGTCAAAAAAGGAAGCATGGAGCCCATTGTCTGGGCACACCATCCGGAAATGAGCCAGCCGAACGACCTGGCCATCGCCCCGAGCGGTATCATTTATCTCAGTGACCCCAATTGGACCGAGGGTACCGGTCGTATTTGGATGGTCGGTGCCTCCCAAGAAATCATCCTTTTAGAAGACCAAATGGGGACTACCAACGGTATCGAGGTGAGTCCCGATGGCGCGAAACTATATGTCAACGAATCGGTGCAGCGCAAGGTTTGGCAGTATGACATCGCGAAAGACGGGCGTATATCCAACAAAACCGAATTCCTGACCTTCGAAGACTTTGGTATGGATGGTATGCGCTGCGATTTGGCAGGGAATTTGTACATAACCCGCTACGATAAGGGAACGGTGGCGATAGTATCGCCCGATAAAAAAATCATAAAAGAGGTGCAATTGAAGGGAAAAAAGCCCTCAAACATTACCTTTGGCGGGCCAAACGGGAAAACCTGTTATGTGACCATGGCCGATCGAGGGTGTTTCGAAATGTTCGAGGCGCTAAATGCCGGAGCCTTTTTTAGTAAAACCCATTAAATTCTTATAACCAAATAGTGCAATTCAACTCAATTTTTTCAACGTATATGACACGACTTTTCAGCAAATCCCTCATTGGCCTTTCGGCCTCAATTTTAGTAATGAGCTGCGGCGCGACCGCCTTGGTCTCCACACCCATCGAAAGCATAGATAAAACGCCCCTGAAAATATCAGATCTCAGCGACACCGAAAAAGAACGCTGGGGCCATCTTGACCTAATTGCCGATACTATACCCGGAATGAGCGTTGATAAAGCCTACGCCGAAATCATAAAGAACAAAAAAGGGAATAAGGTCATTGTAGCGGTGCTGGACTCGGGGGTCGACTTGAAGCACGAAGATCTTAAGGATGTACTTTGGACGAATACCGACGAGAAACCCGGAAAAAAAAGAGACGATGATAACAACGGCTATGTCGACGATGTGCACGGCTATAACTTTTTGGGCGAATCGTATAACGAACAGCTGGAAGCGGCCCGAATCGTCAAGTTAAAACTCGGTGATGCGGCCACCCAGGCAAAAGCGAAAGCTTTGGTAGATGAAAAATATGCGAAAGCCCAGCAAGAAATGCAACGGTACGCCCAGATGCAGCAGGTCGTTTCCGATGCCGATGCCGCCGTTAAAAAAGAGCTTGGCAAAGATTCATATACGAAAAAAGACCTCGCGGGCATCAAGACCGAAGACCCCGCCATGCAGCAGAACGTAGGCATACTGACCCAAATGTTGACCTATGGGGACAGTGTCGACGATGTTTTGGAACAAATGGGGCAAGGCGTAACCTACTACACCGATCAGGTAAAATATAATTATAACGTTGATTTTGACGGGAGAAAGATCGTCGGTGACGACCCGTACGACATTACCGATACGGGATACGGAAACGGAAATCCGCAAAGCGCATCCGAAGACGAGAGCCACGGCACCCATGTCGCCGGTATTATCGCCGCCAAACGAGACAATGGCAAGGGTATCGATGGTATTGCCAATAATGTCGAGATTATGAGTATCAGGGCCGTTCCCAACGGAGATGAATACGATAAGGACATTGCCTTGGGCATTCGCTATGCGGTCGACAATGGCGCGAAAATCATTAACGGCAGTTTCGGAAAAGGCTTCTCACCGAACGCGGAGTGGGTTTACGATGCCATCAAATACGCCGCCGATAACGATGTGCTTTTTGTGCACGCCGCTGGTAACGAGGGTCTCGATTTGGACAATCCCGCAAACGCTAATTATCCGAACGACCAAACCGATAACGGTGCGGAAATATCCGACAATGTCATTACTGTAGGTGCCTTGGCCCCGGACTATGGTGGGGAAATGTTGGCCTCGTTTTCCAATTTTGGAAAAAACAACGTAGATGTTTTCGCCCCGGGCGATGAGATTTATTCCACGATGCCGGGCAACGATTATGAATTTCAGGGCGGAACTTCGATGGCCGCGCCCGCGGTCGCCGGCGTAGCAGCTCTGGTTCGCTCGTATTATCCGAAGTTGACAGCGTCTCAGGTCAAGCATATCTTGATGGATTCTGGCTTGGCACCAAAGGCCAAAGTAGTTCTAGGGGGTGATGCTTCCAAAACGGCAAAATTCAACGAAATATCGACTTCCGGGAATATCGTTAACGCTTACAACGCGTTGATTATGGCGAGTAAGGTTGCGGCCGGGGAAATTACGCTGTAGAAATCCGTAACGAGAAATAAAAATCAATCGTCAACCCCGAAAATTCGGCAGTTAACAAAAAATACCATGCAGTATACAAAATTAAGTCTCTTCGCTTTTTCCGTTATTTTTATAAGTTTCTCGGCGGTTTCCATTGCCCAAGGCAACACCTCATATTGGCAGCAACATGTAGATTACACCATGGAAGTCAACATGAACGTTGAAAACTATCAGTATACCGGTTCCCAAAAATTGGTGTATACCAACAACTCCCCCGATTCGCTAAACCGGGTCTACTACCATCTCTATTTCAATGCATTTCAACCGGGCAGCGAAATGGATGTGCGGTTGCAAAGCATCAAAGATCCCGATGACCGAATGACTACGGAGGATAAGAAAAGTAGGATAGCCACTTTGTCCGAAAATGAAATCGGCTATTTGCACGCCTCTTCACTACTTCAAGATGGGCAGAAGGTTGACTTTCAAGAGGAAGGTACCGTAATGATCGTCAATTTGGCAAAAGCTATACCCCCTGGAGGCAAGACGACTTTCGAAATGCTATTTCAAGGGCAGGTACCTTTGCAGATACGCCGTTCTGGGCGTAACAGTGAAGAAGGTGTCGCCCTATCCATGAGCCAGTGGTATCCAAAATTGGCAGAATACGATTTCGAAGGATGGCATGCAGACCCCTATATCGCAAGGGAATTTCACGGTGTTTGGGGCGATTTTGACGTTAAACTGACCCTCGATAAAAAGTACGTGGTCGGCGGAACGGGGTATTTGCAGAATCCACAGGAAATCGGTCACGGCTATGAGGCTGAGGGAACTAAGATCAAAAAACAAAGGGGAAAAACCTTGACCTGGCATTTTAAGGCGCCCATGGTACATGATTTTATGTGGGCCGCCGACCCCGACTATCTGCACGATACCCTACAGGTCGAAAACGGCCCTATGCTACATTTTCTCTACAAAGATGACCCTGAAATTCTAGAAAACTGGGAAAAACTACAGCCGAAAACGGCCGAGCTAATGCAGTTTTTTAACAAGAATATCGGTGAATATCCTTACGAGCAATACTCGGTGATACAAGGCGGCGACGGCGGTATGGAGTACGCCATGTCGACCCTGATTACCGGAAAAAGAAAATTCGGGAGCTTGGTGGGCGTCACGGCGCACGAGCTGGCCCATTCTTGGTTTCAACATGTCTTGGCCACCAATGAGTCAAAGCACGAGTGGATGGACGAAGGCTTTACCTCCTTTATATCCGCCTTGGCCATGAACCAGATTATGGACGAGGGCAAAGAAAATCCGTTTCAAGGGAGCTATAAGGGCTATTACAGCTTGGTCAATTCGGGGTTGGAGCAGCCCCAAACGACCCATTCCGACCGTTATGACAACAATTTTGCCTACGGGGTCGCCGCCTACAGCAAGGGAGCCATTTTTCTATCACAATTGGGATATATTATCGGACAGGATAAGCTGATGGAGACCATACAGGACTATTACGACGCGTTTAAATTTAAGCATCCCGTGCCCAACGATATAAAGAGGGTAGCCGAAAAAGCTTCAGGAATGGAACTCGATTGGTACCTGACGGATTGGACCCAGACCACGAACACCATCGACTACGGTATCAAAGAGGTCGTCGCCGATAGCGGTAAAACGAAAGTGCAGCTGGTTCGAAACGGCTTGATGCCGATGCCGTTGGATATTTTGGTCGTATATGAGGATGATACCAAAGAAACCTTTTATGCCCCGTTGCGGATGATGCGCGGCGAAAAGGATAATCCATACCCACAAATAGACCGAACGGTATTAGAAGACTGGCCCTGGGCTTCGCCGACTTATGATTTTACCATAAACAAGCCTATGGAGAGCATCAAAGCCATTGTTATCGATCCCTCGCAATTGATGGCCGATGTCAAACAAGAGGATAATGTCTGGCAAAAAACGCCATGATATCAAAAAAGGGATGCAGCTTGATGATGGGAAAATCAAGTGATTTTCAGCCGGGCGATAGTAGCGCCAGTACATTCCAAAATACAAGAAATCCCGCCATGCTGTAGGGCTTCGGGTGCGTTGAGCATCCTATTGAAAAAATCAGATGAACTTTTTATATCCCAAAAAAGAAAAACTCAAAAGCCGAAAGCTCATTGACAGGCTGTTCGCCGAGGGAAAGTCCGTATCCAAATATCCCATTAAACTTATCTATCTTAGCACAGCGCTTCCTGAAAACGTTAAAATTCAAGCCGGGGTGGCCGTTCCGAAAAAAAACTTTAAAAGCGCGGTAAGGCGCAATCGCATCAAAAGGCTGCTCAGGGAGGCCTATCGCCTGAACAAACCTGCCGGTTTTAACAATAGCAGTGGTTCTTTTGCGTTTCTATTTCTATACCTTGGTACAGAGATGCCGAGTTTTACTGATATAGAGCGGAACCTGCAAAGCGTTCTGGGTAAATTCATAGAGAAAGAGAAGATTTGATGGTCCGTTTTTCGTGGAACCGCTCGACATGTTTTTAATACTTAAAAACCTACGCATTGATGAAAACGATATTTAGAAAACGAATCTTGATTTCCGTGCTGGCGGCGTCTTTGTTTCTGGGCGGTACCAGCTTCGTCAAAAGTGACTTTTTCGAAATAGCCAAACAGATCGAGATTTTTACCACCTTGTTCAAAGAGCTGAACATGAATTACGTCGACGAGACCAACCCCGCCCAGCTGATGGACACTGCCATCAAGAACATGCTCGAAGATTTGGACCCCTACACCACTTTTCTTAATGAGCAGGATGTCGAGACCTATCGTATCAACAACGCGGGAGAATATTCGGGCATCGGTGCCTTGGTGCGCTCTTTTGAGGACAAACTGTTGATCATCGAGCCGTATAAGGACTATCCGGCGGACAGGGCCGGTTTGAAAGCCGGCGATGAGATCTTGAAAATCGGCGATATCAAGGTGGCCGATTTTAAGGACAATGCCAGCGAGCTACTGAAAGGAGCCAACGATACTTCCGTCGAAGTCACCTATGACCGTCAAGGCGAGACCAAATCCACCACCATAACCCGCGGGGCGGTCGAAGTCGATGCCGTACCTTATTTCCGCTTGATGGACGATAAAACAGGCTATATCGTGCTGTCGCGGTTCAACGCGAAGGCGTCAAACCAGACCAAAGCGGCACTTATCGACCTGAAAGGAAAAGGGGCCGAAAAAATAATTTTAGATTTAAGGGACAACCCGGGCGGACTGCTATCCGAAGCCATCAACGTAACCAATCTCTTTGTAGAAAAAGACGAACTGATCGTCACCACCAAATCAAAGGTCAAGAAGTTCAACAGTGAGTATCGAACAAAGAACAAGCCGGTCGATACCGAGATTCCACTTGTGGTACTGGTTAATGGCAGTAGTGCCTCGGCCAGTGAAATCGTTTCTGGCGGCCTGCAAGATTTAGACCGAGCAGTCATTATGGGCGCACGTAGCTACGGAAAAGGGCTGGTGCAACGCCCTTTAAAACTGACGTATGGTACCCAGCTCAAGGTGACCATCAGCCGATATTTTACGCCCTCGGGAAGATGTATACAGTCGTTGGACTATTGGCAGCGTGATGACAATGGCGATGCCGTTAAAAAAACGGTTTTCAATGATTTTACGACCCGTAACGGTCGTAAAGTACAAGACGGCGGCGGTATATTGCCCGATATCGAAATCACTTCGGCCAAGGCGAACGCGCTTACTACGGCGTTACTGAACAACAATATCATTTTCGATTATGCCACGAAATACTATTACGGACACGAGGTAGCGGACCCATCTAACTTTACGTTTACGGACAGCGACTATCAGGAATTCAAAACCTATGTGTCGAATAGTGATTTCTCCTATGAGACCGAAACGGAAAAAGTCTTGCGAAAAGCCATGACCGACCGCGAGGAGGTTATTTTCAACGAGGCCATCGAAAACGACTTTAAAACCTTGCTGTTGGACATAGAGAAAAGCAAAATCACGGCCTTGGAAGATTTCCAAAAAGAAATCCAGCAAAAACTCGAAGACGAAATTGTCAAGCGCTATTTCTATCGAGAAGGCCTTTATGATTATTATCTGACCAACGATGAGACCATTTTAGCGGCGACAGGGCTGTTGGCCGATGAGGCAAAGTACTTTGGGATGTTGAAATAGCTGCATATTACCAACAGCTAGATGGTGAAATTCTACAAAAAGCATGCGTTGCGGCCGTAACGTTCTGAATCGATAAAGCCAAACCGCTAATTTTAAGCCGGTGGGTCAATGAAATTTTTTCCAGTTTCGAGATGCTGTAGCGATAAACCAATCATTTTCCAATGACCATCACATTTTCAATACTAGATTAAATGCTAAATCATAAAGCCGAACTATTATTCGACACCCGTTCCGTCTTAGGGGAAGGCCCGGTATGGGATTGGCGCAGGCAACAGCTCTTTTGTGTCGATATCGAAGGTAAAAAACTGCATCGTTTCAAGTCCATCACCCAAAAGCATACTGATTGGAATTTAAATACTATGGTCGGAGCGGCAGTCCCCGGAGCGTCAGGAAACCTTATTTTGGCCGCGGAATCAGGTCTAATCAAGTTCGATGTCGAGACCGGAGAATCAACCGCCCTTGGTGTTTTGCAAAACAGCGATTCCGAAATGCGGTATAATGACGGGAAAGTAGGACCTGACGGTAATTTTTGGATAGGGAGCATGCACAAAGAAGCCAAACCCGATACCGGAAACCTATATTGTGTTGACCATCGATTAAAAACCCATGTCAAAATACCGAATACCACAATTTCAAACGGGATGGCCTGGTCTTCCGATAGCAAGACCTTTTATTTTATCGACACCCCTACCCGTTCCGTATTTGCCTACGATTTTAATTTGGAAACCAGTTCAATTTCTCATAAACGCGTAATTATTGACGTTCCGAAAGATCATGGCAGTCCCGATGGCATGTGTATCGACAGCGAGGGGATGCTTTGGATCGCCCATTGGGGCGGCAACTGTGTGCGTCGCTGGCATCCGGCCACGGGTGAAGTTCTAGCGCAAATAGAAGTCGATGCACCCCACGTGACGTCGTGTTGTTTTGGGGGAGAAGCATTGGATACGCTATATATAACTTCGGCAAGAAGCGGTCTATCGCAAAGTGAGTTGCAAAAATTTCCGGCCAGCGGCGGGTTGTTCGTATACCGGCCCGGAGTAAAGGGAACGCCCATACATTATTTCAAAGACCAATAATGCAATATTCAGGTTTGAACAACAAAACGGCTCTAGTGACCGGTGCCGGTGAGGGCATCGGCTATGCCATTTGCGAATTGCTGACCAAAGCCGGCGCAAACGTGTTGCTCAACGATATCGACGGAAAGCTGGCCGTTGAGGCCGCTAACACACTCGATGCCCTGCATACGGGAAACTGCCTATCTTTCGTTGGAGACGCAGGTGACGTATCCGTTATTGACAACATGGTCGATTTCGCACTTCAAAAATTCGGGCAACTCGATTTCGTAGTGCCCAATGCCGGTGTCACCTTGTTCGGCAGCTTTTTAGAATTTACGCCAGAATCCTTCCAACAGGTAATGCGGCTGAACCTGCAAGGTGCCTTTTTCTTGGCACAGCGCGCGGCCAAGCAAATGATTGCGCAGGGCAACGGAGGCCGTATGGTCATGATGTCTTCACAAGTCGGTATCCGCGCCTATCGTCAATTGGCCGCCTATGGCATGACAAAGGCCGCTTTGCGAATGTTCGCCCAAAATTTGGCCTTTGAACTTGGCCCGTATGGCATTTCCGTAAACGCTATTGCCCCGGGCGCCACCCTGACCGATCGTACGGCGCAAGAGCAATCTGACTATAGCGGTATCT
>JBATUY010000432.1:0-1777 GCA_049671465.1 Pricia sp. | reverse complement strand
GGATTAAGATGTGCCAATACATCTTGCCGTGAAGCCCCCGATGAAGCGCTGAACGGACTTACCGTTTTATTGATATCACCGTCAAAAGGATTCACATTGCTCGAAGAGGCCGAGGTGTAGGCCGAGATACCTACATCGGCGGTCAACACATCGTCGTCGTTCAAAGGAATGATCACCACCAAGGCCGATGTGGCATCGGTCAAGGCCTCGGTGCCAGAACCCCCGGTTACTGCCGCGTTTTCACCATCTTGGCCATAGTAGCTAAAAAGCAAATCGATTTCGGCGGCCTCCAAGACCCGTTTTTTGTACGAGGATTCTTCTTGGGAGGAAACCATGATAGCAGTCAGAAGTAAGGGTATCGTAATTAGAAATTTCAATTTTTGGTTTTACTCAATTACACCCGCAGCCTCCCCCACTCTTTCCCCCATTTGCGCCGGCGGCCGCTTCGCGATACACTTGAAAATTCGTTTCAAAGCGTTCGGAATTCTTTGCGGAAAGTTGCATTTCATTATCGTTTAGGTACGCTCGCTCGTAAGGTTTTACCGCAACACAGGATACAGCAAAGATTCCAAAAAAAAGGAGGACGGCAATTCGCTTCATGCGCTATGATTTGGGCTCACTTTCAAATAAAATTCCACTGCTCTTGTGTACCTTGTTATTACTATCGACCAGAATAACTTCTGTACCGCCCAGCTGATCTACTAAAGAAAGACCAGCTTCCTTACCCATGATGAATACCGCAGTGGCGAGTGCATCACAAAGTTCGGCGCTTTTCGCGAATATCGAAACGCTGTTGATTCCCGTTGACGGATTGCCCGTTCTGGGATCGATGATATGGGAGTATTTTACGCCATCGAGAACAACAAACTTTTCATAATTTCCAGAAGTTGCCACAGAAGATTCAACGATGGGCAACCACGAAAATATCTTCTCTTTGCTTAAGGGATTGGCTATTCCGATCAACCATTTATCACCGTTGGGCTTAGTGCCCCATGTGGTCAGGTCGCCGGCCGCGTTTATAATGCCTCCTATCACTTGCTTTGATATCAACAATTCTTTGGCCTTATCGGCGGCATATCCTTTTCCGATGGCACCGAACGAAATTTTCATCCCTTTTTGTCTAAGAAAAACCGTCTGATCTTTCGCGTTGAGAATAATTTTTTGATATCCTACTTTTGCAATCGAAGCTTTGAGTTCTTCTACCGTTGGTTTTCGGGTCATTGAACCGTCGAATTTCCACAGGTCATCAGCGGAAGAAAATGAAATGTCGAAAGCGCCATCCGTAAGTTCCGATATTTGCTTGGCACGTTCGATAAGCTGAAAGATTTCAAGACTTACCTTTATCGGGCGAATACCCGCGTTTTTGTTAATCAAGGACGTCTCTGAATCCGGATTCCAAGAAGAGATAAGGGCCTCTATTCTTTTAATTTCGGCGGTGGCCTCATCAATATTTATTTGACCGACGTCATGGTTGGTGGCCACCACGGTAATATCAAAGCGGGTACCCATCAATTTCAGGGTCTTGTTCGACGTGACATACTGCCTTTCCTGCCCAAAAAGGCCCACGGTCAGAAAGAAAAACGAGATGTACGTCAAAAATCTCACTTTATAAAAGATTTTAAATGATCTATATACGTTTCAGGCGAACTTTTCAGATATCCGGTCTCACCCAAAATAGTTTCGTCGGTATCTAAAAGCAGTACCAACGGAAAATGTCCGTTCGGATTGTATTTTTCGGCCAGTGTACTATTTTGTTCGGCAATCGTGACCGATAAGC
>JBATUY010000431.1:0-13064 GCA_049671465.1 Pricia sp. | reverse complement strand
TTCCGAAAAATATACTTTGCTCTTTCGGAAGAGGCGGTAGTTTTTATCGCTTTGCCATCCGCTGAAATGTAAAATTTCGCTTTTGAACATGAATGTACGTTTAAAGAAATAGGCGTTGGCCGGTGCTTTTTCAAGATTGATGGTCTTTATGATTTCCTGTTGAAGCGGTGCGGTGACCCTTTCGTCCGCATCTAAAAACAGGACCCAGTCGTTCGATGCCTGCTCGAGGGCAAAGGATTTCTGGTCGGTAAAATTCTTGAACGGGCGTTGTATCAACTGCACTTCCGGCCGTTCGCGAACCTTTTCGGCCGTGCCGTCGGTACTGAAAGAGTCGATTACGATAATCTCGTCGGCAAACGAAATATTGTCAAGCACCGCATCGATATGAAAGATTTCGTTGTAGGTAATCAACAGGGCGGTCAATTTCGTTTTGCTATCGCCCATGTACCAGATAATTTACCAGCTTCTCCTGAATCATTTTGCTATCGAAATTCTTGCGGACGAAAGCGAATCCCGCTTCCCCCATTTCCACTCTTTTCTTGGAACGTTCGGCCAAATATTGCACCTTGTCCGCAAATGCCCCTAAATCGTCAACAGGAGTAAGAAAGCCTGTTACGGAATCAACGACTACTTCAGGATTACTGCTGCAATCGAACGCCACTATTGGTTTTTTGCATAAGGCGGCCTCGGCCAGTACATACCCGAAACCCTCCCACAAGCTGGACAGCAAAAAAATATCGGAGCTGCCAATGAGGTCAGACGGGTTAGTAATAAAACCGGCAAAAACAATCTGTTCATCCACTTGCAGTTTTTTTGCCAAATTCTCAAGGTCGTTCCGCAGCCTTCCCTCGCCACCGATCACCATTTTGAATAGTATCTCTCTTCGCTTCAGCTCGGCCGCCAGTTCGATAAGAAATTTTTGGTTTTTTTGAAATTCAAGCCTACCTAAGGTGCCCAGTACGATCTCATCGGCATTGGTTTTTTGATAGATCGGATGGACCGTCGGCTCCAGAAAGCTATCCATTTCGATACCGTTATATATCACCTTTATTTTATCCTCTGGAAAAAGATCGGAATTATTTGCTACGACGGTGGACTTCGTTGCTTGCGAATTCGCTAAAACCTCGGTGACCACGTTTTTGAAATAATATCGGTTGAGAATGGAATTTTTGATCGGGATGGCGCTTCCCCGTCTGTAGATAATGCGTTTCAGACCGGCGCGCCTTGCTGCCAATCCCGCTAACTTCAAATCTCGGGATAAGTTCATTACGATAGTACCCACATTGTTTTCGCGTAAAATTAGGGAGACCGCCTTAACTTTAAGGAAGCTGAGGAAGCTAAGGTTGCCTACGCTGATGCCCCGGTACCGAACATCGGTTTTCGAAACTCTTTTGTAAAGTTCGCTCTTCATGTGTGCGATTACCATTACAGGATACCCCAGGCCATGAAGGTGCATACACGTTTCTAGATGCCATTTTTCGCCACCGCCCCATGCCTCCGTGCTGTTGAAAAAACATATCGTTTTCATGCCAATACCGATTTATAGACGTCGTAGAGCTGGTTCGCAACGGTTTCATCCGAAAATTTTTGTACGAAGTTATAGCCCTTTTCCTCGATATCTTTTCGCAATTCCGGATGCATGAAGAGACGATTGATTTCGTTTCTGAGCGCAGCTACATCTAAAGGGTCGATATAGACGGAGTGCGCCCCTCCGGCTTCGGGAAAACAGCTGCCCTCTGAGGTAATTACGACCGTTTTACTGAATAGGGCTTCGATTATGGGGATACCGAAGCCTTCACAAATCGAGGGATAGCAAAAAATAGTGGCGATTTGATATATGGCCGCAAGCTCCGTATCGTCTACATTTTTTAGGAAGATGATTTGAGATTCAAGCTTATTTTTAGCAATATAGGCATGGATTTTTTGGGCATATTTCTTTTCGGACCCTACCAACACCAGCGGGTAATCCGTACCGTGCACGGCCTTGACCAAGGTGAGCGCATTTTTGCGTTCTTGCAAAGTGCCCACGTTCAGGACAAATTCTTGGGGGAGCTGGTATTTTTGCCGGACTTCTTCCTTAAAATCGGCGCTGTATTCCTTTTTATAGGCGTCGTTACAGCCCTGGTATACTACACTTATTTTATTGGGGTCGGCATTTAGGTACTGTACGGCATCCCTTTTGGTCTGTTCGCTTATGGCGATGATGCGGTCGGTATTGGCGGCCGCATATTTGAACTTTTTGGTATAGATGATGCGGTCGAAAAAAGAATAGTACTTCGGATGGGTCAGAAAAATAAGGTCGTGAATCGTGACTACTGTAGCGATATCGGTCTTTTTGAGTCCCGATGGCAGTTCGCCGGTCAATCCGTGGAAGATATCTACTTTATCACTTATTATCTGTTTTGAAACAGGCCCCAGACGCCACAGGGAAGAAAATTTTCTCCAAAACCATCCCTTTGGATATTTTATAAAAATACGCTGAAGGATGTCCAGTCGGTCGACATTTGACGGTGCCGTGTTGTATAGCACGAACTTTTCGATGGGCGTATACCGGTGTAGTATGCGTATGGCATCCCGACCATAGTTGCCAAGCCCCGTACTGTTATGGAATATGCGTTTAGCGTCAAAACCGATATTCATCACCTGATTTTTGGTCGTTTGCCAAATATATGGAAATCCGTTTTCTTGGCTATTCATTTATAAAGTCAATGTACCTGTTTTGTTGAAATTCATACTTCCATTTGGGGTCGGAATACGAAGTTGGGGTTTTCAAACGGCCCGCAGCTATATCCGAAATAAGTTGGGGGAAGGATGCTGCGTCGTAGAAGAAAGAATTGGCCTCTAAATCAGGAATATCTTTAAAAAACGAATTACATAGCATCGGCTTCCTATGGGCAAAGGCCAAATTGAACGCCCCGGAAATTTTAGCGCTTAGATAGTCTTCGTTGGGCCGTAGTAAAGGCATGATGTAATCGCATTCGTCGAGGTAGGCGTGAAAATCACGGTTTTCTATAAAGGAATGAAACAGTTTAAGACGCTTCGATTGTCCCGATTTTTCAAGACTATCTTGAAATCGTTTCCCGTCGGGGGTACCGTAATCGAGCTTACCCAGTATTAAAAACCGTATACGATCTAGCCCTTCAATTTGCTCAAGGGCTTCGGTCAAAAAGTCAAAATCGCGACGCTGATAATCGATTCTTCCGGGAATGCCGATCCAGATATGGTCTTGTTTGTAGACCGGTACTTTTTCATAATCCGGAAAAAAAATGGGATAGAAACTCTGAAGACTGACCCCTTGGGCTGTTTCTTTTGCCGGTAATAGCGCATCGTTAAGCACGAAATAATGTTTCACTTTTTTAGAAATGATACGCTGTGTAAAGCTGCTTTGTAGTTTTTTGGTATCGTGCAAAATACCGATACATTTTGTTTTGGCGAACTGAAGCATCACCGATACATTTCGCAAGACGCTGTTTGAATGTGCGGTATTGAATATGACGAAATCGAATGTCTTGAGCGCGACGAACAGCCCCCATGATAATTGTATTTTTTTAATTCCGGAAACCTTTTCGAAATCAAAATAAACGATATCGTCCGCTAAATGAGCGTAATCCAGAATTTGCTCGTCAAGTTTAGAGTTCAATACTAAGGTGACCTGATGCCCCGCGTCTTTTAAAAAAGAAATTTGGCTGTAGATGCACTCTTCGTGCGATTTACTGATTTCGACAATTGCAGTTTTCATGTAGTGCGGTTACTTACCGCAAGATAAACAATGCAAGGGACTAGCGATTTTAAAAGTTGGGTAGTTTGGGTTTTTTGAAAATAGCGTTAGAGCGCTTCAAAGATTCGTCAGGGTGTCATCGTTTAGTCGGTTACCGTTCTCAAAGACGCCTCACGTAGAGGCTCGGCTTTACGAGTAAGCTGACGGTATTCGCGGTAGCGTTCCACATCGCTGAGCGCGTTCAAATAACAAATGATAATACCTTTTTTACCGTCAAGAATTCCCAATCGAACGGTATAGTTATAGAGAAACTTCCAAACGGGAGCGATCATCAATTTGATGGGGTGGGCCGATTTTCCATTGGCGTGGCATTGCTGTGCCTTTAGTTGCCCGTAGCGCAGCATCTTACCCTTGTAATCGCTATATTTTTTATAGGAATAGTGAAGCAGTCGTTCTTTCAGTATGCCAGAACCGCCTTTAATTTCTAAACATTCGTGAACTCTCCGCTCTTGACAAAACGAAACCTTACTTTTTCTAAAGAGCCGGTAATTTTTGTCGGTCTGCCATCCGCTAAAGCGCAAATGGGCATTCTTGAACATAAATTTACGGTAGAACCAGTACGCGTTGTTGGTCGATGGTCCGTTGGTCACTTCCCTGATTTCAAGCTGTAAGCTTTTTGTAACCACCTCGTCGGCATCCAAAAAAAGCACCCAGTCGTTCGACGCTTGCTTCATGGCAAAGGTCTTCTGTTTGGTGAAATCTTGAAATGGATGTTGAATTACCTTTACTTGTGGATGTGCCGATAGATATTCGTAGGTTCCATCAGAACTGTAAGAATCAACGACAATGATTTCGTCGGCGAAGGCGACCGAAGCAATACAACGCTCAATGTACCCAATTTCATTATAGGTAATGACCACTGCCGATATTTTCTGATGTTGACCTGTTTTCAAAACGCTTGCTATTCTTCCGAGTCGTTCGGGATAAATAATAACAGTAAAAAAGCCCTAAAATTGTGTTGGTATGAAAATTAGTATCGTTAGAGAGGTCGATTACCAAACAGTTGAAAGTCGGATAACCCTACTTTCTATAAGGAAAGATGGGAGACTTGACCGAAGGTTGCGTTTTGAAGGTTGTTTTTTTTTGTTAAACCGAAACATCATACTCCCTTAAAGCATCGTTCAAGGAAGTTTTTTTGTTGGTACTTTCTTTACGGGTGCCGATGATTAGGGCACAGGGCACTTGAAATTCCCCGGCAGGGAATTTTTTGGTGTAGCTACCCGGTATGACCACAGAGCGGGCCGGAACCCTTCCTTTGGTTTCTTTCGGTGTATCACCGGTGACATCGATTATTTTTGTGGAGGCCGTCAATACTACATTGGCCCCGAGTACTGCTTCTTTTTCAACATGAACGCCCTCGACTACGATACATCGCGAACCGATAAAGGCGTTGTCCTCTATAATTACGGGAGAGGCCTGTAGCGGTTCAAGCACCCCGCCAATCCCTACGCCACCGCTCAAATGTACATTTTTACCTATTTGGGCGCAGCTGCCGACCGTGGCCCATGTATCGACCATAGTGCCTTCATCGACATAAGCGCCGATGTTAACGTAACTGGGCATCAAAATGGTTCCCGATGAGATATAGGCACCATGTCGGGCCACGGCATGGGGAACGACGCGGATTCCCTTTTCTTTATAACCTCTTTTTAATGGAATTTTGTCGTGATATTCAAAGATGCCGACCTCCAGCGTTTCCATTTTCTGAATCGGAAAATAGAGTACGACCCCTTTTTTTACCCATTCATTGATTTGCCATCCGTCTTCGGTGGGCTCCGCACATCGAAGTTCGCCAGCATCAAGTAAATCGACTACTTTGCGTATGGCGTCTTGGGTCCCTTTATCCTTGAGAAGTTCACGGTCGTTCCAAGCATTTTCGATGGTCTGTCTTAATTCGGTCATTGTGATATTTTAGGAAAGGGTTAGCAAATGCAAATATAATCTCCCGATACTGATTTCGGCTCCGATTTTACACTTATAACAATTTAATCGGTTATTTTTGCAAAAAAAAGTGGTCGGTGGAATGAAAAGAGTACTCGCATTGGATTACGGTAGAAAACGCACGGGAATCGCCGTTACCGATGAGCTGCAATTGATTGCTTCAGGCCTGACCACCGTATCGACTTTTGAGTTACTTTCATTTTTGAAAGCATACACCAAGGAAGAAAAAGTGGGGACATTCATTGTTGGGGAGCCCCGCCAAATGGACAACACCCCTTCGGAAGCTGAAGCCTTTATCGCACCGTTTCTATTAAGGTTAAGAAAAGAATTCCCAGACATTCCGATCGTACGTCAAGACGAACGCTTTACCTCGAAAATGGCGGTACAAAGCATGATTGTAGGCGGAATGAAGAAAAAACAACGACAAAATAACGCCTTGGTCGACGAAATCAGTGCCACGATTATTTTACAGGCCTATTTAAATACCATCTAATGATATTACCGATTGTTGCTTATGGCGATGCCGTTTTGAGAAAAGTCTGCACCGACATTCCCAAAGATTTCCCAAAACTCGAAGAGCTGGTAGCGAATATGTACGAGACGATGTACAATGCCAATGGAGTAGGTCTTGCCGCCCCGCAGGTAGGCTTGCCGATACGTTTGTTCTTGGTCGATACCACGCCCTTTGCCGATGACGACGACCTATCCGACGAAGAGCGCAAAACCTTGAAGGGTTTCAAAAGAACCTTTATAAATGCCTATGTCAACGAAGAGACCGGCTCGGAGTGGGCCTTCAACGAAGGCTGCCTTAGTATACCGGAAGTACGTGAGGATATCAAGCGGAAAGACACTATCAATATTACCTACGTCGACGAAAATTTTAAGGAATACACCGAAACTTACGATGGTCTTCTTGCCCGAGTGATCCAACATGAGTACGACCATATCGAAGGTATTCTTTTTACGGACAAAATTTCTTCCCTTAAAAAGAGGATGCTCAAAGGTAAATTGAACGGTATTTCTAAAGGAAAAATTGATGTGGACTACCGCATGCGATTTCCCAATCTGAAAAAAGCACGTTAAAGCGCTGCCGTAATCCATTGAAAAGTATAATATTTGTGTACTGCAATTGCAAAAAACTACTATGAGCTTAGACAAAATTTTAGCTATCGGGGGAAAACCCGGCCTTTATAAATTGATAACCCAAACGCGGGGCGGTTTCGTAGCGGAATCTTTACTTGACAAGAAAAGAACCACCGTCGGTCTTCGCAGCAACGTCAGCGTACTTTCCGAAATTGCCATCTA
Source organism: Pricia sp. (assembly GCA_049671465.1). Classification (GTDB taxonomy): domain Bacteria; phylum Bacteroidota; class Bacteroidia; order Flavobacteriales; family Flavobacteriaceae; genus Pricia. The sequence continues at coordinate 6,040 of JBATUY010000431.1, read as the reverse complement.
TACTCTGGACGAGGAACTTCCCTTACAGGCCGTTTTTCTCAAAATCCAGGAAAAAGAAGATGGCGGCAAAACCTCCGTCGGGCATAAAGAGGATAAGCTAAAATTGGAAGAATATTTCTTCGAAATACTGCCGAATTACGATGAAGATCGGGTGTATGCCAGCGACATCAAAAAGGTAATCCAGTGGTATAATATTCTTCATGAAAACGGCATAACCGATTTTGCCAAGGAAAAAGATGCGTCCTCGAAAGAACTGCCCGAAGAAGCCCCATCAAAGGATAAGGCGAAGGAGCCAAAACCTTCGGTAAAGAAGCAGGCCGACAAAAAGCCGGCTGGCAAAGGTCAGTCCGGGACAAAGTCGGCGAACCAAAAAACGTCCGGCAAGAAAGTTACCCAAAAGAACCCTGCTGCTAAGAAAAAGTAGGCCGACAAAATGCCGGGCGACATTGAGCATGGCATTGAAAAGTCGGCGAACCAAAAAACATTTGGCCGGAGGGTCATCCAAAGAAAATCCTTGCGCTTAGAAAAAGTAGGATTCATTGGCCTATTCAGAAGTGAGGTCATTTTTTAATAAAAATTAGAAAGCATCGCCGTTCTATCTAATGGGTCGAGCGGCATTTTAAATTCAGAGGGTCCCGTTTGGGATATTTTTGTTTCTTCTGATTCTTTAGAAATGTTTTGTGATGTTCCGGTCGGGTATTTTTATTTCTAGTTTTGGTTCAGGGTATTTTGCCGATATGGTCGTGATTTCTTTGCGCTTCGGTAGGGCCCAGAACATATTTTCATCGGGCCGCCCTGCGGCCATTTTATCAGGCTACCGGTGGACTTGTGACGAGAAAAAGACTAAAAAATCAAGCTAAAGATTTCATTACGTCGAGCGACAATTTCGTGTTGCTTCCGATATCACCGATCAGTCTTTCTCAATTTCCTCGTACGCGTATTTGCCTTTCTTCCAGTCTATCAAGGGCGAAGGATAGTATTTGACATCCATTCGGTCTAGAAAGGGGGCTTGGTTCGCCAATCGAATTTTGAAGTTTTCCCAATCACGATTCTCTGGGGTCGACCAACCGAGTTCGGCAAAACCGATCGACCTGGGAAAAGAGAGATATGCCAGTTCGTCGAAATTCTCGATGGTTTCGGACCACAGGGGTGCTTCTATTCCCAAGATACTTTCCATGGGAATTCCCTCATACGACTCCGGATTCCAAATGTAGGCGGAGTCGACGGGTATGTATGCCGCCCAGTGTAGCCCATGTTTTGAAAGGCTATCGTACTGCATGTCGAGATAGGCTTTCTTGGCTGGCGAAAGAATCATCTTAAGTCCTTTGGCTACCGCGGTCTTTGCATTTTCGCCGCTGCTCCAATATTGGGGGATGGCGGTAGAATCGATATCTGCCGTCACGATTTCGTCCCAACCGATCATGCGTTTGTCGTATTTGTTCACGATTTTTTGCACTCTCTCCACAAAATAATTGAAATCATCTTTCTTGGTAACGTGGCTCTCATCGCCACCCGCATGAAAATACGGTCCGGGCGTGATTTCCGAAATCTCGCGTACCACATCATCTATAAAAGCATATACGGTATCTTTTCGGGTGTCGAACGTACTGAAACCCACCAAAGTGCCTTCATAGGGTTCCACTTTTTTCCCGTTGCCGTTCAGAAACGGGTAGGCCAGTGAAGCTGCGTTGGTATGCCCCGGCATATCGATTTCGGGTATGATAACGATGTGGTGTTCGGCCGCATAGGCAACGATATCTTTATAATCTTCTTGGGTGTAAAAACCACCTTCTCCGCCACCTACCTCGGTGGTGCCGCCTATTTCGGTAAGTTTCGGCCAAGATTTGATTTCAATACGCCATCCTTGGTCGTCGGTTAAATGCAGGTGTAGGGTGTTATATTTATAGTAGGCCAACAGATCGATATAGCGTTTCACCTCTTCAACCGTAAAAAAATGTCGGGCGACATCGAGCATGGTACCTCGATATTCGAATACGGGGTTGTCGATTATTTTTCCCGTGGGGATAGTCCACACTTTGTAATCCGCCAACGTATCGGTACTGGATTCGGGAATTATCTGGCGTAGGGTCTGAACACCGCGAAAGGCCCCCTCGGCAGTATTCGAGTTGAGTATGACGGAGTCGGAAGTGATATACAATTGGTAGGCCTCCGGAGCGTTCAGCTCGAGACTGTCAGACTGATTAATATAAATAATACCTTGGCGATCGGGCACCTCCGCTACGTTCACCGGAATGTCCAGTTTGGTTTTTGCCTTAATTTTAGCCGCTAAAAATTTTCCGACTTCGGGGTAGCCCGCCGCATTTTCAGAAGTGTATATGGCTGTAAATTCATCTAAAGCGAAACCGCCGTTGGTGGCGATAATCTTCATCGGTTTTGGAATCATATTTTCCATGGCCAAGTCCGTTTGCGGAAAATTCAGCACCCGTTTCTTCTTTTCGGCCCCGCAGGATAAAATGGCGATGAACAAGCTGCTGACGAGTATACTTTTAATTAGGAGTCTCATAAAAATTAGTATTGGTTAGAAAAGGTCTTACCGCCCCACACGCAATCAATTGACAAAAGGTTTGAGCACATCGTACCATATTTGATAGCCTTTGGCGTTCATGTGCAGGCCATCTTCGATAAAAATATCCTGTTTTACCTTTTTGCCCTCGAGCATGGGGTTCCATACGTCGGCGAATTCCACCAGCGGGTCATCGGCGGCAAGTCGTTGCAGTTTTCGATTGAGACGTTTGTATTTCCTTTTCAAATTCCATCGGGCGATACTGGGCTTTGCGGCGATAAGCACGACTTGTGTGGTGGAATCGTTTCTTTGGATAGCGTCGGTAATCTGTCGGATGGTCCTTCGGATGGCATTCGGTCGCTTTTTGGCAAAAACGTCGTTATCCCCTTCGTATATAAATACTTTTTTTGGATTGAAACGCAGGATAAGATCGTAGATAAAATAGGATAGATCGGAGGCCTGTGACCCTCCAAATCCCGTATTCACAATTTGGTGCTCCGGAAAGCGTCGGTCTACATCTGCCCACATCCGAATGCTTGAACTGCCGGTAAATACAATGGTATTTTGATTTGGAGTATAAACCGTGTCATACTTTTTCTGAAGGGCATCTACCTCGTCTTTGAAGAGAACGGAGTCTTGGGCATTTCCCCAAAAAACTATCGAACAAAGAACGCTAAGCACCGTATATTTCATGGGAATGGTTTCACCGGACAAGATACTTTTTTATTTGTAATTGTTCAAGGGTTCGGGACCTGGCCGCCATTTGAAAGGTGGGGTCAAGCCTTTGTAATTTACTGAAATTGGAAGTGTTTGCGCTTACCATATCCTTTTCATTTTTAATCGACACTATCCCATTTGCCTTTCCATTGCGGGAACTGCAATCTTTTCTACTACCAACCGGTGGTCGTAGAAACGCGAGATTTATTCATCAAGGTATGTCTTATTACTTTTCCATAGCGGGAACTGTAATTTTTTCCGCTACCGACCAGTCATAAAAACGTTGTATCCATTCATCGGAGGGTAGGCCTTGCGGTTTCATTCCAAATCCGTGACCGCCTTTGGCATACAGGTGCAATTCAGGATAATATCCGGCCTTGAGCCAAGAGCTGTAGAGTTCGATGCTTCCTTTTGCCAAGTCTAACGGGTCGTCACTGGCACAGATGACCAACATAGCGGGAGCGTCTTTCGGCGCTTCCTGTACCGGATAGGCCGACGTCCACGGATAAACGGGAACAATAAAATCCGGACGGTCGTCCTCTGAAAACGTATAAGCGACCCCCATCGTTACAGCGCCACCCGCGGAAAATCCCATAAACCCGATTTTGTCCTTTTCGATTTTAAAGGTATCCGCATTTTGCCGGACATAGGCTATAGCCGAACGCCCGTCTGCCACGGAGTAGGGGAGTACCGGCGCCACACGTTCGCCGATTCGGGCAGGGTCGGTAGCACCCTCGTCGGTTATTTCCTTCACCCCATCTTCACCAGTGGGCACCAACCTGTATTTTAATACAAATGCAGTAATGCCTTTTTTGTTCAGCCATTTAGCGACTTCGGTGCCCTCGCTTTCGATACTTAGGGCGTACAATCCGCCTCCGGGGGCTACGATTACCGATGTGCCATTGGGGTTTTCAGGACGAAAAACTTCAAGGGTCGGTACCGATACGTTGGTGACCACTTCATTGTCCCATATCTCGGACCGGTACTGTTTTTCTTTGTTTTCCCAGACGATACCTTCGGCCTTTTCGTGGGGGACTTCTATAATTTCTTGGGCCATGGTAAGTTGTAGGAAAGCCATACAGGGCATCAGTAGTTTTAGATTTTTCATATTCATAAGATATTACAGTGTTTTTAGGGTTTTTTGGTTTACTCTTCGTAGTCTGCCATTTGTGGGAGTCATCCGAATGATTGCCAAGTGTTTTTTAAGTTCGGTCTCTGCATTTCAAAAAGAATCGGGGTCATCCTAAAAATTACCAAGTGTTTTTGGATTTGGTCTTTGCATTTCGAAATGCATCGAGGTCATCCTAAGGAAATCCTTCCTATTTTACACCCCTATCCACATATACATCAGCGCGGCCAAAGCGCCACCGATCAAAGGACCGACGATGGGTACCCAAGCGTAACCCCAATCACTACTGCCTTTTCCTTTCAGGGGAAGCAACGCGTGCAAGATTCGAGGACCAAAATCACGGGCCGGGTTAATGGCATATCCGGTAGGGCCGCCGAGTCCATAGCCGATACCCATGACCAGGAGCGCTACCGGAAGGGCATCCAACGCGCCCAGCTTTATCGGTTCATTGCCGACGGTGCCGCCTGCGATAAAGAATACGCCGAATACCAGGGCGAAGGCCCCGATGATTTCGGTCACCATGTTCCAAAAAGGACTACGAATAGCGGGACCGGTTGAAAAAGTGGCCAATATAGCCCCTTGATCATCGGTGGCCTCATATTGTTTTTTATAGGTCAGCCATACCAGAAAACTGCCCATCATGGCCCCTAAGACCTGTGCTAGCATGTAGCCGGGAACGAGCATCCAGCTGAATTTTCCGGCGGTCGCCAATCCTAAGGTAACGGCGGGATTCAAATGTGCCCCGCTGACATCGCCGCTGATAAAAACGCCTATGAATACTGCGATTCCCCAAGCTAAGGAGATGCCCGTCCAACCCAAATCAGAACCTTTGGTACCTTTCAGTACAAGGTTGGCCACCACCCCGTTACCAATAAGGATAAGCATGGCGGTACCGATAAATTCAAAAATATAGACGATCATTGATGTAGCTTTTACGAATGTGGGAGTGAAAATATAGAGAAAAATGAGAACTTTCGGATTTTAGCACCTATTTATTACAGTAACATCAGAGATTTTTTAACTTACTTTCTTTGCATGTAAGATTTTTCTAATCTCCTTTTGAAACCTTTGGTCTTCAATAAAGACGCTATCTTGGGATCGGGTAAAAATCCCTCTGAGCTTGAAACCGTACGCTGTAATTTTGTGAAAAAAAATAGGCGTTATCGATAAGGACAAGGCGATAAAAGCCATACAATCCGTAGCCGAGAAGATGTCGGGTATGCGCGCCAAAAGTCGTTCCGCTTTCTATTGTTTGGTCGAAGATGAGCTGAAATAGGAGGGCTTTTACAATTTCAATGAAAGGCTGCATGGGGTGGTCTTTTTTATTAGTGTTGTTTTATTGGTCTTGGCCCACGAATGGATATTGGGTTGATTAAAAACCTTGTTCATTACGCGTCGTTGTGAGATAGGTATTTGTCGCGGAAGATTGTCGGATGTTTTAAATAGGGTATATGTGGCGGGGGTTTTGTCGCGGACGCCTATGCCGCGAAAGAATCTGAGTTGTTTTAAAAAGGGTGTCCGTGGCGGGATTTTGTTGCGGGCGGGTTTGCCGTCAAAGGTTTCGGTTTGTTTCAAAAAGTTATCTGAGGTAGGATTTGGTGAGGTACGAATTTGCCGCGAAGGGTGGCCATAGGTTACTTTATTCCGACTTAAAATCCTAAGTCTTGGAT
>JBATUY010000430.1:0-3157 GCA_049671465.1 Pricia sp. | reverse complement strand
CCCCAGCCCCAGCCAAAACGACCGCCGCCCCAACCAAGGCCACCATAACCGCCCCAACCAAAGCCGCCCCAGCCCCATGGGTCCATCCACGGTGCGCCGAAGCCACCCCAGCCCCAGCCGTTGTCGTATACGTTGATATTTACGCTGGTCGCATTGTCTCCCCAAGCGGCGTACCCACCGTAATCATTATTGTTGTTGTAGTAATCCGTCAATTGGCCTTGAGGTACGGAATCGTTTTCCACGCCATCGGCACTGGTGTATGAATCAATATCCGTGAATATTTCGCCCTCGAGCGCCTGCTCATATTGATCCGCCTGTTGTCCGAAATAATTGGTGTAGGCATCGTTTCCGGTCTCTCGCTTCTTTTCGGTGCGTTGCGGTCTTTCGGCGTTCACCTGATTGTCGCTGGCATAGATACCATCGTTATCATAATATGAAGCGGATTGATATGATCCACAAGAGGCCAACACTATACCGGTCAAGGTGAAGAGGGCCGCCACGCGAATCTTGGGAAGGGGCAGGGAGTATATCATGGTTTTAAATTTTTAGTGTCTAACGGTAAAAGCAGTTTAAAAATAAGTAGTTTTACCGATTATTTAGTTAACATTAACACAAGTTTTGTGCCAAAGTAAATTCTATGGGTAAAAGATTGACAAAGCGTAGCGAAGATTACTCCAAATGGTATAACGAGCTAGTGGTCGAGGCCAATCTCGCCGAAAATTCGGGAGTTAGAGGATGTATGGTCATAAAACCCTATGGTTTTGCCATCTGGGAAAAAATGCAGGCGGAGCTGGACCGCATGTTCAAGGAAACGGGACATGAGAACGCCTATTTTCCGTTGTTCATTCCCAAGTCCTATTTAAGCAAAGAAGCCAGCCACGTTGAAGGTTTTGCCAAGGAATGTGCGGTCGTGACCCACTATCGCCTGAAAAATGCAGAGGATGGTAGCGGAATCATCGTTGATCCGGATGCCAAGCTCGAAGAAGAGCTGATCGTTAGGCCCACTTCGGAAACTATCATATGGGATACCTATAGAAGATGGATACAGTCGTATCGTGACCTGCCCTTGCTCATCAACCAATGGGCCAACGTCGTACGTTGGGAAATGCGTACCCGTCTTTTCCTCCGTACCGCAGAATTTCTATGGCAAGAAGGCCATACCGCCCATGCGACCGAACCTGAAGCCATCGAAGAGGCCGAAAAAATCATGCATCTGTACGCTGATTTTGCCGAAAACCATATGGCTATGCCGGTCATCAGAGGCATAAAGACCGAAAGCGAACGTTTCGCGGGTGCCGTGGAAACCTACTGTATAGAGGCGCTCATGCAAGACGGCAAGGCATTGCAGGCCGGTACATCGCATTTTCTGGGGCAAAACTTTGCCAAGGCCTTTGATGTCAAATTCGCCACAAAAGAAGGCACTCAAGAGCATGTTTGGGCTACCTCTTGGGGAGTCTCCACCCGTTTGATGGGCGCCCTGATCATGACGCACAGCGATGACAACGGACTGGTATTGCCCCCAAAACTGGCGCCAATACAAGTAGTCATCGTACCTATATATAAGGGGATGGAGCAGCTGGAGGCCATATCCGAAAAAATAGACCCTTTACTCAAGGAGCTCCGGTCAAAAGGAATTTCTGTCAAGTTCGATAACAGGGATACCCATAAACCCGGATTCAAATTCAACGAGTACGAACTGAAAGGGGTGCCCGTTCGGTTGGCCGTTGGGCAACGTGATTTGGAGAACGGCACGTATGAGGTGGCGCGAAGGGATACGTTGACCAAAGAAGTCGTACCTATGGACGAAGTAGTTGCCAAAATTGAATTTTTGTTGGAGGATATGCAGAAGAGCATATTTACAAAGGCGGTCGATTATAGGGATGCCCACATTACAAAAGTAGATTCGTACGATGAATTCAAGGAGGTACTGGAAGAAAAAGGCGGATTCATCGCCGCGCACTGGGACGGTTCCCTCGAAACGGAAAATAGAATAAAGGACGAGACCAAGGCCACCATTCGCTGCATACCCATAGATGGGGAGCAAGAAGCTGGCTCCTGTATGTTTTCCGGAAAACCTTCGGAAAGACGGGTGTTGTTTGCAAAGGCGTATTGAAATATCGTCGGGTATTTATCAGTTGTTAGGACGCAGTATCCCATACTGACTTTAGGTTCTAAGTGAATCGTAAAAAATAATTGACAGCTCTTGCGGTAGTGAAAAATAATTGTATTTTTGCATCCGCAATTATAGGTGCGAAAACGAGGTGTCAAATGACGCTTTACATGATGGATTTACGATTTTTAGATTCAGATTCGTGTTTTTTGTTTCCCGCTTATAAATTGGCCCGTTCGTCTAGGGGTTAGGACGCCAGGTTTTCATCCTGGTAACAGGGGTTCGATTCCCCTACGGGCTACAAAGCTGGAATCGCGAAGGTTGAGTTGAATTCGTATTCCATATTAAAAGTGCCAACTCAAAATTAGGCCCGTTCGTCTAGGGGTTAGGACGCCAGGTTTTCATCCTGGTAACAGGGGTTCGATTCCCCTACGGGCTACTATAAACAAGGTAAGGGTTATGAGTGCTGAGTTAAGGGTTTGATAGCTCATAATTCGTATTTATAGCTTTGAATTTATAATTGAAATAAAAATGGCAAATCACCAGTCGGCGTTAAAGCGCATCAGAAGAAACGAAGCGGTACGTCTTCGCAACCGATACCAGCATAAGACTACCCGTAATGCAATCAAAAAATTGCGTGGCGAGGAGAAGAAAGAAGATGCGGCGGCTTTATTGCCAAGCGTTTACAGCATGATCGATCGTTTAGCGAAACGAAATATTATCCATGATAATAAAGCGGCCAATTTGAAAAGTAAATTGGCGAAGCACGTCGCTGCGCTCTAGGACGGAGTTAGCGCTATAAAATTAAAAAGCCCCAACGAAATTCGTTGGGGCTTTTTCAGTTCTTGTCGTGCAGAACGATTTAAGATTCAGCTAGATAATTTAAATTCTGACCTGTCCGTCGCCGTAAACGTAGTATTTATTGGTGACCAACTGTTCGAGTCCCAAAGGTCCTCGATGGTGCAGTTTATCGGTACTGATGGCAAGCTCCGCGCCCACGCCCATGGCGCCGCCGTCGGTAAATCGTGTCGAGGCATTGTGATAAAC
>JBATUY010000429.1:0-3758 GCA_049671465.1 Pricia sp. | reverse complement strand
TTTAAGAACAGCAAAACACTTGAAATGAAAACATTAAAATTTATGTAGTACACAGATTATAGGCTTCGCTACCTAATCACATCAACACCCTTGGAGAAACCAGGGGTGTTTTCATTTTCCGTAACGTTTTCCTTGATTCGATAAGAATCCGTTAAAAATCGCTCGTAGAAACTCTTAAAATTTTTCATCCAACGTATACCATCGGGAACCTGGGCTAATTTCAGTCGGAAGCAGAAAATTTCCCCTGCGGGGGAAAAAGGAATAGCAAGAGGGCAACATGCTCGCGCAGTGTTGCAATGATTTATAAATATTCAAATCGCTGTATTCCAGCGATTTAAAATTTAAAAAGAATCTGTTCCGTCCCTAAGAAACGGAACCGCTAGGATAATTTCTTTGGCAAGCCCCATGGCCATTGAGGTGCATTGTCCCAGTTAAATGAGAAATACATGAAAGTACAATTCGGCCGTATCAATTTTAGGATGGATACCCTGACCAGGTTCCGGAGTTTCTCGAGGGCACATGGCAAGACCCATAGCGATGTGCTGGAGGGTATGATGGACTTTTTTACCAAATACCAGATGTCGCCCTTTCAGGATTTCGGCCCGAATATCAGGGGCATGGAGGCCAATATCAAAAAGCGTATCAATGCCGTGGTCGCCATCATCAAGGAAATCGAAAAGCACCAGACCAAGCCCACTACCTCGATGCTGCAGTTGTTGTTCGAGGGAACAACGCCCAAGAAAAAACAGCCGGAACTATTGTTGGAGGAAATTACGGACGTGGAGAACGAAGACGATTTTTTCGGTTCGCCGCAGGCCATAAAGCTTCGGGAAGAAAAGAACAAACTCGTTCTGGAACTCGAAGAAACGAGGCAACAATTTGAAGATATCCTTTACGGCAAAATCGAGGTCGTCTCGCCGAGCTTTGGAAGGGAAAAGCTAAAACTACATCTGACCGTAGAGGAGTACAAACAGTTGAAGGAACAATTTAAAAACGGACCGTAATGTACATCAGCATCACAAGACAGCATTTGGACACCACCTTTTCACAGAGCGCCTCGGATTTCGTGGCCTATCTGGAAAAGGAGAACGAAGGGAGGTCCCCCGAGCTCCAGGAACATTTTTTCGACCAGAACAACGACCGGATATCGCCGGAGCAGGTGGTAAAAGAGATAGACGGCAATACGGCCAAGCTGAAGAAAAAGGAACCTAAGTTCTATTCCCTGACCATCAACCCGAGCCATAGGGAACTCAGGGCAATTAACAACGACCCCGCTCTATTACGCCTGTATGTACGGGAAGCTATGAAGGATTATGCGGCCTCCTTTTACAGGGAGAATCCGGTATCCGTAAACAATATCAAGTACTACGCAAAAATCGAGCACAAAAGATTCTACAAGGGCTTCGACCGTGAAATCAAGGAGAACCGGGTCTACAAGGCCAAGATTGCGGCCCTGAAAAACGATATCCGAAAAGTGGAGCGTGGGGAACTTCAGGGAAACGTTAAAAAAATGCGGGAAAAAATTGAAAAGCTTACCTCCGAAATCCCGCACCGGATCGACGGCAAGGCCATCGAGCAGGGCATGAAAAAACAGGGCCTACAGACCCATGTGCATATCATCGTCAGCAGAAAGGACGTTACCAATCGGTTCAGCCTCTCGCCGGGCAGCTCCTATATGGAATCCGAATCCAAGCTGAACGGAAAGACCGTAAAGCGTGGTTTCAAGCGTGATCAGTTCTTCGAACGGGCCGAGAAGACCTTTGATCGGTTATTTGATCACAAACGGAACTTTGTGGAGACCTATTCCGCCAGAAAGTCCTTTATCAAGGACACCAACAAATACTTTGCGAAATTGATGGGATTGCCTACCAACGAGAAAAGTGCGGCCTTCAAGATTTTGGGCAAGGCAGGGGTTCCCCTACCCGACCTGAATATTCCCGCTAATAAAGTACAAATGGCAGTAAAGACCTTCAAAAAACTTAAACAGGCTATCCGGGTAGCACAAAGGGCGGGAACCATCGGCATTTAGCAAACTTCTGTACAAATCATGGCAGTATGAAAGACACCTACATTTTACTTTTGGCCCTTTACCTGAACGGTGGCGCAATGTTCTATCTATCGGCAAGATTTCTACGTTTTGGATTTGGGATCAATTTTCTAATTGTATTGGCCGTTGCCTGCCTATTCTATACCCATCCTCATTTGGATTTCAACACTGGACTCCTGAGGGTTGTATTGCCTCTGGTATTAGTGAATATCCTAACGGTATATCTTTGTGATCCCGATGGTGAATCCTCCAAAACCGTAAAAAAATATATGGTCAGGCTCCCAACGGGATCGGGATATTTAAAACTCAACAACATTAGAAGAGGAGCCTCCATCATCGGTTCGGCGGGCAGTGGCAAGACCGAATCCGTAGTATACAATTTTATGCGACATTTCCATAAGCACGGGTTCTGCGGAGTTATACACGATTATAAGCATTTCGAGCTTACGGAAATGGCCTATCCCCTATTCCAACGTGAGGAAATACCCTTCCACATCGTTTCGTTCGACGATATACATAAAAGGGTCAACCCGATAGCACCCCGCTATATGGTCGACGCAGAAAGCGTGAACGAGGTATCGCGCGTCCTGCTAGAGAACTTGCTGGAGCAGCGGGAGACCATCGCCCTGGGCTCCTCCAAATTTTTCAACGACGCGGTCGAGGGCCTGTTGGGGGGACTTATCTGGAAACTGAAGACCAGCCATCCCAAAATGTGTACCCTGCCCCATCTAATAGCGATATACCAACGCTTGGATACGAACAATCTCATAAAGTTCCTGAGTTCCAACATCACGGCGAAGGGAATGGCGGATGCCTTTATCTCGGGCAAGGATTCTGAACGGCAGACCGCCGGGGTAATGAGTACGCTCGCCAATGCCCTGAAACGCATCAGTACCGCAAGGATTTTTATGGCACTCTCCGCCGATGAAGTCCCATTGGACATCAACAATCCCAAAAACCCATCGGTGGTATCCATCGTCAACAATCCCAAATACGAGACCGCCTATTCCCCTGTGATTGCGACCATTATACATACCATTACCAAGCAGATGAGCGTTCGGAACCGGAAATCCTCTTTTATACTTATAGAGGAGGCCCCTACGATACGCCTTTTGAACATGCATCGTATCCCGGCCACCCTCCGTAGCTATGACATAGCCACTGTCTATGTGTTGCAGGACAAGACCCAGAACGACATGATGTACGGGGACAAGGCGAGCCGTGCCATTTTGAGCAACCTGTCCTACCAGTTCTTCGGGAAGGCCAACGACCCGGATACCGCCAAATACTACGAAAGGTTCTTCGAGATCGTCAAAAAACCGACCCGTAGCGTCAGCAAGAGCAGCAATTGGAACCTGGATGTCCGCGTGACCAAAGGCGAGAAAGAGGTGAGCAAGATTCGATCCGATGTGTTCTTCCGGCTAAAACAGGGAGAGTTCATATCCTTCGCGGACGGGAAGGACAAAAAAATCCGGTTCAGAACACCGAGGATAACGAAAGAGCTTCCCGATGCAACACATGCCTTCAACGCCGCCGAAATACAGTCCAACTTCGAGCGGATCCACAATGAGGTAAAGCAATTATTGCGTTTCAAGCCAAAAAAGTAACCTGTGGATAACTATTCGGATCGGGTAGGAATCGGCTTTCAAATGGTTTCGGAATTCCGTAAATTTAAGGTCATCCTAAATCCAAGGGACATGTTCTTCAATAA
>JBATUY010000428.1:0-8020 GCA_049671465.1 Pricia sp. | reverse complement strand
GTATATGCCTCATGCCTTTCCTGCAAATTATCAGATTCAGGACAATTGGGTAAACTTTGGGGCCATGTTTCGTACCTATACGGATTTTTACGAAACCTTCGAAGAACAGGATGCGAGAAGAGAACTTTTCGTTACGGAGTATGTAGAAATCGGCAATACGGAACCTACACTTCTTAACCGCGACGCCGACGGCAATCCGTTGGACGATGCTAGAAGTTTCAAGTTCCTTCCAGATCCCGATGCCATTGGACAGGCCAATGGAAACGATATTCCGTATATCAGATTGGCAGATATTATTTTGGCCAGGGCGGAAGCATTGAACGAAATTGAGGGTCCTAATCAAGAATCTATTGACCTTATCAACCAAATCAGGAATCGGGTTGAGGCCACTCCTATAGCACTACCCGACTTCTCTTCTAAGGAAGTCCTGCGAGATTTCATTCTTGCCGAACGGGCACGTGAGTTCTATTCAGAAGGCTTGCGCCGGGAAGATTTGGTCCGACATGGTAAATTTATTCAACAAGCGATTGATAGAGGTATTGCCGCTCAGCCACATCAAGTATTATACCCGCTTCCACAGGCTCAAATCGACAACAATCCAAATCTAGAGCAAAACCCGGGCTATTGATAGCCGGAGCCCTGCCCTAATAGACTAAGGTGCGATAATGGGTGCTTAGGGCAGCCTAATACAACGAAATCAAGACAGTTGTTTGAGTTAGTTTGACTCTTTGCCCTGCAGCCATACTGACTGCAGGGTCAAAGGGTTAACTGCTTTGACGCCACAAACAACGACTTGACAGGTATTAAATTCAAAAAGAGGAATGAAGACAGGTCGACTTTCGTTTTTAGTTGTATATGTGAGCTTGCTTTTCGGTGCATACGGACAAGAAAAGCCGAATGTACTTTGGATAACTATAGAGGACACCTCTCCCCAATTTATCGGGTGCTACGGAAACCCAGATGCCAAGACTCCCGTTATCGACCAATTGGCCAAAGAAGGAATTCGCTTTACAAACGCATTTTCGACAGGTACCGTATGCTCCCCAAGTCGATCGGCCATTATTACGGGGGTTCCTACCTTTAAATTAGGTACCGGCCATCATCGCAGCCAAGTATCCGTACCTGAATTTATCAAAGGCTTTCCGTATTTTCTAAAAAAAGCGGGCTATTATACTTCCAACAATTTTAAAACGGACTACAACATCGCCAACGAAAAGCAATTCGTAGAAGAGGCTTGGAACGAAAGTTCAGATTCGGCCGGCTGGTGGAACAAAGAAGCTGACCAAGCGTTTTTTTCCGTCTTCAATTTTCCGGAATCACATCAATCGCGTACCATGTCATGGCCGTTTGAGCAATACGAAAAGGAGGTTTGGAATCAGCTACCCGAGAACACCAGAATTCCCGACGACGCCTTTGAGATGCCCCCGATCTATAAAGATTCCCCCGAAATGCGGAAACAAATGGCGCGGGTGTACAACTCGATCGCCCTTACCGATATACGCATCGGCCAGCTGTTGCAACGATTAGAGGAAGATGGCCTACGCGACGATACCATCATCTTTTTTTATGCCGATCACGGCGAAGGCATGCCCCGTGGAAAGACCAACGGCATCGACTATGGCTACAGGGTACCTTTTATTATTTGGTTTCCCGAAAAATACAAGCAGCTGAACCCTTGGCGCGATTCGAACGGAACCGTCGAGGAGTTGGTCAATTTTGAAAATTTGGCCCCGACCGTACTAAGTCTGGCTGATGCTCAAGTTCCTGACTATTATAGGGGAAGAGCCATACAGGGCGAACAGAGAAAACCCGCAGCGGAGTATCTGCTGCTGTCTTCCGACCGGGCGGACAACGGCCCGGATCTGGTGCGTACGATAACCGACGGCCGTTATGTCTACTCACGCAACTATATGCCGTTCTTGCCCCAACTGCGGTATATACGCTATCTAGAGATTTCCGATATTGTAAAGCAGATACGAAGCGACCATAAAAACGGTAGCTTAGATTCCCTACAGAACAGCTTGCTGACCCAACGGCCGCCAGAATTTCTGTTCGACATTCAAACCGATCAATGGGAAACCGAAAATCTCATAGACAGTCCCGGGCATCAAAGTATTTTGAAAGCGATGCGAAAGCAATTGCAGGTTGAGCTTCAAAAGGCCAAAGACGTTCATTTTCTGCCGGAATATGAGTTGGCGGAAATCCAAAAAACGACGACGCCCTACGAATTCCGACAAGAGGCTTCCCTTTATCCTTTCAACGTAGTTTATGCGGCCGCATCCCTATCCGGAAAGCGGGACGCATCCACTTTGAAAGAGCAGCTCCGGCTTTTGAAAAATAAAAATAAAATCGTGCGATATTGGGCCATTACCGGTCTGAAAAGTCATTCGAAAGAGCATATCCATCCTATTAAAAACCAATTGGAAAAAGCAATGTCCGATTCGTATGCTCCTGTTGCCATACTGGCCTCGGCTATACTCTATGACTGTTTTGACGATAAAGAAGCCGAACGGCGTCTCAAACAATACGCTGAGAGCGATAATATGCACTTGGCCCTACTTGCGCTAAATACTATACTTTATTTTAAAGAGAAAAGTCCATTTTTGGAAACCATACGGGAGGTTCGCGAACTGCCTGATCGCAATTATAATGTAAAGGCCGCCTGTATGGACTTTCTTGGGATAATGGGGCTGACACCCAATCTGGCGGAAAATTGATACATAATGCGTAGCATTAGAAAAATGCGAACTGAAATTATAAACCCATGTCAAAATTACTATACGATTTGAAAAACCCGATGCATCTGACCGTCGTACTTTGTTTATCTGTGTTTTTAGGATGTAAGGATAAAGCTCCGACGGAAGAGAAGAAGCGACCCAATGTGGTCTTTATTCTGGCCGATGATCTGGGAATCTACGACCTCAGTTTTACGGGTAGCAACTACTATGAGACGCCCAATATCGATGAAATCGCCGAACGGGGTACGGTCTTTACCCAGGGCTATGCGGGCAGCCGGGTCTGTAGCCCGTCGCGGGCCAGTATCATGTTGGGCCAATTTACGGCCCGCCACGGTATCACCGATTGGATCGGTGCCGCCTCGGGTACGGCATGGCGTCAGCAGGGAAGAAACGACAAATTGCTTCCTGCGGAATACAAACGCAACTTGCCCAAAGGGGATACTACGCTGGCGGAAGCCTTTAGGGCCAATGGATACCGTACGTTTTTTGCCGGAAAATGGCATTTAGGGGAAAAGGGTTCATGGCCCGAAGACCACGGGTTTGATGTAAATAAAGGAGGATGGGATGTCGGAAGCCCCAAAGGTGGATTTTTCTCGCCATGGGAGAATCCGAATTTGGATAACACCGAAAAAGGGGAGAACCTTTCCATTCGTTTAGGCAAGGAAACCGCAGCTTTTATCGAACAGAATAAAGACAGCACCTTTTTGGCATATCTTTCTTTTTATGCCGTTCACGGCCCGATTCAGACCACGGAGCAACGATGGAAAAAATATCGCGATAAAGCCGAAAAACAGGGAATTGCCGCGTCGGGTTTTAAGATGGAGCGGGTGCTGCCCATACGAACTACACAAGACAACCCCGTGTACGCCGGACTTGTGGAACAGATGGACGATGCCGTCGGAATTGTGCTCGACAAGTTGAAAGAGCTGGGCCTTGAAGACGACACGATAATTGTTTTTACATCCGACAATGGCGGGGTCGCGTCAGGGGATGCCTTCTCGACCACCAACCTGCCATTGCGCGGCGGCAAGGGCTATCAATGGGAGGGAGGCGTACGAGAGCCCTACTTTATCAAAGTACCCGGAGCAAAGAACGGCGCCACTATCGATTACCCGGTGACCGGGGCCGATTTCTATCCCACATTACTCGATTTTGCGGAGATTCCCCTAAAACCGCAACAACATCTCGACGGCGTTAGTCTAAAACCGTTATTCGATGGGGAAACCTTAGACGGTCGACCCTTGTTCTGGCATTACCCTCACTATGGCAATCAAGGCGGGGAGCCATCATCGATGGTACGCGAAGGGAAATGGAAGTTGATTCATTATTATGAAGATAATCATCAAGAACTCTACGATCTGGAAGCCGACCCGGCGGAACAGACCGATGTCATTTCCGATAATGCGGAAATTGCCGAACGCTTGGGCGATCTATTACAATCCTATCTTGAAAAGGTCAAAGCCAACATGCCGAGCGAGGATACGTCTTTCGACCCGGTCTTGGCGGAGAAAAACCATCGGCAAAAAGTGGAGGTACTTATGCCCCGTTTAGAGGCCCAGCGGATGGAATTTTTATCCGAAGATTTTGAGCCGAACGATACTTGGTGGGATAGTAAGGTGACGGAGGACTGATCTCAATCTCTGAGCATACGCCTTTTACAATTATATCTGAGGCTCTTTGCACCTAAAAGACTTCGTTGTCCTATCCAATGTATTACGAGGCGGCCCTAAATAATACTATTGTCCATATATATCTGATTTTTATCCATTTTATGCGGGCTTAGAGTTTAATATCTTAGTAATGAAATAATTAAGAAATGATTTTTCTTAGAATTTTTAAAGGTGCATTAAGCAAACTGAAATGTTTATAGTTTTTTCTTTATGAATACCCTATACTGAATTTAGCGGTATAGAATAGTGTAGAACAACTGAAATATATCCATAAATACGAACCTTAACACTTTGAAAATGAAGAATACCAGTTACTTAATGCTATTCTTATTTGTATTAGCCTGCCAAATATCACAGTCGCAAACAACGGTAACTGGTAATGTTACCGACACCAACAATGCTGCATTGCCTGGAGCAAATATTCTAGAAAAAGGTACCACCAATGGGACACAAACGGATTTCGATGGCAATTTCTCAATCACAATTAAAGATGCGAGCGCCACGCTAATTATTTCCTATATAGGCTTCGCATCAAAAGAAGTTTCGGTCGATGGTCAGTCCACTATTTCTGTGGAATTGGAAGAAGATGCTGCAGGGCTTGACGAGGTAGTCGTGGTTGGTTATGGTGGGGTTAAAAAAAGTGATTTGACGGGTGCGGTAAGTTCTGTTAAAGCCGAAGACCTACCCGAAGGTTCTTCACCCAATGTACAATCCTTACTGGCGGGTAAAGTCGCTGGACTCACCGTAAACCAAAATAGCGCGCAACCTGGTGGAGGTTTCAGCGTTCTCATCAGGGGTGCCGGCTCCGTTGGTGCGGGAAATTCTCCTCTGTATGTTATTGATGGTTTTCCGGTAACTGAAGGCGGAACGGAAGCCGGGGGAGGAACTTATAACCCTGGAAATCGTGGTTCTCTAAACTCATTGAACACTAACGATATCGAGTCGATAGAGGTGTTAAAAGACGCGTCTGCAACCGCAATCTATGGTGCCCGAGCGGCCAATGGAGTGGTTTTGATTACTACTAAAAGAGGTAAAAGTGGTGTATTGAATATTGACTACACAACATCCTATGCGCTGAACAATGTAGAAAAAGATTTTGATTTTCTCGATGCGCGGGAGCTCATGATAGAACAGAACAAAAACCAGAACGAAAGAAGACTGTTCAATAATAATGTGTTTCCTTATGGAGATGTCGATATCGAAACCTTAGACCCGTTTGTTCCGCCATTTTCAGAGGCTGATATTGCCGCAGCAGGTGCAGGTACTGATTGGTTCGACGAAATCACGAACGTAGGCTCAATACAGGAACATAATATTTCGATGAGCTCGGGTACTGACAAATCAAAATACTATCTTTCTTTCAATTACTTTGACCAAGCGGGAATTATAAAGAACACCGGACTGGAAAGGTATACCGGACGTATCAATCTAGATCAGGAAATACGGGAGTGGCTCAATTTCTCTGTAAGTTTCACCATCAGCCATATTGAAAATCAGAACTCACAATTGGGTGGAGCGCGAAACGCCCAAGCGGGTATCATTGCAAGCGCCTACATATTCCCATCCTTTTTGCCGGTCAAGAATGAAGATGGGGAATTTGCGCTGAACCTGAACCAACCCAGTACGCCCAATCCCGTTTCCTTGTTAGACGTAGATGACCAGACCAAAAACAACCGCATTTTGACTAATGCCAAATTGGAAGCCCAACTTTTGGAAGGCCTAAATTGGACGAACAGCTTCGGACTCGATTCCAAAAACGCCAAACGACTTACCTACCTGCCGAAGACGACCTTATACGGAAACTTGGCTAACGGCCGGGCATCGCAAGCGGAAAATAGGGATTACTCCTATCTCTTCGAATCGGTACTCAACTACTCCAAAACCTTGTTTTCCGAGTTAGATTTAAATCTTTTGGGCGGATTTTCGTACCAAAGGTTCGAGAGCGAATTCTTCGGTGCCGATAACGAGGATTTTTTGACCGATCTCTTTTTATACGATAATCTAGGTGCGGGAGTTGCCGAGAGACCCGGCGTAACATCTGGTCGAGAAGCTTCTAAATTGGTTTCATACTTTGGAAGGATGAACTTAAACTATCTTGATAGATACCTCTTGACATTTACTATGAGAGCAGATGGATCCGATCGCTTCGGAGCGAACAACCAATATGGATACTTCCCTTCAGCAGCTTTCGGTTGGAAAATCAACCAAGAGCCGTTCATGGCCGGTCAAGAATATCTTTCCCAGTTGAAGCTTCGATTGAGTTATGGACAAACTGGAAATTCGAATATCGGAGGAAATGCCTTTGCCCTTTATAGTCCAAATAGCGTATATGCATTTGGAAATACTATCAACAACGGCGTCAGTTTATCGCGCTTGGCCAATCCCAATCTAAAATGGGAAACCACAACGGAATATAATATTGGTCTTGATTTCGGCTTTTTTAACAATAGATTGTCCGGAACTTTCGAATACTTCAATAAAGAAGTTAGTGACCTGTTGAGCAATACCGCGCTACCCTCTTTCTCGCCGGTCAGTAGTTTTGCCTCGAACATCGGGGCTACGGAAAGTGAAGGCTTTGAAGCTCTGGTGACCAGTCGAAATGTGGCCAATCCTAATTTCAGTTGGAACACCTCCTTGACCTTTGGCAGGTTCCGTGACCGGTGGAAAGAAAGGGATCCCTCGGTAATTCTAGAGGTTTATGAAGGGGAAAATGATAGGCTTCGCAATATCTACGGCTTCTTGTCAGATGGTATCGTGCAGATTGGGGAAGCAGCGCCGCAATTACCGAATGCGGTGCCCGGGGACCTCAATATAAGGGATGTAAATGGGCAAGATGGCGAAGGCAATCTAACCGGCGTGCCCGACGGTCAAATCGACGCGGCAGATCGTGTCATATTGGGAAACGAGCAGCCTGATTTCAATTATGGCATTGACAACACTTTCCAAGTAGGAAATTTTGACCTAAATATCTATCTTTATGGAGAGTACGGGAGAGATTTGTTTAATGCCACGAGGGAGCTTTTTACCGTTGTTGATGTTGGTAACGCATTAGAGGAATCCAAAAATAGATGGGGATCTTTTAATACAGATTGTACGTTGCCATCCGGTCTTACTACAGGATTTAGAGGTGTTTCCGACGTATTTATCGAAGATGCAAGCTTTCTGAGATTGAGGAATATCACTTTAGGGTATCGGTTTCCCGAAATCGTCAATGGTATAAAGTCCATGCGCTTGTTCGTAGACTTTCAAAATCTATTCGTAATCAGCGACTACAAGGGAGGTGACCCCGAAACCGACAGCTTTAGTGCCTATCCCTTTCCGAAAACATTTAAAATTGGCTTAAACTTAAATTTTTAAAAAAAGAACTATGAAAACTGTAATCAGACTAAAATCGATGTTGCTGGCACTTGCGGTTTCAATGGCAATTGGCGCTTGTGAACTGGAACCTGAGACCTATGGGGATTTAACGCCCCAAAATTTCCCGAATACCCAAGCGGATTTTGAAGCTTCCGTCACGGATATTTATCGTGACTTGATGCTATCATGGGCACCGGAATTTTTGGATAATTCGCAGTGGATGATGAATAGCCTTCCGACCGACGAGCTAAACAC
>JBATUY010000427.1:0-5791 GCA_049671465.1 Pricia sp. | reverse complement strand
GGAAAAGGATGCAGCTATAATCCGGAATGAAGCACACGTTGTACCTCTTCTTCAAAAAAGGAGGGATGCTCGGCAACAACGTCACCGATAACAATGATACCCGGTTTAGAGATGTCTAAGCCGGTCAGCGCGGGGTCGAGGTTCCCCAATGTGGATAGGATGCAGGATTCATTTTCCAAGGTGCCGTTTTGAATGATGGCAATAGGTGTCTTAGACCCCCTGTATTTTAGAACTTCCGCCTTTATTTCCCTAATTTTTCGTACGCCCATCAAAATGACCATGGTCGTTGATGATCGGGAGGCATATTGCAAATCTTCCGAAAAAGTACCGTCCCTTTTGGTAGCGGTCATCACCCAAAAACTGCTGCTCACGCCTCTTCGGGTCATGGGAATACCCTGGCTAGAAGGTACGGCAATGGCGCTCGAAACTCCGGGTACGACACGAACGGGAATACCGAAAGATTCCGCATATTCGATTTCTTCATGGGCCCTTCCGAATACAAATGGGTCACCTCCCTTTAAACGAACCACATGACCGAATTCAAACGCCTTTTCCACCATCAGCAGGTTGATGTCATCTTGGGTAAAGGCATGTTGGCTACATCGTTTCCCTACGTATATTTTCAAAATGTCACTACGTATTTGAGTTAGTAGTGAGGTACTGACGAGGGCATCATAAAGTACGACGTCAGCTGACCTTAGAGCGTTTAAACCCCTTATGGTCATAAGGTCTGCGCTACCTGGTCCTGCACCTATCAAGGTAACCCTTGGTTCTTTTTTTGATTCCATACCTGTCAATTTTTATGGCTTGTTTTGGTAATTCTTCAACAAGGATACGTAATTATTTTCAAAAAGTCATCATTTATATACGTATTAATACGTAATTTTGCTTTTAGATTTTTAAAACAATGTATATGCAAACTATCCTTGTAGTAGGAAATGGTATGGTGGGTTACAAATTCTGTGAAAAATTTGTAGCCCGGGCCGAAAGCAAAAATTTCAAATTGATCGTTTTTGGGGAAGAGCCGCGGGCCGCTTATGACCGTGTGCATCTCAGCGAGTTTTTTGGAAGCCGCGACGCCAAGGCATTGGAGCTCGCCCCCATGCATTGGTATACCGATAATGGTATCGATTTGATTGTTAATGAACGTGTCACTGACATCCATAGAACCAAAAAAACGGTCACCACCGCCAGCGAAAAGGAATTCGGTTATGATTATCTGATTTTGGCGACCGGTTCCGCACCCTTCGTACCGCCTATTCAGGGCGTCGAAAAAGCCGGGGTATTCGTATACCGAACCATTGAGGACCTAGAGGATATGTTGGCCTATGCCGAAAAGGTCAAACAATTAAAGCCGAACGGAAGGGCGGCCATTTTAGGGGGCGGACTCTTGGGGCTGGAAGCGGGAAAAGCGGTCATGGATATGGGCCTGGAGCCCCATGTCGTGGAATTTGCCCCCAAATTGATGCCCCGGCAACTCGATGCACGAAGCAGTAATGTGCTACAATTGACCTTAGAAGCTATGGGCATTCATATCCACGCCGGCAAGGCGACCAACCAAATTTTGGGAAACGGCGCCATTACGGGCATGGATTTTGGGGAAGACGATACCTTAGCGGTCGATATGTTGGTCATCTCCGCCGGTATTCGACCCCGAGACGAACTGGGCAAGACCTGCAACCTAGAAATGGGGGTGCGCGGGGGCATCGTCGTAAACGACCGAATGCAGACCTCCGACCCAAGTATTTACGCCATTGGCGAAGTGGCCCTGTACAATCAAATGATATATGGTCTCGTAGCGCCCGGTTACGAGATGGCCGAGGTGGCTGTGAACCAACTACTTCAAAGCGATACCGTGGTCATGCGTCCTGAAATCGACATGTCTACCAAACTCAAGCTTATAGGGGTCGATGTTGCCAGTTTTGGTGTACCCTACATGCCGGCCGATAAAGGACTATCGATCATTTATGAAAATAAGACCAAGGGCATTTACAAAAGAATCAATGTCAGCCATGACGGTAAGACCCTGTTGGGGGGTATCATGGTCGGCGATGCTGAAGATTATAGTATTCTCCATCAAATGTACCTTAATAATATGCCCCTTCCCGATAATGCGGAGGAATTGATCGTAGGTTCCCGGGGCGAGGGCGGTTCGGCCTTCGGGAGTGCCATGGATTTGCCGGATACTGCGGTCATCTGTTCCTGCGAGGCGGTGACCAAAGGTGCCATTTGTTGCTCGGTTTTAGAGGAGGGTAACGAGACCGTAAAATCGATTGCCAAGGCGACCAAAGCCGGTACTGGCTGTGGCGGGTGTAAACCCATGATATCCGATTTGGTTACCGAGAGCTTGAAGTCCATCGGCAAGACGGTTAAAGTCCGCATCTGCGAGCATTTCGATTACTCTAGGCAAGAATTATATGATATCGTAAAGACCAAGGGTATTCAAGATTACGATGAACTCATCGATACCGTGGGTACCGGACACGGCTGCGAGGTGTGCAAACCCGCGGTGGCCGCTATTTTCGCCAGTATTTATAACGAAACGGCGAACCGTCAAGATACTATTCAGGATACCAACGATCGGTATCTGGCGAACATCCAACGCAACGGTACCTATTCCGTTGTTCCCAGGGTAGCGGGGGGCGAAATATCGCCCAAACAATTGATGGCCATGGGGCGCATCGCCAAAAAATATGATCTCTATACCAAGATTACGGGCGGACAGCGTATCGATATGTTCGGGGCCCAACTGCACGAACTCCCTTTGATATGGGAAGAATTGATCGCCGAAGGTTTTGAAACCGGGCAGGCCTACGGAAAGTCTTTGCGCACCGTAAAAAGCTGTGTGGGGTCTACCTGGTGCCGGTACGGCATGGATGAAAGCGTAAGTTTCGCCATCGAGATCGAGCACCGATATAAAGGTATCCGTTCCCCACATAAGTTCAAGGGGGGCGTGTCAGGCTGCATTCGCGAATGCGCTGAAGCCCGGGGCAAGGATTTCGGCTTTATTGCGGTAGAGGGAGGATGGAACGTTTACGTCGGCGGTAACGGCGGCGCCAAGCCCAAGCACGCCGAGCTGTTGGCCGAAAAGGTGGATAAAGAGACCGCCATTCGGTACGTAGACCGTTTCGTGATGTTCTACATCAAGACCGCACAGCCCTTACAGCGCACCGCGTCCTGGCTCGATAAACTGGAAGGCGGTATCACCTATTTGCAAAATGTGGTCATTCACGATTCCCTGGGCATTGCGGCGGAGCTGGATGCCGAGATGCAGGCTTACGTCGATACCTACAAATGCGAATGGAAAGAAGCTGTAGAAACCCCGGAGATACGCGAGCGGTACACGCACTTTGTCAACTCCGAGGAGTCGGACAGCAATATCGAATTCGTGGAACTCCGAGAGCAGAAAATGCCTAAGGAGTGGGCGTGATGTCCAAACATGAGAACTTTATAAGGGCCGCTTTACCCTAAAGCTCCGCCCGTGCTGACAAAAAAATGTAAATACTATGGTCATATCAGATTTGAATACCTATGAAACCGTATCCCCTGAAAACGTGAAAGTCTGGTTCAGGGCCGCTCCGGAAAACAAATTCCCGAAGAACGGCGGTGCCTGTATCAAATATAAGGACAAGCAGATCGCGGTTTTCAACTTTACCCGAGAAGGTAGGTGGTACGCCTGTCAAAACCTGTGCCCCCATAAAATGGAAATGGTACTCTCGCGTGGTATGATCGGGGAAGAGAATATGGAACCCAAGGTGGCCTGTCCGCTGCACAAAAACACGTTTTCCTTACGAACAGGGGAGAACCTTAACGGCAGCCTGGGTGCCATTTCCACCTATCCGGTCAAAGTCGAAGATGGGATCGTCTACGTGGGTTTTGCAGACTAACAGAATATTGGATACAGAGTCCAATTTTCTAAATAATGCTGCATCCTGCTGAACCGTAAACCGTTCGAACATGAATCAACATGAACGTCGCGGTTTCGCGAAACAGATTGCCGCGCCATTATTCGCCGATGGGAAAACGACTTGCCAATACAAGTTTATACTTTCCCTTCGTATATTAGTCCGAAATACTTAAAATGGCTACTACCGATAAATTGTTACAGGCCTTCCAACGGTTCGACGCTGCCAACGCAGAAGATCCGAATACTGAAATTTACATGGGCGAGAGTTATCCGAAGGAAGTGCTATACGCCATCCGAATGACCGAAAAGCTGAACGATTTCGAACCTGATGCTTCGGAGGCCTTACGATTGACCGCCCGATGCCAGCACATCTGCAGGTGGGAAATTCCCAGGGAGTCGTACGATATGAACCGCACCGGATATCTGAGATGGCGTCAAGACCTCAAAAAGTTTCACGCCCGAAAGGCCGCTGAAATTCTTGAAGAAGTGGGCTATTCTAAAGAAACCATTGACAAGGTCGGTTTTCTGTTGCAAAAGAAAAGCCTTAAAAAAAACGAAGATACCCAGACCTTGGAAGATGTGATTTGCCTGGTTTTTTTGGAGTATTATTTTGAACCTTTTGCCGCGGAACATACCGATGACAAGATTATTGACATTCTTCAAAAGACTTGGCGAAAAATGTCGGAAAAGGGACATGAGGCCGCTTTGGATCTGCCGCTTTCCGAAAAATCCTTGGCGTTGGTATCGAAGGCCATCGCCTAGGCTCAGGGTCTCAAAAAAATACGTCGTTCCATTGATTTTAAAGATTTACAAGATCTCCTACATTTTTAAATGCGATAGCCGCAATGCCCAATAAAATACAGCAACAATCACTTGATTCAGAAACCTTTTTAAGGATTCGGAAACGATATTTATTGGCGATCGCGGGTATTGCCCTCACCATTATCGCGGCGCAGGTATTGATCCAACGGCATCTCGATTCGCAATTGAACGACTCTCGGGTCATCAACGTAGCCGGCCGGCAACGGGCCTACAGTCAAAAATTGGTCAAGGAAGCATTGCTCTTAAGGGAGGTTGTCGGCCAAGAACGGAAACGTATCATTGTATCGGAAATAGAAAAGACACTGGCCATCTGGAAGGCATCGCATGTTGCATTGCAGGCCGGCAATGAGGAGTTGGGATTCCCCGTAGAGAAAGATCCGGATATTCTGGCGGAATATCGACAGATCGATCGGCACCATACTGCCATGGTTTCCGCCATTGAGGAGTTGCTGGATTTCGATACGGACCCAGCCGGTAGCACAGCGAAAGACTTTGAGGAAAACATCGGCATCCTTCTAGAAAACGAACGTCCTTTTTTACGATTGATGGACGTTATCGTGAACCAGTACGATGAGCGCAGCAAGGCACAGTTGCAGAATTTAAAACAAAAAGAGTATTTGCTTTTGGCGTTTTCGCTGCTCATCCTCATACTGGAAATCCTATTTATTTTTAGACCGCTTTCGGTCCAGATACGCAATACCATCGGCGATCTTATGCAAAATCAGTCAAAATCGGATGCACGCAATGAACAAATACAGCAATTATATCTTGAAAAAGAAAAGTCGTTGCAAGAGCTACAGGAACTTAATTTCGTCATTGACAATGCCGCTCTTTTTGCCAGTGCCCGAAAAGACGGCAGTATCGTTTTTATCAGTAAAAAACTGTTGAATTTATTGGGGTTGGGCGAACCACAGGTAAACCGTCCCTTAGCCGAATTACTGACCACGGATACGGGTCAACAAGAATATTTAAGGGAAATTTTAAAAGGAAATCGGAAAAATGTCATCCGCACCGAAGAAATTAAAATCATTACAATAGGTGGTAAAGAGGTCTGGCTTGATA
>JBATUY010000426.1:0-3215 GCA_049671465.1 Pricia sp. | reverse complement strand
GTCATGCTCCAGCCGAGCACGGGGGTATTTTGATTGAAGCCCTTTACATATCTTTCGGCGATGATTTCATTTTTGTAGGTTATCAACACCGTACGGGTCTTTTGGCTTTCGGGATTGGCGAATACGTCGGCCACGGCTTTGTCTAAACGCTGGTAGTCCACATCGTCAAAAATGGTGTCCTTGGTGCCTTGGTTCCCATAGGGAAATGGAAGGTCGTTTACCAACACGGTGCGATGTGGTTTCGGAATTATCGAGTTTGGATCATAGGTGTTGTTGACCAAGGTGCAGCCCAGCCCTTCCCGGCAGATGGAGGTACGTTTCATCAATCCGAATACCGAGGCGGTAGCTTGCTTTTCGTCGGCTTCCGTCTCAACATCCGCCAGCTTTATTAGGGGTACATCGTTATCGTTCAGGGTAACGGATTCAGGACTTCTATCTGTAAGAAAGACGGTGGAGGCCATGTTTTTGGAAGCATATCCGGAAATGATATTAAGCTTGGGATAATTGAAGTAGGCCACCACAGCGAGTATGGCCAGTACAATGAGAAGGAATCGAGCGAATAATTTCATGGTTTTCGGTTCGGATAATTTATCCCAAAAATAAGCCAATCCGTCCTTTAAATTTTAATGTTATTAAAAAACGCTAGCAGGGGTGCATCTATGAACAAGAAAAAAATACCGATATTGTAGTCATGAAGCCTATCAAAATCGGTAAAATGAATCGCATCTATCCCGTTTTCGTACTGTTTCCGCTGCTATTTGTATCCTGCGGCGAAGAAAAGCAGTACATCTGGAAAACGAGGATCGTGAAAGTTTCCGCCTACAATTCAACCGTCGCCCAAACGGACGGGTTGCCGACGCTGGCCGCCTGGAGCGATACCTTGGTTCCCGGAATGAAGGCCATTGCCGTATCGCGCGATCTCATTCCCTTAGGTCTCGACCATAATACCCAAGTGAAAATCGAGGGTCTCGATGGTATCTTTTTGGTCAAGGATAAAATGGCTAGCCGTATGCGTAATAAAATCGATATTTATATGGGAATGGATATTGAAAGGGCGAAAGAATGGGGAACGCAGGAATTGGAAATTCAATACCGGGTCAAAAGGGATTCCGCCAAAACCGGCGATTAAAAAATAACGGATAAGACGGTTCAAAAGGGATTTAGACAAAACTAGCGATGGAAAAACAACGAAAAAACAGTTCAAAACCGGAAATTTGAAACTTGTAACGAATTTATGAGAAAATACTTGCTGCCCATTTTGATTTTGCTTTTTCATGTTGCCTGTAAAACGCAGGTGCACATTATCGACCAACCCATAATTTTTGATGACATCCGAACGGAATTAACTTTGGAATATCTCGAGGACCATTACGGTTTAAAACAGGATGCCCCGACCATTGAACCAAAAATGATCGTGTTGCACTGGACGGCCATTCCCAGCTTTGAAGGCTCTTTCGATGCGTTCAACGATGCCAAATTACCAAGCTGGCGGCCGGATATCGAGAATGCCAGTGCCCTCAATGTTTCTTCCCATTTTCTGATCGATCAAGACGGTACGATTTATCGATTAATGCCCGAAACTACCATGGGCCGACATGTCATCGGGCTGAACCACACGGCCATTGGGGTAGAGAACGTGGGCGGCACCGAAAATAAACCCTTGACAGAAGCGCAGCTGCGGTCCAATATCGCACTGGTCGAATACTTGGCGGATACCTACGACATTGAATATCTGATCGGACATTATGAATACACGAATTTCGAAAATCACCCGCTGTGGCTAGAAAAAGACGACGGCTATCGAACGCAAAAGACCGACCCGGGCGAAGATTTTATGCATAACGTCCGCCAAGCCACCAAAAAACTCAATTTCAAACCAGTACCCTTTAAAGCCAAACCCGAATGAACCCAAGAGTGTATTTTCTCATTTTATTTGCCGTCCTGTTTTATGCTCAACGACTACAGTCACAAGCTCAAGAGCAGAATGTCCAAGACCAGAAAAACGATATTACGGCCTCTCTATACGGAACCTACGAATACTATCGGGAAGCTTCCCTCAACAAGCGCCGCATCAAACATCATGAACTGCAACCGCTCATAGCGGCGTACCGCGCGAATCCGAAATTCAAAGTGCAGACCGTTGGCCGATCTATAGAAGGCAGAATACTTTCTTTGATCAGTATCGGTTCGGGAAAGACCGACGTTTTTTTATGGTCACAGATGCACGGCGATGAGCCGACGGCCACGCAGGCGATTTTCGATATTTTAAATTTTCTTGATAACGAAGATTTTAAAGATGAAAAACAGGCCATCCTAAACAGCTGCACGCTTCATTTTCTGCCCATGCTCAATCCCGATGGGGCGGAAGTATACCAACGTAGAAACCGCCTTGGGGTCGATATCAATCGCGACGCCCTTCGGCTGCAATCCCCCGAAAGTCAAACCTTGAAGCGGGTCCGCGATAGTCTTGAGGCCGATTTTGGCTTTAACCTGCACGACCAAAGCACCTATTACAATGCGGAGCGTACCGAAAAACCGGCCACCATATCCTATTTGGCACCGGCCTATAATTATGAAAAGGAAATCAATGACGTGCGCGCCGATGCGATGAAGGTCATCGTTTTCATGAACAAGATCATCCAAAAATACGCTCCCGGCCAAGTTGGCCGGTACAATGACGATTTTGAACCACGCGCTTTTGGCGATAACATTCAAAAGTGGGGTACCAGTACAATACTGATAGAATCGGGGGGCTATCCCGAAGATTTGGAGAAACAAGAAATCCGCAAACTGAACTATGTTTCTATTTTGTCCGCCATTTACACCATCGCCAAAGGTAATTATAAGGACATCCCTATAGAAGACTACGAAAGAATTCCCGAAAACGACCGGAAGCTGTTCGACCTTAAAATCGAAAACGCTACCTACCCATTGCTGGGCAACAACTATGTTATCGACATTGGCATAAACCGCTTAGAAGTTGATGAGGAAAATCATAACAATTTCTGGTACAGTAGCCGTATTGTAGATCAAGGCGATCTTTCGACCTACTACGGGTACGAGACCTTTGACGCATCCGGCTATACTATGGTGCCAGGAAAAGTGTATCCGGAAACCTTAGCGTCGGTCGAGGTGCTGGGCAAACTTAAAATAGAATCCCTTTTGAAATCCGGACATGCTTATGTGCGAGTGAGGAACCTTCCTAAAAATATGTT
>JBATUY010000425.1:0-6142 GCA_049671465.1 Pricia sp. | reverse complement strand
GTAAAGGTCCAGCGCGGTGATGGTGCCGAGGGCGTTCAGTTCCGAGGCCGTGGATGACATGGCGGCGGAGAGAATGACCGCCAGCAGCAATCCGATAAGACCGGTCGGCAGATTATTGAGTATAAAGTGAATGAAGACGTAATCTTTATCATTGGTCTCGACAATACTGTCGGCCTCGGTAATGAGGGCCTTGGCGGCAGCCCGATTCGTACTGTCCCTTCTGTTCAGGGCGATAATCTGCTGTTTGGCTTCCTCCACGGCGGTGTACTCCTTAAGCTCAAGGGCCGTTGAAAATTTGTTTTGGGCCATTTTTTTTTCTTCCTCCAGTTTGGCCTGTCCCTTTTGCAGTATCTCGTAATCTTTGGCGTAGACGGACTCCATCACGGCGTTTGTCGCAGAGGGATTGAAATTGAGGGGCGAGGGATTATACTGATAAAACACGAAGACCATAACGCCGACCAAAAGGATGAAAAACTGCATGGGAATTTTAAAAATTCCGTTGAATACGAGTCCTAATTGGCTTTCGCGGACCGATTTTCCCGACAGGTAGCGTTGCACTTGGCTCTGGTCGGTTCCGAAATAGGCCAGGGCCAAAAACAGGCCGCCGGTAATTCCGCTCCAGAAGGTGTATCGACTGGTCGTATCAAAACTGAAATCCAAAATTTCCAACTTGTTACTGGCACCGGCAATCTTCAAGGCCTTGCCAAAATCAATGTCTGCGGGCAGGTAGCCCAAAATATAGAAGAAGGTGACGAACATACCGGTCATGATGATAAACATCTGCTGCTTCTGGGTGACACTGACCGCTTTGGTACCGCCTGATACCGTATAAATAATGACCAACACCCCGATAATGACATTGAGCGTGCGCAAATCCCATCCTAAAACGGCCGATAAAATAATCGACGGCGCAAAAATCGTGATTCCGGCGGCCAGACCTCTCTGCATCAAGAAAAGCACGGCGGCCAATGAGCGGGTCTTCAGGTCAAAGCGACTTTCCAAAAATTCGTAGGCGGTATAGACTTTGAGCCGATGGTACAAGGGCACGAAAACCAAACAGATGATAATCATGGCCAACGGCAATCCAAAATAAAACTGAACAAAACCCAGCCCGTCGTGGAAGGCTTGGCCCGGTGTCGATAAAAAGGTTATGGCGCTGGCCTGGGTCGCCATCACCGAAAGACCGATGGTCCACCATTTGGCATCTTTGCCGCCACCCACGTAGTCATCGACGTTTTTGCTTCCGCGCGTTTTCCAAACGCCGTAGCTCACTATGAATAGTAAGGTACCTGACAATATGATCCAATCAATTGTGCTCATCTTAGGTAAAGGCTGTCATTAGGTAGCTGAAAACAAGTATGTAGACGATATTCAGAACGAGCACAACGGTGTATTCTTTTTTCCAATCGAATTTGTCGAGTGTTTTCATCCTTTGATTTTTGGTTGGGTGTCGTCGTTATTTTTTCCGACGGACAGCATATTGGCGAACAATTTATAGGCTCCCGGAACGCCTGCGGGCAATTCCCTAAAAAAACTAAGACCGGTATAGATGTAGTGTCCTTTTCCGTAAGGAGCGATCAGAAGACTTCCTTTTTTTTCGGATTCGCCCTGATCATTCATTCCCAGAATCGGGGTAAATTCTTCAGACCATTCGTCAGGAAAGTAAAGGCCGCGTTCTTGCACCCAGCCCTCAAAATCGGATGCGGAAATCGAGTTGGGAAAATTCACGAGCGCATGCTTTTCCGCCAAAATATTTACTTCCGAATTTTCATCCGTCACCCGGTCGCGCGACAGGCTAAGGGGATAAGGGGCGATATCTTCATAGGCCTTGTCCCACCTTCCGGCCGTATTGTACTGCACGACTAGCGTGCCCCCGTTTTTTACGTACGCCATCAAGAAGCGCTGCTTGAATTTTAGCTCCGGTACCACATTATAGGCGCGAATACCGATAACCACGGCATCATATTTATCCAATGCCTTGGTCGTGATGGCGGAAGGTGAAATCGTATGTACTACGTACCCGATCTGCCGCAGGCTTTCAGGCACCTCGTCACCCGCACCGGCAATATAGCCTATGTGCTCGCCCTTTTTTTCGATGTTCAGCCGTACGACCTTGGCCTCGGAAGGTAGCAAAACGGATTGGGTCGGAATATGGTCATAGGCAATGGTCACCAATTCTTTGGTCATCGTACTACCTTCAATCTTTACGATAGGTGTAATATAGTTTTCGTCCTCCGCTTCGGGCGGCGCCAAGGTGAACATCACGGTCAGTTCGTCGCCCTTATTTGCAATTTCAAAGGTTTTGGTATCCGTTTCGACGCTCCATCCCTCGGAATGGGAAAGCTGTACCTCGCCTTTTAGGTTATCGGCGTGGGCCTTTATGGTTACGGGGATGCGTTTTGATTTTC
The DNA here is from genome assembly GCA_049671465.1 of Pricia sp. Taxonomy (GTDB): domain Bacteria; phylum Bacteroidota; class Bacteroidia; order Flavobacteriales; family Flavobacteriaceae; genus Pricia. The sequence continues at coordinate 3,734 of JBATUY010000425.1, read as the reverse complement.
CGTCCGCAAAAATCAATACCTTATCAGAAAAACTCGCCGTCGCTTTGGGCAGTACCTCGAAGGGTTGGTACAGCTCTCCTTTTTCCGGTTTGGAGTAATGGTATACCACTGGTTTTTCGAACGAAATTATACTTCCGTTGAAATCGATTTCGAATAGGGCGTGGAAAGCCCGAGGAGTCTCCGGTTTGCCGATAAGCGATTGGTCGGCGACGTTATACATGCCCAAACTTCCTTTTTCGGTCAGCCAATAGGGGCTGGTATACTCTGTATCCGAAGGTACCTTCAGCGGGAGTTCAAAATTTTGTTTTTGATTGTTTTTGAGGAGGATGTTCGGGTTTAATTCCACTTCCGAATCCGTCAGGCGAATCGATTTTAACTGCATGTTGGCGTCACTTCTATTGATGGCCTCGACGGAGACGGTGACCTGCGCGCCGGGATTTGTGGAGGCCGATTCGGTGGATGCTTCCAGATATAGACCCGTTACATCGGCGATCAGATTTCTCAGTTCTTCGGATTTTATTTTTTTCCAATGCACGTCTTCTACCTTTTGGAGTAGGGTATAGGCCTGTAAAAGTTTTGGGAGGTGTTTTGAGGGATTTTTAAAATCAAAATCCTTTTCGACATCATAAAGAATAACGCCGATGGCCGCACCGCCGTCGATACGCGACCAAGAGGTATCGATGCCCTCGAAGATATCAGAAGTATCCGTAGGCATATCCCCTTCCAGAAGTTCGATATACTCGTCTTGGGAACCCCGTTCCGAGATTCTTCCGAAGCCCTGCGAAAGATGTTGGCTGCTTGCCAGGGCGGCAATTTCGTTGTTCGAGGTTCCCAAAGTGGGATAGTAGCTACCGACATCCAAATTGAGCATCATCGATTTATCCGCCTTTTCGAATTTTTCCTCGCTACCGTAGAACCACCATGAGGTATTGAAAAAGAGACGTTGGGGCTGCCAGGTATCGATACGTTTTAATTGATCGGGGTAAGCGGACTTGTTCGCAACCAAATCAAAGGCTTCCATGCTCAACATAGCGGAGGCCGTGTGGTGGCCATGTGTCGTACCCGGACTGCGGTGATCGAAGCGATTGATGATGACATCGGGCCTGAACTTACGTATCGCCCAAACGACATCGCCGAGAACCGCTTTCTTATTCCATATTTCTAAAGTTTCATCAGGATTTTTGGAGTATCCGAAATCGTTTGCGCGTGTAAAAAACTGCTCCCCGCCATCGATCCGTCTCGCAGCCAGTAGCTCTTCGGTACGCAAAACGCCCAAAAGCTCACGAAGTTCGGGGCCGATAAGGTTTTGGCCCCCATCGCCCCTTGTCAGTGACAGATATCCGGTACGGGCATGGACTTGATTGGACAAATAGGAAATAAGCCTGGTATTCTCATCGTCGGGATGTGCGGCAACGTATAATGCGGAACCCAGAAAGTTCAATTTTTGAAGGGAATGGTATATTTCGGAAGAAGTGGGCTGAACGGGTTTTTGGGCGGTGGACGTATTGAAAAGGAAAAGCATTCCTAAAAAACACATCAAAAAATGACGCATAGTGTTGGCTTTAGTATATATGACAAATCGTTTTGGCAAGCTTTCCAAAGATAAAAAGAATAGCGGGCGAGCCTATTTTATTTAACAAAAATCGTTCCGCATGTGTTATGGACAGAGGTGGTGTTGTTGGTATCGTCCCGCTCTATCAAAAATTGACATCGATAGCGAGAAATGTTACCGAACATAACGGTTAACATAAATATGTTAGGTGTAAGGGGCTATACCGTCTCTTCTTCCTCGTCGATGACCTCGATATTATACAGCAGGGTGACCGCTTTTTGCATCATAAGGTTATTGGGGTAGACCAACAGTTCGCCATTGTCTTTTCGCAGGCTGACGTGAAAAGCCCTGATATCTTCGATAAGGTAGGGTTCTTCGCCCTCGATATCCTTATCCATGATTTTTACACGATCTCCGATTTTGAAGGGAAAAGAAAAAAAGAGTACCACACCGGCCGTGATATTGCTCAAAATGGACCAGCTGGCAAAAAGGGCTACCCCTATAATGGTAAATACCGATGCAAAGGCGATGCCGACATCCTTAACTTTAATATTCCAAATAAAAATTAGGAGACCAAAACCAATGATGGTGAGTAAAATCGATACGTATTTGGTGATCAGTAGGGTACGGGCTTCTACAATATCACTGAGCCGGCCGACCCTACGGATGGCCTTGGTGAATATGAATTTTAATATCAACAAGACCACAATGAGAATCAAGGTGGCCAGTAATTCATTTTTGTATTCCGCAAAAAAATCGTCTACTGAAATCATAAGCCCAAACTATCGCGCAAAGCTAAATCTTTATTTCCGTTTTGACGCCAATAGGGAGTTTTTAAAGTTTTCATTTTTGTAGCGGTGGAAGTCAGGGACTTAGCGTTCTCACCAAAGCCGCTTTTCGAGGTTTCCGACCAGCCTTCGATAGCGTGGGGAAAGGTGGTGGAGAAATGAATTTTGAGAATCCGTTCCAGCTCCGGATAGTTGATTTCGTAGGTGGTGATGCCTTCTGCATCGGTCAGGCTCAAGTTGGCTTTGTAGGCCTTTAATTTTTTATGGGACAACCGAATGTACTCCAGGGAGGGTACTACATCGTATTTGCCTACCGGAAGCCCTGAGGGGTCTATTCGGATTTTGTTCCAAATTTCATCTTCAAGGATGGTCTTCTCCAACTTCACGTTTTGGTCCCCTTCACTTTCAAAGTACGAATGTGACATTATTTCGAACTGTTCGCGGTTGTTCAATTGGGCATACACTTGTCCGCACCATTCCTGTGACGAGAAGGATAGTTTAATGGCATGTTGGTTGTCGTGCACTGGATAAAAGCTACTGGTCATAATGGAGTAGGGGTAAATGCCGGTCAAATAATTTTTAGTGGTGTTGAGTTTTAGTACGGGCACATTATCAGGAGCGCTTGCATCGGCCTTCACCTGCTTTTCGGGTAGAAAGGGTTCGGTGACATAGATGAGCACCGCTTCGCCATCGCGGGTCTCGCCGTATCGTGCCTGCTGCAATTGGTACGAAGTGATTTCGGCCTCACCGGCATACCAGTAGGTTTTGAAGGTTTCGGAAAGCTGTTTTTTAGGTTTGGAATCGGCCTTTTGTTGTTTAGAGGCTACCATTGGGGTGTCGGTGGATTCTTTTTCCGCGCAGGAGGTCAGAATTTGGGACAGGGCCAACATCACCAAGGCGATGCCTTTTAATTTTAATGCAGTTTTCATGAGTCTAACATTTAAGAGGATATATTCTATTTGTGTTGCGCAAGGCGCGTCATTTTTTCGAAAGACCTATTGAGGGGCCGAATACCCCACACTATAAGAATACCGTAAAGGTATTTAAAAACCCTTCACCTCGCCATATCCGTAAGGGTTTCGTACACCAAATGTGTCGGCAGTCCGACTACGTTGGCGTATGAGCCCTCGATTTTCTCTATACCGATTAAGCCTATCCATTCTTGAATACCATAAGCACCCGCTTTGTCAAAAGGTTTGTAGTTTTCAACATAAAACTGGATTTCAGCTTTCGTAAGCTGCTTAAACTTTACTCTGGTCGTATAGTTTACGGTTGTTTGACGGTGGGCAGTTGTAAAACAGACCGATGTGATGACCTCGTGCCAATCGCCGGACAAGGTTTCGAGCATGGCGATGGCTTCCTTGGCATCTTTGGCCTTCGCCAATGAGGTGTTC
>JBATUY010000424.1:0-3906 GCA_049671465.1 Pricia sp. | reverse complement strand
TTGGCCATATTGATGGCCGGGCTATTTTACTTTTATCGCAGTATTTCTTTCCGGGTCGTGCTCATAGGAGCACTGGTATCGGGACTCTTCACCTGGGCCATCGGCAGACCCTCGTACCACATCGGGGCAAGCGGCATTATTTACCTATTGGTCAGCTTTATTTTTTTCAAGGGAATTTTCACCAAGCATTACCGATTGGTCGCCTTGTCATTAATTGTAGTCTTTATATACGGCAGTATGCTATGGTATATTTTTCCGGTAGAGGACGGTATTTCTTGGGAAGGCCATTTAGGAGGTTTTCTGGCCGGGCTTGCCTTGGCCTTTCTTATGAAATCGGATGTTCCCCCGCCCAAAAAATACGCTTGGGAGCATGAAGATTACGATGAAGAAGCCGACGAGTTCTTACGACAGTTCGATGCGGACGGAAATTTTGTGGGCACAAAGGAGACGGACGGGAATTTTGTGGGCACAAAGGAGGATGAGGTTAATGAAAACGCCGTAAAAATCAACTATCATTATAAAGAAAAGCGAATCGAGGATGATGGCCATTGAGCGGCTTGGGTAATGATTTCAGCGGAAACGCTCACCTTTTGGAAATTAATTCGCTAATGAAAGGTCTTTCTAAAACGTGAGGAAGCCTAGAATTCATTCTTTCACGTTAAACGCGACCTAAACAAATTTAGCAAAGGGTTCTATAGGTCCGAGTCTGCAAAAGCTTACCGCGACTATCTCCGCTGGCGCACCACCTCGTACAAAAAAACTGCACAGGCAACGGATACGTTTAAAGATTCGATTTCACCTAAAAGGGGAAGCTTTGCCAGATGATTGGCTGCCTTCAATGTAGAAGGTGAGATACCGCGTTCTTCAGAGCCCATAACAATCGCGCAAGGTTCGGTAAAGCTGACGTCATAAACCGTATTATCGGTCTTTTCCGTGGCGGCGATTACCGAGATACCACTGGCCTGCATATAGAAAACAGCATCCTTGATATGGTCGACTTTTACAATGGGTACTTTGAACGCCGCCCCCGCTGAAGTCTTAATGGTGTCGGCAGTCACCGGCGCTGCACCTTTCTTTTGGATGATTATGCCATCTACGCCGGTACATTCCGCCGTTCTGATGATGGCCCCAAAATTTCGTACATCCGAGAGCTGGTCAAGTAGTAGAAAAAGAGGTGCTTTCTTGTCGGCAAGAACTTTCTCCACAAGCTCTTCCAAATCGTAAAAGGTGATAGGGGAAATATTGGCGACGACGCCCTGATGATTATTTTTCGTCAGGCGGTTCAATTTTTCAATGGGCACGTAAGACGAATTGATTCCTTTTTTACGGACCAGACCTTCCAGCTCTTTCGACAAATCTCCTTTGAGTCCCTTTTGAATGAAGACTTTGTCGATGGGCTCGTCGGCGTGGATGGCTTCAATGATGGCGCGGATGCCGTAGATTTGGGTTTTGTTTTGCATAAGTGTAAAAATAAACAAAAATCGACGTGTAATGAGTCTCCAAAAAGGAAAGAACAGCACAGGTTAATTGGGTGTTGTTTTAGACATATCAACTTCAGCGCTCTTTTCAGCTAGAGGCAAATAAGCCATCTTCCACTTGCTAGATTCGGGGGGAAATGAATTTTTTTGGGACTTTCAAAGCAATATTGGAGTAACGAAATAATATCCGTGATTAGTCAACTGTAATTACTTTTGTAATAGAAACTGACCCACTCTTTTCGGTAAATCCTTCAAGTCGAATTTCAAAATCACCACTAAGGTCTGAAGTGAAAAATTCGATGGTCTTTTGAGCGCTATCAATCTGAATATTGGGTTCCCAAAGAAGTTGATATCTATAATCGGGTATATTGTTACTGTTCATAGTGTTTTCGGCATTGTATTCTTGTTTAAAATACTTTTTTCTTGGCTGAGGTTTGAATAGATTTTCAATATGCTTCCCTTTTCGATTCATTTTTTCAAAATAGTCGCCATCAACAGTTTCAAATATTAAAGCACCCTGGTAGCCTTCGGAACCGTAAAAAAACTTTTCACGAAAAATCAGGATGCGTTGTATATTTCTTGCGCTATACGCGATAATATTTTCATGGTTCGGTATTTGAATACCATCTACAAGCACCAAAGGAGCATAAGACGAATTTAAAAGGTTATTGCTCGGAAGTATTGAAAATGACATTTTCCCGCCATTTTTTCTAATGGATGCATATTGAACGATTTCGATAAAGGTCTCTTTCACTGAAGGAAACCTTGTATAATCGTCTAGATTAAAAATATCATAGTTCTCTTCGTAAAAAAATGGATAGTTAGCTTCAGCTGAAATTAAGGTGTCTTGTCTTTTTTCCGAATAGGCATTTTCGATTTGGCTATGTACACTTCTTTCCCTAATATGTTCTTTGAATTTCGAATCGATGTAAAAGGAAGACGACTTAAAGTGTAACCCGGCATCTGAAGACACAGTATCAAACTGTATTTCTACAGATTGTGAATCTGAATTGACCAGAGACTGAATTATGGCGTTTTCACCATCGTAACCGCTGCTTAGATTAAAAAAGAACCGTCCTTTTTGATCAGTAGATACCACGTCAAAAATATAGGCTTGGCCAGGTATCGAAAGCGATACATTGGTTCCGGCTGCGGGCAAACCTGAATCTTTATAAACTACGCTACCAGATATCAGTTCACCTCTTAGTTCAGGAAGATACACGAACTCATCTTTTTGTTTATCATTCGTGATGCTTAAAAGTTCTGGGTTTCTGTGGATTTTTGACGATAATGAGTCTAAAGCATCTACCTTGCGAACTGACAGTGAAAAAGCCCCTTTTTGGTTTTTTTCATCTAAACATGAAATAGTAAGCGAAACCTTGTTTCTTTTTTTATAAGAAGGCTTATCAGGTGAGAGTGTTATTTTTTGTAAAGTATTGATTTGAGTAGGTTTTGATACCTTTTTGCGTTCAATGATGGTATCGTCGCCTTTAGCAACGTTTGAATCGCTTTTTGCGTCGACATATGGATTTATAATGGTTATTTGACGTTTGAAAAAAGAAGCTTTCCCGCTATTTTTCATCCAATTTGTGTATCCGATCAACATATAATTTCCCGAGGCTATATTTGATGCAACAAAAAAATCACCTTGACCTTGTCCAGAATTCAACCGAATTTTATGTCTGAAAATATAACTTCCGTCCGAGGCGATTAAATCTAAGTAGGCAACCTTACTTAAAGTACTCAAGCGATTTAAAGGGGTATCTACACAGTAGATTTTGTATAACAGCGTTTCTCCTGCAAAAAGCACATCTGTATTATAATGTACAGCGATACGTTCTTCTGAAGTTTGTGATACTATCTCAATATCGCTGGTTTTTTTTTCAATTTTCTGACCATTTGCCATGGGCAAGGCCAATACTTGAAATAAAAGCAAACAAATATAAAACTTGATCATTTCTATTTTTTTAGTCCTCCCAGAAATCCGGTACAACATTACTTCCAAATACGGTACAATCACCACAGATGTCGGGTACGACGAGATAAGGTCCTTCCATGGGGCCAGGGTCTGTGTTCGGCAGTACATACTTCACTTCACCACTTCTAATTTTCTCGACCAAGATTCTATAGTCGGGCGCATCAAATTCACACGCGTTTACAAAGTCAGGGGCCGGGCCATCTGGAAAAAAATCGTTATGTTCAAAAAATATCCGTTTTTCGGTAAGGCTGGCCACAGTGAAATAACCGACCACTTTTTCCTCTGCATCGGGTTCTGAACGTATGTTACCGTTTATAAATCCGGGTTGGCTTTCCGAAAAAAGACTTTCCGATTGTGAGAAGTCCTTCAGGGTTTCAAAATACGAGTAAGCCTCGCTCGAAATGACCTGCTGCCTGACGAGAATACTATAACGATTGGCAGAAATATAGC
>JBATUY010000423.1:0-3399 GCA_049671465.1 Pricia sp. | reverse complement strand
GTACCGTACACTTCGGAAAGTCTTTCCAGCACTTTAATAAGGTAGGCGCTTTCATTCCGTTTTCCACGATAGGGCACAGGGGCCAAGTAAGGGGAGTCGGTTTCCAGCACAATATGCTTTAGGGGGATGTCTTTTAGGAAGGTATCGATTTTTCCGTTTTTAAAAGTGACCACGCCGCCGATGCCCAATTTCATATTATAGGATATGGCCTGCTGCGCCTGTTCCCTTGTTCCCGTAAAACAGTGGAAAATTCCGAAGAGGTCATCCCCTTTTTCACTTTCCAGCACTTCGAATACCTCATCGAAAGCATCCCGACAGTGAATGACAATGGGCAGTTTGTGCTTTTTCGCCCATCCTATTTGCAAATGGAAGGCATCTTGTTGTTGTTTCAAAAAGCTTTTATCCCAATATAAATCTATACCAATTTCCCCGACGGCATAAAATCTATGCTCCGCTAGCATTTCTTCGACATGCCGCAATTCCTCCTCATAATTGTCTTTGACATGTGTTGGATGCAGCCCCATCATCAGGAATATATTTTTGGGGTAGGCATCCCGCAAATGAAACATGGACTCGGTATAGGTGGAATCGATAGCGGGAATAAAAAAACGTTCTATGCCCTGATCGAGGGCGTTCTTGATGACTTCGGATTGATCTTTATCGAAGGCTTCACTGTATAAATGGGTGTGGGTATCTGTCAATATCATGCTGTAAAAATAGGGGTATCTTTGTGTATATGAAATCCCTCAAGAAGTTTTTAAAAAGGAAAGCCTACGTCAAAATTCCCCTTGTGCTCACGGAGACCAACCACTTTGCGATAACGGCAAAAATCAATGGTGTGAAAGGCCGTTTTATTCTAGATACCGGCGCCTCGAATACTTGCGTAAGCTTTGATAAAATCGAGTTTTTCAAATTGACGTCCGAAGCTTCGGAGATAAAGGCCGCCGGTGCAGGCGCCACCAATATGGAAACCCTTATTTCGACCAAAAACCGTATCGCGATCGGAAAGTGGCAGAAAAAGAAACTGCAAATCGTACTGTTCGACCTCGTGCATGTCAATAAGGCACTGACCTCTCACAAGGCCGAGCCGGTTGACGGTATAATCGGTGCCGATGTGCTTATCAAAGCAAAAGCGGTTATCGATTATGGCAAAAGTTGTGTTTACTTGAAATAGACGCCCTACATTTCCAGCGCCTTTTTCACATCACCATCCATCAACAACTCCTCGGGGTTTTCCAAGGCCTCTTTGATGGCGACCAAAAACCCCACCGATTCCTTGCCGTCTATGATGCGGTGATCGTAAGATACCGCTACATACATGATAGGTGCCACGGCAATAGCGCCATCAACTGCGATTGGCCGCTCGACAATATTGTGCATGCCTAAGATGGCACTCTGCGGAGGATTGATGATCGGGGTCGATAACATTGAACCGAATATACCTCCGTTGGTAATCGTAAAGGTACCCCCGGTCATTTCATCGACCGTGATTTCTCCTTCCCGGGCACGGAGTGCCAATCGTTTTACCTCGGCCTCGATACCTCTAAAGGTCAAATTTTCGGCGTTGCGAATTACGGGTACCATCAAGCCTTTCGGGCCAGAGACGGCTATACTGATATCGCAGAAGTCAAAGGAAACCATTTCCTTGCCATCGATCATCGAATTTACGGATGGGAATTCTTGGAGTGCCTTGACCACCGCCTTGGTGAAGAAAGACATAAAGCCCAAACCGACGCCGTGCTTTTCCTTGAAATCTTCTTTATACGTGTTGCGAAGCTCGAAGATGGCGGACATATTTACCTCGTTGAAGGTAGTCAACATCGCGGTCTCGTTCTTGACACTGACCAAGCGTTCCGCCACTTTTCTACGAAGCATTGAAAGTTTTGTACGGGATTCGCCACGGTTGCCACCGGTCGGCGTACCCATAGATGGCACGGCATTCACCGCATCGTCTTTGGTAATGCGTCCATCTTTACCGCTTCCTTTTACGGATGCCGCATCGATATTCTTTTCGGCCAATATTTTTTTAGCTGCGGGGGAAGCTGCACCTGATGCGTAACTTTCCTCGGCCTGTTTCGGTGGGGGCGCTTTTTCACTATCCTTTTTATCTTCGGTCTTTTCGCGTTGCTCGTCCAAATCTTTTTCCGCGTCGCTTCCGGAACCTTCGTCGCCACCTTCGGAAGCTGTATCGGCTCCTTTACTGGCCCCTTCAGGTTTTGCACCTTCGGTATCGATAAGGCAGACCACTTCGCCCACACCAACGGCATCACCGACCTCGGCCTTCAGGGTAATGGTGCCGCTTTCTTCCGCGGGAAGCTCCAAGGTGGCCTTATCGGAATCGACTTCGGCGATCGCTTGATCTTTTTCCACGTAATCGCCGTCTTCTACCAGCCATTCCGCTATCTCTACTTCGGTGATGGATTCGCCCGGGGACGGGACTTTCATTTCTAAAATCATGCTATTATTGTTTGTATTGTTATCTGTTACTGTCGCACCGACCTACAAGGGGTCGCCGACTCTTAGGTTAGGCTTTCTACTTTTTTTCCTTGGGCCGTGGCTTTGGCTTCGACATATTGTCCTTGCTCTTGTCGAACACATAATCGATGACTTGTTGATGCCGCATTTTCGATCGAACCGCACTACCGGCGGCGGGCGAAGCGTAAAACCTTCGCGAGGCCACCCTTAGCTTATGCGCATCATCGAAGTGCATCATCAAGTGGCTCCAAGCCCCCATGTTCCGAGGTTCTTCTTGTGCCCAAACCAAATCATCGGCATTTTTATATTTCTTGATAATCTCTTTCATCCGTTCGAATGGCAAGGGAAACAATTGTTCTATCCTAACCAAGGCGACGTCATCGCGACCGTGTTCTTCCTTAGCGGCCAACAGATCGTAATAGAATTTACCGGTACAAAACACCAAGCTTTTTGTTTTTTTCACGTCCGCGGAAGCATCATCGATAACTTCTTGGAAACTTCCGTTCGCCAATTCGTCGACCGTTGATACCGCCTTTGGATGCCGTAATAGACTTTTTGGTGTAAAAATAATCAACGGCTTTCTAAAGTTGACTTTCATCTGCCGACGTAAAATATGGAACATCTGTGCAGGCGTCGTCACATCGGCTATATACATATTGTCGCGGGCGCACAATTGCAGATAGCGCTCCATACGGGCGGAAGAATGCTCGGCACCCTGGCCCTCATAACCGTGGGGCAAAAGCATGACCAGGCCGTTCTGCAGCTTCCACTTGTCCTCCGCGGCGGACAGGTATTGATCGATCATGATCTGGGCGCCGTTGCTAAAATCGCCGAACTGCGCTTCCCAAATAGTTAATGTATTCGGACTCGCCATCGCATAACCATAATCGAAGCCTACAACGGCATATTCCGACAGCAACGAGT
>JBATUY010000422.1:0-2704 GCA_049671465.1 Pricia sp. | reverse complement strand
GAAATTTTCGGGGTCTGAATTTTTCATCCCTTGAATCGATTCCTTATAACGGTCAGTTTCTAAAACACAATGAACATCAAACCATGACCAACATTCTATTGATCTATACCGGAGGCACCATAGGCATGGTCAAGGAATACGATACCGGTATCTTAAAAGCCTTTAATTTTAAGAAGCTGCTCAAACATATTCCCGAGCTCCATCAGCTGGACTGCCACATCGATGCGGTATCCTTCGAACAGCCTATCGACTCGTCGAACATGAACCCCACGCATTGGGGCGAGATTGCCAGTATCATCGAACAGCATTACGAAAGCCATGATGGTTTTGTGGTGTTGCACGGCAGCGATACGATGAGCTACACCGCATCTGCTTTGAGCTTTATGCTCGAAAACCTGGCCAAGCCCGTCATCTTTACCGGAAGCCAGCTGCCCATCGGCGACCTGCGTACAGATGCGAAGGAAAACCTGATTACCTCGATTCAGATTGCCGCGCTACAGGCCAAAGGGAAACCTGTCGTGCGGGAAGTGGGCCTTTATTTTGAATACAAGCTGTATCGGGGCAACCGCACCACCAAGATCAACGCCGAGCACTTTCAGGCGTTTGCATCGTTAAACTACCCCCAGCTGATCGAGTCGGGCGTACATCTCAACGTTTTCAATGAATATCTTTTGGAGGTCAATACACGGAAAAAATTCAAGGTGCATAAAACCATGGATCGAAACGTGGCCATACTCAAGCTTTTTCCAGGTCTGGATGTGGCCGTGCTTGAAAGTATCTTGAATGTTCCACATCTCAAAGGCGTGATATTGGAAACTTATGGGGCCGGAAACGCCCCGAACGAGCCTTGGTTGGTCGATAGTATCAAAAAAGCGATAGCAGGCGGAATACATATCGTCAACGTAACCCAATGTTCCGGGGGCAGTGTTCAGATGGGTCATTACGAAACCAGTGAGCAGCTCAAAAAACTACAAGTAATTAATGGTAAGGATATTACGACCGAGGCGGCCGTAACAAAGCTGATGTACCTATTGGGAAGCAACATCGGCCAAAAATTGTTTAAGACGGTTTTTGAAACGCCCTTGCGCGGGGAGATGCAATAAAATACCGGTTTAAATTTTACCGACTGGTATTTTTTTTGTTATTTGCCCATCCCTTAGCCTAGGCTTTGGGGATGATGAATAGAGAGGTGGCCGAGTGGTCGAAGGCGCACGCTTGGAAAGCGTGTAAACGGCAACGTTTCGAGGGTTCGAATCCCTTCCTCTCTGCGAAAATGAAAAGAATTTAGGATAGAAATTAGTTTATTCTGAAATTCTTCGTAGTTTAGTTCGATACGTTAGAACGACGTTCGGTTTTATTATTACGATTTTTTTTTATCTTTAACCCTATTAAATAACTAATTTAAGTTTAGAAAAATGAAAAAATTATTCTCTATCCTAGCCGCTGGTGGTATGTTTGTATTGGCCTCGAACACAGTTAATGCAATGGCGACTACCGCGACCATGCTTCAAGACGCTGCTCCAGAAGAAGCCGAAAAAGGTTTTACCCAAGTACTTAAAGAAATGTTCATTCAAGGGGGTGCCGGCTTTATGGGCATCGTTTTACTTTGCTTGATTTTAGGTCTTGCCGTTGCTATAGAACGGATTATCTATTTGAATATGGCTACTACGAACACAGGTAAGCTAAAGCAGCAAGTCGAAGATGCACTGGCGTCAGGGGGTGTCGAAGCGGCCAAAGAGGTATGCAGAAATACGAAAGGCCCTGTTGCCTCGATTTACTATCAAGGATTGGATAGGGCCGGTGAGGGCATCGACAACGCCGAGAAAGCGGTTGTTGCTTATGGCGGTGTACAGATGGGCCAACTCGAGAAAAATGTATCTTGGTTATCCCTCTTTATTGCGATTGCGCCCATGCTAGGGTTTATGGGTACGGTAATCGGTATGATTCAGGCCTTCCAAAAGATCAGCGCAGTAGGTAACTTGAGTGCATCGTTGATTGCAGGTGATATTCAGGTGGCGTTATTAACCACGGTATTTGGACTTATAACAGCGATTATCCTACAGATTTTTTACAATTATATCATTGCTAAAATTGACAGTATCGTCAACGATATGGAAGATTCCTCTATCGTGTTGATCGATATGTTGGTAGACCATACCAAAGATGTTGTTGTCGTAAAGAAGTAAGAAACCTATAAACATATTAAATCATGAATAAAATTGTAAAGATTGCTTTAATTGTAATAGGTTTGGTTGCTGCCGTACTTTGGTATTTGCTTCCTCCATCCGATATGCCGGCTGCCGAGGCTGCCAGTAATGGAGCTTTGAACACGATGTTTTGGATTACCTATATCTTGTTGGGCATTGCCGTAGTGGTTAGCTTAGTTTTCTCGTTGATCAACCTGTTTTCGAACCCGGCGAACTTAAAGAAGACGCTATTCGTAGTCGTTGGTTTTTTAATAGTCTGTGGTATTGCTTACGTACTGGCTGACGGAACCGATGTCAGCGTTGCCGAAATGGCAGATCGCGGTATCGAGACTTCTGAGACGACCATTAAGAGAATCGGGGCGGGTATCAATATATTTTTCATCTTGACTGTTATTGCCGTAGGGGCTATGCTCTGGGGCGGCGTGAGAAAAGCGACGAAATAAACTTAAAACATAAATTATGCCTAGAAGAGGAGCACCACCAGAGGTAAATGCAGG
>JBATUY010000421.1:0-12045 GCA_049671465.1 Pricia sp. | reverse complement strand
GTGCCGTAGATGCCACCAAAATATCCAATCTTTTGTTTTATGTCAATGACGCCACCGGAGGCTATGAAGGAGTCATCGATATCGATTGGATTTCCTTCGGGGAGCCCTTAGAAGATACCCTTCCCGCAGGTAAGAATATCCGATACAATCAAGTGGGGTACCACCTGAACCGTACTAAGTTGATCAACCTTACCTCGGAAACGGATTTCGACCCGTTGCCTTATACGGTTACGGATGCCAACGGTGAGACCGTCGCGTCCGGAACGACCTCTGCGACCGAACTTTGGGCGGAGTCCGCGGAATATGTCGCCACCATAGACGTATCGGAAATCGCCGTCGAAGGAAGATATACGATAACCGTAGACGGTAAAGAAGCCCAGTTCAATGTAAGCGAAAATGTCTACGGCAGCCTGAACGAGGCCGCCTTTAAATACTACTATTTCAACCGGGCTTCCACGGAAATCACGGCGCAATATGGCGGTGAATACGCCAGACCTTTAGGTCTACCGGACGAAGAGGTACAGGTTCATCCTTCTGCAGCCTCAGACGCGCGACCTGCCGGAACCGTGATTTCAGCACCCAAAGGTTGGTACGATGCCGGGGATTACAATAAATATATCGTCAACAGCGGTATCAGTACCTATACCTTGCTCGCCGCCTTCGAACATTATCCCAGCTATTTTGCTAGCAAGGCCTACGACATCCCTGAAACCACCAACGACCTGCCCGATGTACTGGACGAGGTCAAATGGAACCTTGACTGGATGCTCGATATGCAAGACCCGAACGATGGAGGCGTATATCACAAGCTCACGGGACTGAACTTTCAGGGTATCATCATGCCGGCGGACTACACCGCTGAACGTTATGTTGTTCAAAAAACTACGGCCGCAGCCCTGAACCTTGCCGCCGTAACCGCGGTAGCTTCCCGTATATACAAAGCTTATGAAGATAAGCTGCCGGGATACAGCGCACGATTGCTTGACGCTTCGAAAAGGGCCTACGAATGGGCGCTACAGAATCCCGAAGTGTATTATCAACAGCCTGCCGACGTATTTACCGGCGAATACGGTGACAGTAACGTGACCGATGAATTTCAATGGGCGGCCGTGGAGCTTTTTATCACTACGCGGGGAGAGAACTACAGCAACGCCTTTGATATCGATGCCATAGGCAACGGAATTCCCTTTTGGGGATACGTCGCGCCTCTTGCCCTCGTCTCCATTGCCGCGCATGCGGACCAGCTTTCCGAAGATTTGGATGTAGCGGCCGCCACCGCGAAACTGCTGGAAACTTCAAACGAATTGAAAGATAAAGTCAACAATTCGGCAATGCGTGTAGCGATGGGTTCCGGTGACTTCAACTGGGGAAGCAACGGACAGGCCGGTAACCAATTAATGCTATTGTTAATGGCCTATCAGATCGATGGGGACGAGAGTTTTCTCGATGCCGCCTTTACCGCTTCCGATTACCTGTTAGGGCGCAATGCAACAGGCTACTCTTTTGTGAGCGGTTTTGGCGATAGACCCATGAACAATCCACATCATAGAATTTCGGAGGCCGATGCGGTTGTCGATGCCGTACCCGGAATGATTGCCGGAGGTCCGCATTCAGCACAGCCCGATGGTTGCCCCGGCTATCCCAGTAATGCGCCCGCGAGATCGTATGTAGATTCTTGGTGCTCTTATTCGACCAACGAGGTTACCATCAATTGGAATGCTCCCCTATTTTATGCAACTGCGGGTCTTTACCTGACCCTTGAAGAAAACCCCGTAGTCGAAAACGAGCCACAGTCTTTATTTGAAAAACTCTTGAAATTATATCCCAATCCATTCCACAACTACCTGAATATTGACCTTGGTGATATTAGCGAGGTTTATATACGAGTATTTAGCTTAGATGGAAGACTTATGGTTTCCACGAGTCTCCAGACCGCAACCCCGATGGATGCCAGTGCACTTCCGAAGGGCATATATCTTGTTCAAGTAGAAGTTGACGGCCGAAAGTTCACGGCCAAGATTGTCAAGCAGTAGTGCGTGTATTGCTTGAAAAATAGAAAAAGCCAGTTCAAATTGAACTGGCTTTTTGTCGGGGGTGGCAGCGTTTGAACCCTGTTTACATTCCCTTATGAACCAGTACTTTACATCTTGATTTCCAAAATATGACATTAATATAAGACATCAACGAGAGCGTTTTACGCTTTCTAGATAGTAAAACCAATAAAATGATTCCAAATAACGTCGTTCATAATTAAGATAAAAACTGATTTTCATAGATGTATTTAATAAGGGGTAATCTGATATTCCGGCAACACAGGCAACACTACCGAAATTTAAACGTCGCATATACAAGAAATGTGAATAAATTTTTCTTGCTAACATACATACAAATCATGAATCAATTATTTGATTATTCGAAAACAGAAATGTTGATATTATCAAAATAAGCTTTGCCGACCGTACCTGAATCGAAAAACAAATAGGCCATAATTTCATCAGTTTCCTTTGCAATACAGTGGAGTCTTATCGTCTTCCTTGAAGGGAATCGAAAATCAGATAGAGGTTTTACGCTCTCTTGTAGTGGGATTCGCTCATTTTCGGTATTTATATGCATAGCTTGGAGTGCAATATATAATCCGGATTCTTTTGCGATTTCTGGCCGTATATCAATGGAAAAGACAACATCCACACAATCAATCGGATTTTGATTTATTATCCGAATCGGGAAATTAACTATTTCACCATCGCTTTGGACCTAAAGGGAATTCCCGTCCAACATGTTATTCGTATCCAGAGTAAAAAAAGGAGTATCGGTGGTGTATGCCGAAGAATCGATTATGAGTGTATCACTTTCAAACTTGTATTCATAAACAAAGGACTCTGACTGTTTGGGAAAAAACCATTCCGGTGGTTCGCCCGCAGTACCTGTAAACAATTCATCCAAGTAATATACGCGCTTGTAATACTGCTTGCATTGTAGGCCAAATAATTATTATAAATGCGAAAGCCGCCGCACATTAGGGTCTCAAATGTGTTTTTTGGCAAAAGTTGATTGGAATGTGAACGTCGTAATAGCGCATGACCCAACTCATGAAATATGAAATTCTCGCGTTGAATATCCGAGTTCGTATTCCAGCAAAAGTCACAGCGTAAAGACGCCTGGCCCCCTTTATTGATGTTTCCCCTCCCAAAGCCACAAAAATTGTTGCCCTAAAAAATTACCTTATCCGTGAACTTGGCAGTCAGATCAATTTCTTCAAGATAGCGGTCCCTTGAATATGCCTCCGAATAAAATCTATCAATATATGGCTGGAGCTCGTTGTCTATTTCCGTAATATTCTACGGTTTACCAAAATTAGTAATGAATAATACAGAAAAAATTAGCCCGTAGGCGAATTTTGTAATTTTCATTTTTATCCGTCCATTTTATTTAAATACACAAGGAATTTTTATCTCCAAACACATTTTTCAAATCAATACCAAAACCATAATCAAGCTACCATGGGCTAGAAAGATTCTTAGACCTTTTTGATAACGTATTAGGGTTATTGTTTTTGTTGTTAATTATTAGCCCTACAAAACG
Source organism: Pricia sp. (assembly GCA_049671465.1). GTDB lineage: Bacteria > Bacteroidota > Bacteroidia > Flavobacteriales > Flavobacteriaceae > Pricia. The sequence continues at coordinate 8,463 of JBATUY010000421.1, read as the reverse complement.
TCCTTTTAAAACAACTTCATATGAAATTTGACGACACCGTTTGGTCTAGGGTTGGCCAGTCTTACTTCAATGTACAACTTCAGATAGGTTTACAGGATTATCTCTGAAATTGTATTTGAAATTGATAATGTATTCGTTTCATCTGAATATGCTCGTGTTTTTGTGTGTAAGTTTCAAATAGGTCAATGAAATCATTAACATGGCACCAAAGCCAATAAGCCCCAAAACACCGGCCTCAGGACCATATTCTCCACCTGTTAATAAATCGGCCCCAATGTTGTCAATTTTGTATAATGAATGCTGCGCCTCGTTCCCGCTCATGGTAAACCCGAGTTGGGTTTGGGTAAAATTCCAAGCAGTATGTAAACCTATTGAAAGACCTAAATTTTTCGTTAGTATAAACGGGATGCACCAAACTATTCCATTTATTGAAAGAAATATGATTGATAGGATGGTGGCATTGTTGTTATTAAAATGGGCCAAACCAAACAACACTGATGATATAATCAAGGAAATAAGCAATGCTTTCTTTTTGGATATTTTCTTTGACTTAAATCCATCGTAGAGATTGGTAAATACATACCCTCTAAAAAGTGTTTCTTCCAAAATGGCTACAAGGAGCATTTTAAAAGCAAAAGGAATTAACAGTGCAGACCTTGAAATCGGTAAAAATTCGGAAACGGATATTATACCCGTGGTCTTTCCAATTAGTAGCACCAAAACAACTGAAAAAAAACCAATTAATATTCCAATACTTAAATGGACAAAAAATTCTTTTGTGAATGTCAGTCCATACGCTTGGAAACCCCTTTTGTCAAGATATTTTGAGTTAAGGTATAAAACGGACATCAGTATCACTACAGCTCCAATAAATTGTAAGTAGGTATTGTCGAGTAAAGAAAGTGGCGATACAGCCAATAATAATGTTGAAAAGAAAATTACGATTCGCCAGAGTGCCTTTGGCCTATTTTTATTTATGAAAATTTGTTTAATGCTCATTCAGAATAAAAATAGGTATACCTCGAATACTTACTGAATTTACCCCGCTTTAAAAGTTGATGACGCATCTTTCTAAAGAATTTTTGTATTAGTTTTCGTATTTCTTGATATCATATACCCTATATTGATTCCAACCAGAACAACAGTTAGCAGCAATAACCATAAATGCTTTGGTAATGTATTTTTAAATTCGGAAAAAAGCATTGCATATAAAAAAGCGATTCCCTGAAGTATCGTAAGAATTATAGAGAATAGGAACTGATAATATCTCGTTATTTTACTACCTAACCAACCCGCTAACAATGCGGCTAAAAATGTATAAATAACCTTTAAGCCCAAAATGGGTAATTTATTTCTTATGTTGAAGTAATCTGTGCGATTATTCGTTAAATAATCCACAGTTAGTCCACTAGCTATCTTCACTACTAATAACTCGATGCCTTCGACCAGAATGCTGAGAACCAGGATTGCAGTGATAATTCCTAATGTCAATCTTATTATTTTCACTTATTTATAATATTCTTATGTAAAGCGAATGCCAAGTATAGCCTTACACTGGTCTTGAGCCCTATGACTATTATGATAAATCCTTTTTAATTTAAATTACTTATTGAACGCGACTCTGAGATACCACTTCCCTTTTCGCATAATCCAAACAATTTATCTTTTCGGCTAGGTTTTCTATTCCCTGTCCAATAGACGGTAGACAAATTTGTGTCCGCTCCAACTTTCATCAATGGCGGCCACTTTTGTATCTACAAGGCCGCTATACAAACCATATTTCATAACACTGAATTTATCCAGCTCAGTTGGGATTCCCGAGCTTTTCTTGGGCCAGCTTATCCATAGTATGCCGTTCTTTTTGAGATTTGGTTTGGCTATCTTAAAACTGGACTCAAGTTCTTCCATAGTTTTCGCGAAAATGTGAATAAAGTCTATTTGCTTCTCATACACTCCTTTGCCTTGGTCCTTCACACCCGATGGAAAATCATTGAAAAAATCCATATATTTCTTCGGAGCGTTAAATACCTGGATGGCATCTCCATCTTTTAAACCCAGTTTTTTGGCCAAGGGCGTTCCCGAATATCCTGCGGTCTCCATCAATTTTATTTTTCCATTTAAGATTAAATATTAGTCGGGATATTTGGTTTTAAGGTTGCGTATAGACTCCTTAATGACCGAACGTAATTTTTCCAAGTCTATGTTTTCAATGGATTTTATATACAGACAAGAGGAACCTTTCTTATAGTCGCCAAATTCCTTTAAAACAGTTTTCTTGTTATTAAAATTTCCTATCAGATAGACCGCTATGTTATTTTTCCGAGGGGCAAAACCCGTTAAGAACCATTCGCCCTCACGTCCACTTTCATATTTGTACGCATATCTTCCAAACCCAATCATGCCGCCGTTCCATAGTTCGGGTTCTTCTTGGGTGGTATCCTTGAACAGCTCCAAAAGGACCAAACACTCTTTTTGTTTTTGGGTGTCCTCAATACCATCAAGCATTTCGGTTATCTTATCTGTTTCATTTCTGTGCATACCATCAGTTCTTTTTTGAAAGCTTTAAGCGGTAGGGCTAGTCGCGCTCCTCAAAAGGCACAATAGTGCCTTTTTCACAATAATCCTTCAATCCGTTCAATAACATGGCCCAACAAAAGGAAGACCTTCTAAAGTGGTGGTTTCGTTCCGGCCAGGACTCATGGAAAAATTTCAAATTTACCCCATCTGCCCCTGCTTCCATATCAAAACCAAAAGTGGTGTTTTCCCAATCCGTATCGGCCTTGATCATTTTTATGTGGAAAGCGGAATCGGGTTCATATGTAATGACTTTGCCAAACCAATCATATTCCGGGGTGAAATAGAAATTATAGATAGCTCCGACCTCAGGTTTTCCCGAGCATTGCAAGGGCCACCAATTCTCTAGGTGTCCTGGATCGGCAATTCGTTCAAAAACTTCGCTTGCGGAAGCTCGAATGGCAAAGTCATGGTAAATATCGTACGTTTCCATTTGTAACGGTTTTTCATTCGCTGAATCGCTTATATAGAAAGGGAACTTCTTCGCGCTTTCCTTTGTTTTCGATAACTACATAAATGGTCATTTCGTCATCGCTAATTCTTTCAAAGGTAAATTCATCAAAATATATTTTATCCTCCGAAATTTTCACGAGTTTGAAGTCTATGGATTCATCCTTGGCTTCCCAACCTATCATTTTACCATCGAAGTGCTTCAGGCGCATAATCAGCGTTCCATTCTCCTCGCTGATCGTTACCAGTTCATAAAAACGGACCTCATTTTTTACGATTAGCTTGAAAGCGCACATCATTGAATTACCGAGTGGGGGTGTCCATACTTCTTCCGTAACACCACCGAATGCCTCGCCTCGCCAATGGCCCTGAATCCAATCTATATCGGAAAGGCTCGCACTTGGCGATGCTGACCTGTCATCGAATTTCAGGGTATTCTTAAAAAGGTTCTGAGCGGATATTCCGCAATGACTTATCAGTATAATGAGGATACAAATGGTTTTTTTCATTGAGATATAAATTTTAATTACTCTTCATTCGTTGTTTGGTAATGCGATCATAAACTTCATCATTGGGTTCCCATAATTCAACCTTTCTTCCTTCCAAGTCCAAAATCCAAGCAAAAGTTCCATATTCATAAATTTCGGGTTCCCCCACAATCGTTACACCTTTTTGACGAAGTTCTTCCAATAGACCCTTCAGATTATTTACTCTATAATTGATCATATATTCCTGCGTACCTATATCAAAATAATCATCCATTTCCCCGAAAGCGTGCCAGACGGTAAACCCCGGCTTGCTTGAATCCTTGTCCTTGCGCCATTCGAACGAAGTGCCTTGCTCCCCACCTTGGATACCCAATTTATCCTTGTACCATGCCCTTAATTTCTCTGGGTTTTCACTTTTGAAGAAGAACCCGCCCAATCCGGTTACCCTTGCTTTTTCTGCTTCTACGTCTTTTCTTGAAGTGCCTACATATCCAGGGTAAAAGGCATCAAAAGGATACAAGGCCACTTGAAACGTGTGATACAGTACCGAGGAATCCCTTTGTGTTATCAAGGTAGCATCGTCCAAGTTTTTCGCTCTCAATAGCATAAATCCTTTATCGTCAAAACGACCACCCATGACGATTTTCCCTTCTTTCCGAAGCTTACGAAGATGTCTGGAATGTGCCATAAAGTAGGGTTGTTCATGGGGCTGTTTGTCTTGGTTCCAACTTTTTCCGGTAGTGTACACCATGGCGTACAAACTATCCTGTTCCGACTGTTGACCGTAGGAAGGCAAGATTAGTATGGGAAATAACGAGATGGTTAAAAGCTGGAATTTCAGCATAATTCTAAAGTCTGTTTTGATTCATGTGCACGTATTCATGATCTCATGCCCCGGTCAATTTTTTGAATAAAGGCCAACCCGGTTCCCTTCGGTATCGATAAAGATCCCGAAGAAGCCCATTCCTGGACCCAGCTCGGTTTTGGGAAACAACTCTTTTCCCCAGCTGACTTGACGCGATCTAAAAACGGTTCCAAATCGTTACCGGCCTGTAGATAGACTACCGTTCCATTAGCTGAAGGTTCCAACCATTCGGCCTTAATAATGGTTCCGCCTACCCCATTTTTTGGATCAAAGTTGAAAACACCCATTTGCGTACCTTGAAATTCCATGATATTTAGGTCATAGTCCATTACTGTATTGTAAAATTTTGAGGCGCAGTCAAAATCGATGACAGGTATTTGAAAGTTTTGGATTGCATTTGTCATGTTGTATTATTTATGATAGTGCTAGCTTCTGATTTATCTAATCGCAAGGGGTATCATCACATTTTTCAAATTTTGAAGACTCAATAGTCAACATCCTGTTTTCTTCTGTGATACTAAGCTGTAATTGTTCCGCACTAGGATAGTTGCCAAGGGAAATCTCCAAGGGTTCCCCGTCTATGATTATCTTAACCATTGTGTACTCATTATCCGGAATAGTCTGCCAAGTCGAGAAGAACATCCCCTGTTTGGGGTTAAGGCCATCCAAAGAAAGAGTGTATTCGTTATTGCCTACTAATATCATATGCTGGATATCATTTACCTGCGTGAAAATCGTCAGGTTTTTAGAACCGGATTGGATGGTTCCTTCCGGACCTGGCAAACAGCTAGGCTGATCGCAATTCTCCTCACAAGATAGAAGAAGGAGAGCGATTAGAATTAGAGAATTAAACTTGCGACCAATAATTTTATTCATTATCCAAGTTGTGCCTCTAAATAAATTATTGGTTTTTGCACCTCCGGTTAAAATCATATATAAATTTTACTTTTTAATGAACAGCCACTTTCCAAACAGAATGGTTCTTCAAACGATAAATCTAAATACTTTAAAGGGTAAAAAACTTGTCATAGGACAAGAAAAACTAATTGGAATGGATTTCCTTCCGTATCCTGCTAAGCGAAGTATCAGTAACGCCAAGGTAAGAGGCAATATGCTTTAACGGGGCATTCTTAATAATCTGGGGTTTATTCTTTTCCAAATAAAGATATCGGTCAGGAGCACTTTTGGTAATCATATCTATGGAGCGTTGCTTGGCGCTGAAAAGTTGCTGTGAAAACCATGCCCTTCCCCATTCGCTTATTCCTTCTACTGTATGAAACAAATTTTGGAAATCATCAAACGTAATCTTCCAAGCATGGCCTTCTGTCAACGTCTGGATATTTTCTTGACTCGGGATGCCCATGAAAAGAGAAGATACCTCAATCGCAATATCACCTTCTCCAAAAAAGTCCGTTGTGATGTCGTTTCCATTTGTATCATAGACGAAAGAACGCATCAGACCCTTTTCGACAATAAAATATTCCGCAGCCTTTGCTCCGACTTGCAAGAGAAAATCTCCCTTCGAAAAATAAACTTTTTCATGGACATCCATGATTAGATTTAAATCAGATAGCTTGATTTGGGGATGATTGTATATTGTTTTAAAGAGCAATTCTTTCATCTTTTAAGATTTAAAATAAATATTAGTTTACAAACATATTCTTTTTGAATTTCATGGATTCCATAAAAAATTAGAAATATTTTACGCTTGCTGCAAAGAAGATAATCGGTTGTCTTACGGCTCATTACGACAATTAGGAATTCTTTTTAATGACCTCAACCTCATAGCTGAAGACTCCCCTACTTTTCTTCGTAATCTGTCAAATCTGAACAAAATTGATTTTTAAACTGTCCGAAAAACAAGCAAGCCTTCAGCGCTACAAAAGTCCGTATAATTCAAATATTTACATCAATTGCCTTATCGCTATTGAGAAAACTGGAGAGCATAGACAAGCCCTGTACGGTAAGGGTTTATGGAGTGGTCGGACTAAATTTGATAATCTCTGGAAGTTATCACAATTTGTGATTACCTCTTTCCAAACTTCTTTTGAAAGCTGAAACATAAAGTCTTCCGAAAATCTTTTTAGATTACGTCTTACGACTTGTTTAAGAACCCTAGTTTCTATTCATAAAGTTAGGCCAGGTGAAAGTCGAGCATCACCTTATTTCCATGGATTTGGTGAATTTTGGTTATTATAAACGATAATTCCGTTGTCTTTCTTTTTTGGCTATGATATCACAAATTTTGATGACCTATTTTTTCAATTTGCTCATTGCATCTTGTAATGAATTCTGCATTTTGATGGTATTCATATAATTTTCAAATGACTGTACTCCGTATCCGTATATACTAAACCCTTTTTGGAATTAGTCTTCAACTTCGCCCTAAATTGCATCATATCATTGCTGGTTTTCTTTTCAACGACTCTGGCATATTTTTGAGTCGTAGATGACTTGGTATGGCCCAATATTTTCGAGACTGTTTCAATGGGGACATCGTTTAAAAGTGCGATGGTGGTTGCAAACGTGTGTCGCGCAACCATAAAGGTCAGGTTCATTTCAATATGGCACAACTTGGCTATTTTCTTGAGGTATTCGTCAATCTTTTGGTCGCCGAATACCTGTAAAAGCGAATAGTTTTTTTCAATGGTCGTATAATCAGCGAATTTATCGAGGATCGCCTTTGCTTAGTCCAAAAAATGGCAACTTTACGGGCGTATTCGATTTCTGCCGTCTGACCAAAATCTATTGCTCTCCGTCTATTCCGTTCACAATATCCTTCTTATTTAGATTTCTTACCTCGATGTAGCGGAGCCCAGTATAACAGGAGAAAACGAATACGTCCCTGACCAAGCACATGCTCTCGTTCGGCAAATGAATTGATGTTAGTACATCAAGCTCGAATTGCTCTAAAAAAGGACCGTCAAACTCTTCAAACTTCAGTTCGTACAAGGCAAAGGAGTTTGCCTTGATTCAACCATGTTTAAAGGCTAGGGTCGTAAATGTCTGTAAGCGCTCCATATGCTTCATTATACCATTGTTGTTCAATGGCTGGGATTTACGTAAGGTAGGGCAAGTGCGTAGGTAATTTTCAAATTTGACTATAAAGGAATAATCGATTTGAGCCTAGTACACGACATCTGACTTGAATTGCTTTTTGATAAAGTGGTAAACGTACTTTTCAGTGGCACTATAATTCTTAACTGTGCCTTCTGCCAATTTTTCAAATTCGTTCTCGCTATGATGCCGTATCAGGTCTTTACAGGACAAAACCGCTTTAGCCTTGCCCAAATAGCGCAGTTTAATAGCTTGTGCTGTAATCGACCTTCCTTCAGCTTTTAGCTGTTTGTAGGCTTTTTTGATTCTGAATCTTACATCATCCAGAATTTCATTAATGTGCTTTGCATTTTTTGTGCGTGTCCTTGCCCGACCGGCCTTAGTACTCCATTGCTCCTCTGAAATAGCTTCTTTGGTACTAAAATCAACGGGAATACTGTCTATCCAGATACGTGCATAGATAGGAATGGTTCCATCTTTTCTGATTGAGGACTTCTTCAACCAAAAATGGACATTGAAGGTGTGTGTAGTAGTCATCACTTTCGTTTTTAATGAGAGAATCAGTTAAACGAAAGCCAAATTGCCTCGAAAATCAAATACGGGCCGTGAACCATAAATTTAGGAATTTATTTCCTAAATAACAGGACACGAAATAGGACACTAAGAGATTTGCTCTCAAATGGAAACGAAAAAACCAGTAAAAATGTATCTTACTGGTTTTCATTCATTTGCGTATTAAAAATTTAATTTTAATACCCTATTTGTCGGGGTGGCAGGATACCACCTATCGTTACAAACGATTGATTTTCAGTATATTAATTGTACGTATCTAAATCAAATCCCTTTATGTACACTTGATGAAAATAGTAGCTTATGAACGTAGTTTTTTGTGTTATTTACAGTATAAAATTAGGGAATATATTCATACAATTTCATCTAACCTTATTTAGTTGGACAAAGAGCGGTTTCGAATCATTAATCAAACAATCTATAGATACCTTCATATCTTAGATTGTAACAGAGTAAGGG
>JBATUY010000420.1:0-8066 GCA_049671465.1 Pricia sp. | reverse complement strand
AGTGCATACATTGCAATAAAGAATATAGAGCTCCTTCATTTTGAAGGGGCTTTTTTTATGTCGTTTACCAGAAACCACAGACGGTTTTTATCGCGTCAGCCGCTTTTTTAGTTTTGAACTTGAACTTGATTCCTTCTTTCATATCTTTGACGCAATCAATGTGATACACCCATGAGCCTATTCAAAAATATATTTTCTCCCAAAAAGAAAGAGACCCTCGACAAGGGTCTTGAAAAATCTAAAACCACTTTTTTTTCCAAGCTGGGCAAGGCCGTGGTCGGGAAGTCTAAAGTCGATGATGATGTTCTCGATAATTTAGAGGAGGTACTGGTAACTTCCGATGTCGGGGTGAATACTACGCTTAAAATTATCGATAGGATCGAGGCCCGCGTGGCCCAGGATAAATATGTAGGAACCGATGAGTTGAACGCCATACTAAGACAGGAAATAGCGGGTCTGTTATCTGAGACCAATTCGGGAGAGGATACGGAATTTTTGGTGCCGGCCGACAAAAGACCTTACGTCATTATGGTCGTCGGGGTCAACGGGGCCGGTAAGACGACAACTATAGGTAAATTGGCCTATCAATTTAAGAAACAAGGTCTTAAAGTGGTATTAGGGGCGGCGGATACCTTCCGTGCCGCGGCCATTGATCAATTGCAGGTATGGGCCGATCGGGTCGACGTGCCCATCGTTAAACAGAAAATGGGCAGTGATCCTGCGTCGGTCGCGTTCGATAGTTTAAGTTCGGCCGTTAAGCAAGATGCCGATGTGGTCATCATCGATACCGCGGGCCGTTTGCACAATAAGATCAATTTGATGAACGAGCTTACCAAAGTGAAGCGGGTCATGCAAAAAGTGGTGGTCGATACGCCCCACGAAGTGTTGCTGGTACTCGATGGCTCCACCGGCCAGAACGCCTTCGAACAGGCCAAACAGTTTACCAAGGCCACCGAGGTTACGGCCTTGGCCGTTACGAAGTTAGATGGTACCGCAAAAGGAGGCGTTGTTATCGGTATATCGGACCAATTTCAGATTCCCGTGAAATATATCGGGGTAGGGGAAGGTATCGAAGATTTGCAGGTATTCAACAAACATGAATTTGTGGATTCTTTTTTCGGATAAAATATGCTACTAAGACTACTACTCTCCGTACTTGTGACCTTTATGTTGTTCTCGTGTAAAACCGAGAAAAAAGAAGCTGAAACCGATGTCATTCTCTGGGAGCCGTATAACGATTCCGCCGAAGTGGCCGCTAATCAGGACCATGAGATTGAACGGATGCGCTACAAGCTCGTCCAGTCTAAAGTTTTGGACAAAAATGACGTTTTCCGGCTGCTCTATAACGAGGTCTCCAAAATGTCGGATGAGGAATACGAGGCGCTTGTGCCCTTGGTTTTGGAACAGGATATTCCCACCCTACAATCACATATCGCCGAGGGGCGCTTGACGTACGAGAAGCTGGTCTTGTTTTATCTCCATAGGATATATTCGTATGAATTGAACAATGATACTACGCTGAACACTATCTTGGCCCTTAATGAGAACGTGCTTGCGGAAGCGAGAAAATGCGACGCAGCGCTACTGGAGAGACCTGACGATGAGCGCCATCCCATTTTCGGGATGCCCATTTTGTTAAAGGATAATATAGGGGTTTCGGGCATGATGACCACTGCTGGTTCTATCGCCTTAACGGCCAATGCTACCGATGACGCTTTTATAACTGATCAACTTAAGAAGAACGGTGCCCTGATTCTTGGGAAGGTCAATATGAGCGAATGGGCCTATTTTTTATGCGAAGGATGTCCCGTTGGTTATAGCGCTGTAGGCGGACAGACCTTGAACCCTTATGGAAGAAAAATTTTCGAAACCGGCGGATCTAGTTCCGGTAGTGGCACGTCCGTCGCGGCCAATTACGCCGTGGCCGCGGTAGGTACCGAGACTTCCGGTTCCATTTTGTCGCCCAGTAGTCAAAACTCGGTAGTGGGCCTGAAGCCGACTGTAGGACTGTTGAGCCGAACGGGTATCGTACCCATATCCAGCACGTTGGATACCCCCGGCCCGATGACCAAAAATGTGACGGACAACGCTATTTTACTGTCCGCTATGACCGGAAAAGACGCAGCGGACGACAAATCGATTGCTACGGCTACCGATTATGTAAGCACCATTATGGATTCAAAAGCATCTGCTGATGCAAAGGCCGGCACTGAACCCGGTTTGCTTCAAGGAAAACGCTTCGGCGCAATGAAAACACTTATGGAAGAAGATTCCATTTACAAAAATACCATTGAAAAGATGAGGGAAGCCGGCGCTGACATTATCGAGTTCACGCCTCCGGAGGTCAATATGGACGGTTTTTTGAGTATTCTGAACATCGATATGCGCAATGACCTTCCAAATTACCTTCAGACCCAAGTAAAAAATAAAGATGCGGTCAAAATCGGGTCAATAGCCGATGCGGTCGCCTTTAATGCAGCCGATTCCGTGACCCGTATTCCCTACGGTCAATCGCTGTTCGAGGGTATATTAGCCGATTCGACCACGGCCGAAGGGTTGGAAAACATCAAATCTACATTGGAAAAAAATGGCCGTACCTTCTTTGATACGGCGTTAGATGAACACAATCTAGATGCCATCCTATCTATCAATAACTACCACGCCGGATATGCCGCGGTCGCCAAATATCCTGCACTGACCGTGCCTATGGGGTACACCGAGGCCGGGGAGCCGATAAGTCTGACCTTTATCGGCAAAGCGTTTCAAGAAGATACCTTGTTGCGATTGGGGTATGCCTTTGAAAAATTGACCCAAGTAAGACAAATGCCTGTGCTCTTTCAAAATTAAGGGGATAATTTTCACCTTTCGCCTTTATCTTCATGGCTTCTCGATTCCACCTTTTAAAAGCGCGAAGGGCGAGTGATTACTGACCAAGCATTTATCGTATCTTTGCACCCACAAAAAAAAGGCAATGCGTACAAAATCCCTTAAGAAAAATAAAATCAACGTGGTCACTTTGGGCTGTTCCAAAAACGTCTATGATTCCGAGGTGCTTATGGGACAGTTGCGCGCCAATGATAAGGAAGTCGTTCACGAGGAGGACGGAAACGTAGTGGTTATCAATACCTGTGGATTTATCGCCAATGCCAAGGAAGAGAGTGTCAACACCATTTTGGAATACGTGCAAAAAAAGGAGGCCGGCGAGGTCGACAAAGTTTTTGTAACCGGATGCCTCAGCGAACGCTACAAACCGGACCTTCAAAAGGAGATTCCCGATGTAGACGAATATTTTGGTACCAGCGAGCTACCGAACCTTTTGAAAGCTTTGGAAGCGGATTACAAACACGAGCTGATTGGCGAACGTTTGACCACGACACCCAAAAACTATGCGTATTTAAAAATTGCGGAAGGCTGCGACCGGCCCTGTTCCTTCTGTGCGATTCCGCTGATGCGGGGCAAGCATAGAAGCAAACCCATCGAAGAACTGGTCAGCGAATCCGAAAAACTGGCGACAAAAGGGGTGAAAGAACTCATTCTGATTGCGCAGGATCTTACTTATTACGGACTCGACCTTTATAAAAAACGGAACCTTGCCGAACTGCTTGAGAACCTGGTCAAGGTCGAGGGCATCGAATGGATACGTTTGCATTATGCTTTCCCTACCGGTTTCCCTTTAGATGTTTTGGACGTAATGAAGCGGGAACCCAAAGTTTGTAATTACTTGGATATTCCACTTCAGCATATCTCCGATCGAATTTTAAAGAGTATGCGCCGGGGTACGACCGAGGCCAAAACGACAAAATTATTACAAGAGTTTAGGGCGGCCGTACCCGAAATGACCATCAGAACTACGTTGATTGTGGGCTATCCCGGGGAGACCGAAGAAGATTTCAGGATCCTTAAGAATTGGGTGACCGCAATGCGGTTCGAACGTTTGGGCTGTTTTACCTATAGCCACGAAGAAGACACGCATGCCTACAACTTGGTAGATGACGTGCCTGAAGACCTTAAGCAAGCGCGCGCCAACGAGATCATGGAAATTCAATCACAAATCTCTTGGGAACTCAATCAGGAAAAAATAGGAAAAACCTTCCGTTGTATTATCGACCGTAAAGAAGGCAACTACTTTATCGGCCGCACGGAATATGATTCCCCCGATGTCGATAACGAGGTGCTGATCGATGCCGCTAAATTTTACTTGAAACAAGGAGAATTTACGGATATCAAAATTACCGAGGCAGCGGATTTTGATTTATACGGCGAACCTGTTACAATTCAAAAGCCCATTGTTCCGATGTCGCGCTCGAAGTTCAAGGTCAAAACCGATACCATGTAATCATTGGATTTTTTTCCTACTTTAGAGGTAAATCAATCCGATCAATGTCCTTTTCCACTTTTGGTGAAATTATGCTTCGCCTGGTCCCGACGGGACAGGCCGACCGACTTCACGCCACCTCTTTATTTGCGGTAGACTACGCCGGGTCTGAATCTAACGTTGCCGTTTCTTTGGCTTGCTTGGGAAATCAGGTGCAATTCATCAGTAAATTACCCGATAATCCGGTGGGGCTGGCGGCTCGGCAATCACTTGCCCGCTTTAATATATCCACAGAAAAAATTATCACAGGCGGTACGCGAATAGGTACCTACTTTATCGAGCTGGGCAGTTCAATTCGACCCTCACGCGTCGTTTATGATAGGGTCGGTTCTGCTATAGCTTCCATAGGGAATGGAGAATTCGATTGGGAAAACATTTTGCAGAACCAACATTGGCTGCACCTATCCGGTATTACGCCGGCACTTTCAGAACGATGTGCAGCGGAATGTGTTCTGGCGGTACAGACCGCGCAAAAAGTGGGTGTCAAGGTCAGCTTCGACCTGAACTACCGAAGAAGCCTCTGGGAACATCCAAAGAAAGCGAAGCTGATTTTCGACCGAATTTTGGAACATACCGATTTGGTCTTCGGAAATACGGGCGTATTAAAAGATGTGTACGGTTTGGTCTTCAACGGTAAGAATGCCACTGATCAGACCCTTGACGCCTTACGTAAGGCAAGACATTTATTCGGTGTCGAACAACTGGCGTTTACCGTACGCGACCACAGCTCGGCATCCGTGAACCGATTGGGCGGTGCTTATATTTCAGGGGGAGAACCGGTACTCTCCAATGCCTATACGGTAACAATTACAGATCGTTTCGGAACCGGTGATGCTTTTGCCGCTGGGTTTTTGCACGCTGTGAATCAAGGATGGCATCATCAAAAATCCATCGATTTTGCCACGGCCGCGTTTGCCTTAAAACATACTATGATAGGGGATACCCACACCAGTAGCGCAGCAGAAGTTATTGCCATCGTCGAGGGAAATATTTCGGGATACGTCATACGATGAGCATAAAACAAGACATACTTGACCGTATTATCGCTGCCAAGTTGATAGCGATTTTGAGGTTGCGGCATCAATCCGTTGTGCAGCGAACGATAGATGCTGTAGTCGCCGGGGGTATACGGGTTTTGGAAATCACTACGAACACCCCGGGTTTTGCCGAAGAAATCGAAAATGCCCGACGGCGGCATCCCGGCGCGTTGATCGGGGCCGGAACGGTCCTCAATGTAGCTTTGGCGAAACAGGCCTTGGCGGGTGGAGCACAATTCGTGGTAACTCCCAATACGAATAAAAAAGTGGCGAAATTATGCAAAGATGAAGGCGTACCGGTCTTGATGGGGGCTATGACGCCCACCGAGGCTACCGATGCGGTGGCTTTCGGCGCCGACATCATTAAATTGTGTCCGGCGGGTGACTTGGGCATTTCGTATTTGAAGTCTTTGAAAGGGCCCTTCGATACCATTCCCTTTTTCGCCGTGGGCGGTATCGGACTTACTACCATGGAGGATTGGTTCGAAGCAGGTATAGCCGGAGTGGGGCTGGGAAGTAGTTTAGTGAAAAACAACGTAAAGACGGATGCCGATTTTAAGGCGGTTACGGATAACGCCAAGAAATTCAAGCGTATATTGTCACGAATACAGGAGTAAGATAGTCAAGAGCTATGAATGATTTGCAAATAACGAAAATCGAACTGTTCAAGGTGCCACCACGCTGGTTATTCTTGAAAATGACTACAAAAAGCGGCATCATCGGTTGGGGAGAGCCAGTGGTCGAGGGCAAAGCGGCTACTGTCGAAGCTTGCGTCAATGAACTTTCGCAATTCGTTATCGGCCGCTCGGCAAATGACATTGAGGATATTTGGCAGACTTTGTACCGCGGTGGATTCTACAGGGGCGGCCCAATTTTAATGAGTGCCATCTCCGGCATCGATCAAGCGCTGTGGGATATCAAGGGAAAGCATTTGGGCGTTCCGGTCTACGAACTTTTGGGCGGAGCAGTACGCCAGAAAATGAAGATGTATTGTTGGATCGGGGGTGACAACCCCAATGTGGTACTCGAGCAGGCTCGGGAAAAAGTTGAACAAGGGTACAAGGCCGTCAAGATGAACGCGACCGGTCCGTTCGAATGGATCGATTCCATCAAAAAGATTCGGGCCGTTTCCGAAAACATAAAAATACTTCGAGAAGCGTTCGGCGATAATCTGGATATCGGATTGGATTTTCACGGAAGGGTACACAAAGGCATGGTCAAACACCTGATCGATGAGTTGTCCCCGTATAATCCGATGTTCTTCGAAGAGCCGGTCTTGCCGGAGAATCAAGAAGCCCTCGATCATATCTATCCCTATACTAAAATTCCAATCGCTATGGGCGAGCGCTTATTTTCCCGTTGGGATTTCAAGGAGGTGCTGCACCGCGGCACGGTCGATATCATTCAGCCCGATGTTAGCCATGCCGGTGGCATATCCGAAGTGCGCAGAATTGCGAGTATGGCCGAGGCCTATGACGTGGCATTGGCACCCCATTGTCCATTAGGACCGATTGCCTTGGCCTCTTGCCTACATATAGATTTTGCCAGCATCAACGCGGTCATACAAGAAAGCAGTCTTGGAATTCATTACAATCAAGGGTTCGACCTTTTGGATTATATGGATAATCCCGAAGTTTTTGAGGTGAGAGACGGGTATATCGATCTCTTGAAAAAACCGGGACTGGGTGTATCGATTGATGAGGGAAAATTGAAAGAAGGACAGAAAATTGGCCACAATTGGGCGAATCCTATTTGGAGAAATGAAGATGGTGGTTTTACCGAATGGTGAAATTGGTGGGTAGTCGCAGTTGCAGTGGCCGCAGGCAATAAGCGGTTGCAAAGGATTGAATCTTAGATTTCTGATACCAGTGGTTTCTCAGCCTGAATTGAGCGGTACCGCCGGCAACCTTTAACATCTCGAACAGAAACGCAATAATCAACGACTATGACTTACATTTTCGCCCTTATTATCGCCCTCGTCTTTATCGTCATCGGTATCGTTCGCTGGAAAATCCACCCGTTTTTTGTTTTGCTATTGGCCGCGATCGGATACGGGTTCATCACCGGAATGGAGGTGACCGAGATTATTACCTCGGTCAATGATGGCTTCGGAAGTATCATGGGCAAGATAGGCCTGATTATCTTCTTCGGGGTCGCGATAGGCACCATTTTAGAAAAATCGGGCGGGGCGATGGTCATTGCCACCCGAATGCTTAAACTAATAGGGGAAAAGTCCATTCATCTAGCGATGATGATTACCGGTTACCTATTGTCCATTCCCGTTTTTGCCGACTCTGCGTTTATCATTATGAATTCGCTGAACAAGGCACTTTCCGACAAGGCGAAAGTTTCTTACGCCGGTACTACGGCGGCCCTAGCCTTAGGTCTTACGGCCACCCACGTAATGGTACCGCCGACTCCCGGGCCGATTGCTGCGGCAGGTATTCTAGGTGCCGATTTGGGCAGCGTTATTTTATGGGGCGTCATTGTCAGTATGCTCTCGTTGATCAGCTGCTACTTTTTTGCGACCAAAATAGCGGCTCGGGTCAAGATTCCGGTAAAAATCGAAACTTCGGCGGACGCCTTGCACAAACCGAAATTGAGACTTTCATTACTCTGTATCATTGTACCCATTTTGCTTATCGTTTTAAAGT
>JBATUY010000419.1:0-9846 GCA_049671465.1 Pricia sp. | reverse complement strand
CTCCGAAACGGATGGGGCCGCCTTATCCGAAATGCACAGCGTAACTTTTCTAGATGACATCGTTGCCCAAGAGCTGGCCGGACTTTTCCTTGATAACATCATCCGTAATTTCTATGAAATAAAACTTTCCCGGGATGCCGAGCTGTATTGGGACGATAATTATGACGGCGGTATCGTAGACCTTATCGAGGCTTCCCTTTCGCAACGCAATGACGGGCAACCGACGCGATTATTATATGATTTTCGAATGCCAAAAAGTGATCGGAATGCGTTGGGCAATCTATTGGATCTCGGGGAAGTGGACTTATTTCCGGGCGGAAAATACCATAACTACAGCGATTTTATGGATTTTCCCGACCCTACCGAAAACCCATCCTTGCATTTCAAACCCATGCCGCCCATTCAGCATTCGGTTCTGGCCAATGCTACGGACAGGTTTGCGGAGATACGCAAAAAAGACCAATTGTTACATTATCCGTATCACACTTTCGATCATGTGCTGTCCTTTTTGCAGGATGCCGCCCGGGATACGGAGGTTAAAACCATCAAAATAGCGCTTTACAGGATCGCTCGTGACTCTCAATTGAGCAAAATTTTTCTCAAGGCCCTTAATGATGGGAAGGAGGTAATCGTGTTTGTAGAACCAAAGGCCCGCTTTGACGAAGCGAATAACCTAGATTGGGGGAAAAAACTGGAAGATGAAGGTGCGCAGGTGTTTTTCAGTGATATTAAAATTAAGGTCCACAGTAAAATACTGATGGTCGAACGGGCCGAAGATGATGGCCTCCGGCGTTATGGATATATCAGTACCGGAAATTTCAATCGTAAGACCTCTAAAATATACGCCGACCACGCCCTGTTTACGGCCAATCCCAAAATCACGGGAGAACTGGCCCAAGTATTCGAAGTGCTGGAACGCAAAAGATTGGCGCCCATTACCAAACATCTTCTGGTCTCCCCCTTCTCCACCCGAATTACCTTCAATCAGCTGATCGACAATGAAGTAAAGAATGTCAAAAACGGTATCCCTGGAGCTTTTAAGGCCAAGATGAACAGTTTGGAAGACCACGCGCTTATCGCCAAAATATACGACGCTGCCAAAGCCGGTGTAAAAATCGAACTGCTAGTACGCGGTTTTTGTTGTTTGGATATGGGCGAACCGGGCCTTAAAGAGAATCTACGGATAACCAGCATTGTAGACCGGTATTTGGAACACGGACGTATCTATTGGTTCAAAAATGGTGGCGATGAAAAAATGTACATCGGTTCCGCAGATTGGATGGGCCGTAATATGGATAAGCGCATCGAGGTGCTCACTCCCATCTATGATATGGATATATTCGCTGAATTAAAGCACATCTTGCACCTCCAATTGAGCGATACCGTAAAAGCACGGCTTATCGATGCCGGGGAGCAGAATGAATATGTAGCCCAAGCGCCCGGCCAGGAAAGCGTTCGGTCGCAATATGCCATCTACGATTACCTAAAACAGAAACACTTGAAGTCATGAGAAAAGTACGGATTGCGGGCGTCCCCGAACATTTTAACCTTCCTTGGCACATGGCCATTGAAGAAGGCGCCTTTGAAGACCGGGGCATCGACTTACAATGGAAAGAAGTACCCGAAGGCACGGGCAAAATGTGCCAGTTATTGGAAAACAAGGAAACCGATTTGGCCATTATCTTGACCGAGGGACTTATCAAGAGCATAGCGGCAGGCAATCCCGCTAAAATCGTCCAGGGATACATTGCCACGCCCCTACTTTGGGGCATTCACGTGGGAGCCAACAGCAAGCACCGGTCCCTATCCGATCTTGAAAATACCAAAACCGCTATCAGCCGCTTTGGCAGTGGAAGCCATCTTATGGCCTATGTAAAC
The DNA here is from genome assembly GCA_049671465.1 of Pricia sp. Taxonomy (GTDB): domain Bacteria; phylum Bacteroidota; class Bacteroidia; order Flavobacteriales; family Flavobacteriaceae; genus Pricia. Next base: position 7,968 of record JBATUY010000419.1, on the reverse strand, counting down.
GCTAAAAACCAGGGCTGGCGGACCGATTCGTTACAATTCGAGGTCATCGATAACCTAGACGGAGCCGTAAAAGCCCTGACTCAAGGTACGGCGGATTATTTCATGTGGGAACATTTTACCACAAAACCCCTGGTCGACAAAGGTATTTTCCGTAGACTGGGCGATTGCCCAACACCATGGCCCTGTTTTGTGATCGCCGCCACCGATGATTTTATAAAGAAAAATCCCGGAACCTTAAGCCATATTCTAGAAACCATTAATGGCTACACTTCCGAATTCAAACAGATCCCAAGTATCGACAGAACACTCGCCAACCGATACGGACAACAGCTCGAAGACATTCGGGAATGGCTATCATTAACGGAATGGAGTCAGGCACAGCTATCTACGGAGGACATTGATAATGTGAAACGGACGTTGATCGATCTAAAGTTGATCGAAACATCTTCTAGAGCCTCTCAAATACTCAAATAAGCTATGCTAGGCTTACCAATCTATCGGCGTTCCTCCCGTAGTTTTTTCTAGAATTTCATTCGCTTGGCTAAAGTTTTTGTTCCCGAACCAATAGCCCCTATTGGCGCTCAGGGGCGAAGGATGGCCCGAGGTCAATACGTGATGTTTGCCACTGTCGATCAAGGCGGATTTCTTCTTGGCGAACCCGCCCCAAAGCAAGAAAATGACACCTTCTTTCTCATTGGATATTTTACGAATGACCGCATCTGTAAAGGTTTCCCATCCCTTATTTTGGTGGCTGCCGGCTTGGTGGGCACGTACCGTCAGGGTAGCGTTCAGTAACAGCACGCCTTGCGCCGCCCAACGTTCTAGATTCCCGCTCTTAGGGTACGGCTTTCCCAGATCCGTTTCGATTTCCTTGAAAATATTGATCAGCGAAGGCGGATGCGGTATGCCATCTTTTACCGAAAAACAGAGTCCGTTCGCTTGATTCGGACCGTGATAGGGATCTTGCCCGATGATGACGATTTTGGTGCTATCAAAGGGGCTATGGTCGAAAGCGGCAAAGATATCCCCACCTTTGGGATAGCAGGTATGTTCGGCGTATTCCGTTTTAACGAAATCGGTCAAAACTGAAAAATAAGGTTGCACGAATTCTTTTGCGAGCTGCTCTTTCCAACTTTTTTCTATGTTTACCGACATGGGCAATATAATTAGGTTAAACGTCTTGAGCCTTCCGGGTTCTCAACGAGTAGTACAAACAAAATTCCTCTGACTTCCTTCTTTTGTCGAAAACCGTTCAAAATTAAACAAACCAATCGATTTGAGAACTTCCCCTACGCCCGTTTTTAGCTACTCAACCTATTGGTCGCAACAGTATACCTTTAATTTGCCCCTCTATGAATTATTTTAAGGATTCCACAAGCTCCCCTGTCCATTGACACTTGCAGGCGAACGTTAAGAATGCCTACCTTTACGTTCGATTTATAATCTATGGTGAAAATTCCTAATAAGACGCTCCAAGACCTTGAATTCCCTACGGTCTTACAACAAGTTTCTGCCCGCTGCAATACGGAGATGGGCAAAGCGCAGGCGCTGGAAATCGAACCGATATCCGACTCCGAGGCCTTACATCAGGTTTTGGGCCAGACCTCGGAATATCTTTCTTCCTTTACCAATGAAAACCGGATACCCAATCACGGTTTTGACCCCATTGAAAAGGAATTGCAGCTGTTGCGCATCGAGAATACTACCCTTGAAGTACCGGGCTTTCGAAGAATCGGAAATATTTGCACCACGGTAGTTACCCATAAAAAATTCTTTAAAAAGTTCAAGGAATATTATCCGCTTCTATTTGGCGCATCTGAGGGTATAGAAGCCAATAGTGAAATTCCCTCTGAGATAGATGCCGTTATCGACAAGTTTGGTGAGGTCAAGGATAGCGCCTCCGATAAATTGTTGGGCATACGCCGCGAGATGCATCAGGTAAAGGGTAAAATTGGACAAAGCTTCGCAGCTGCCCTGAATACCTATAACGGTTCTGATTATTTAGATGATATCCGGGAATCCGTTGTCGAAAACCGGCGTGTGCTGGCGGTAAAGGCGATGTACCGCAAAAAAGTAAAGGGCACCACGATGGGCACCTCAAAAACGGGAAGTATCGTTTACATCGAACCTGAGGCCACGCTAAGGTACAGTCGGGAACTGAACAATCTGGAATACGATGAAAAAGAACAAGTGCAGCGTATTCTCAACACATTGACCCATCGTATACGACCGTTCGCTCCCCTACTCTCCGAATATCAGGATTTTTTATCACATATCGACATTACCGCGGCCAAGGCGAAATATGCCTCGGATACGAATGCCCTGCTGCCAGAAATCAACGCCGAAAAAAGGTTGTTTCTTAGGGATGCCTACCATCCTTTACTGTATTTGAGCAATAAACGGAACAAAGAAAAGACCTATCCGCAGACTATCGAGCTACAATCGGAGAATCGGATCATCGTTATCTCGGGTCCCAATGCCGGCGGAAAGAGCATTACCCTAAAGACCATCGGATTACTTCAAGTGATGCTTCAATCAGGACTTCTAATTCCCGTTCATGAAAGGAGTTCGGTATGTTTTTTCAATCGAATTTTAACGGACATCGGTGATAATCAATCCATCGAAAACCACTTGAGTACCTACAGCTACCGTCTTAAAAATATGAACCGGTTTCTTAGAAAATGCGATGCGGAAACGCTATTCTTAATCGATGAATTTGGTACGGGCAGCGACCCCGAACTCGGGGGTGCCTTGGCCGAAGCCTTTCTTGAAGTTTTTTACGACCGCGGTGCCTACGGTATCATAACGACACATTACGCCAACTTGAAGGCCTTGGCCGACGAACTGCCCCATACCACGAACGCGAATATGCTTTTCGACGGAAAAACCTTGGAGCCCACTTTTCAATTGGTCTTGGGAGAGGCAGGAAGCTCGTTCACCTTTGAAGTAGCGCAAAAAAATGGTATTCCCTTTAGCCTCATCAACAAGGCCAAAAAGAAAATTGAGCGCGGCAAGGTGCGCTTTGACGCCACCATCGCGAAACTGCAAAAAGAACGCAGTAAGATGTCACAGACAAGCTCACGGCTACAAGAAGAAGAGTCTAAAGCTAGGGAGGAAGCACAACGTCTAGAAAAACTAAATGCCAAGGTCAAAGATAAGCTGGTGAACTATCAGGAGCTGTACGACCACGATCAACGGATGATTCTTTTGGGCAATAAAGTGGATAAGGCTGCCGCTAAGTACTTTCAAGGCAACAAAAAACGGCCGTTAGTATCTGAATTATTACAGATTGTGGAGACCGAGAACAGCAAACGAAAGAAAAAGTCCGCAGCTGTCGCCAAGGCCGAAAGGGCAAAGCAGGCCGAGGTCGCCCAAGAGGCACGCAATAAGGTGAAGGATATTCGGGAAGAGAAGAAAGTAGAAAAGAAAAAGGCGATTATCAAGGAAAAGAACAAGCCGCTGCCCGTTTTCAAGATTGGCGATCGCGTGCGCATGTTAGACGGCAAAGCCGTCGGTAGCATCGATACGTTAGAGAAAAAAAAGGCCATTGTCAACTACGGACAATTTACGACCCACGTAGGCTTAGAGCAATTGGAACTTGTGGAGCGGAAGAAATCGAAAAAATAGGTTCAAAAAAGAGGTGATACGTAAAAAATGGAAAACAATCATAAAATAATACTCTTCGACGGCGTTTGCAATCTTTGCAATGGCGCTATCCAATTCATGATAAAGCATGATAAAGAAGACGTATTCCGATATGCCCCCTTACAAAGTGATATCGGTAAAAAGTTGGTAGACGAACGGAATATCGATACTGATAAAGTCGATTCCATCATTTTAATCGAGCCGGGAGTCGCGTTTTATGACAAGTCCGACGCCGCTCTTGAAATCGGAAAGCACCTTAAGGGCTACCGAACGATTTCGGCGATTCTGATGTTGATTCCCAGTAGCATACGAAATATCGTATACGATTTTATTGCTCGTAATCGGTATAAGTGGTATGGAAAAAAAGAGCATTGTATGATACCTACGCCCGAATTGAAGGCGAAGTTTTTAGCTTAAATTGTTTTTTTATGGGGTACCAAGTTATCTTGAGTCGTGTAGCGTTATTCAAGAGAAGGTATGCCAGAACGTGGGAGGGTTCCCAGGACTCGGAGAAGGTTTCAATGACTTGAGAAGTCATGCTAGAGAATTACTTGACTTCTTCCAAATTATCATCCCAATTTTTGACTTTTGGTTTAATGACCGACCCTGTCGATTTGGCAACCATCATCGCGACCGTGGCATCACCGGTAACGTTGACCACTGTTCTAAGCATGTCAAGAGGCCTATCTACCGCAAAAATCAAAGCAAGCCCGATAGCCAGTTTATCCGGCGGAAAACCGATGGATTCCAACACAATGACCAGCATCACCATACCTGCCCCCGGTACCGCGGCGGAACCGATGGAGGCCAATAGCGCAGTCATTACAATAGTCAGCTGATCGGCAAAGGTCAGGTCGAATTTCAGGGCCTCGGCGATAAATACGGCGGCCACGGCTTGATACAAACTAGTTCCATCCATATTGATCGTAGCGCCCACGGGGAGTACGAAACTTGAAATTTCCTTTTCTACCCCGATATGCTCCTCTACCCTTTCCATAGTTACCGGGAGCGTTGCCGCACTAGAACTTGTCGAAAAGGCCAGTAGGTGTGCAGGAATCATCTTCTGCAGAAAGGTTAGTGGATTATAACGCGTAAAAGTACCCACGACCAAGCTGTAAAAAACGATCATCAGTGCGAGTCCGAGAATCACCACGCCGGAATACTTTAAAAGCGCCAGCAACAAATCGGGGTCGCCCGATGAGACCACTACATTGGCCAGCAGGGCAAACACGGCCACTGGCGCGGTCAGCATGATTAGATCGACCATTTTCAATACGACATCGTTTAGGGCATCGAAAAAATCCTTGAGCGGTTTTGATCGTTTTTCTCCTATAAGCAACATCGAAATACCCAAAAAGATGGTGAAAAAAATCACCTGTAACATCAAACTGTTATCACTTAAGGCAGCGAAAGCGTTGTCGGGCACCATATCTTCCAAAAATTGAAGCGGACCGCTTTCCTTTTGCTTGGAGGCCTCCTCCAGTTTATCGGTCACTCCCCGGTCTCCGCTATAGGTTTCGGTAAGCTTGGCAATGGTAGCCTCTGATATACCGTTGCCCGGTTTGATGGCGTTTACCAACAGCAAGCCAATAGTAATCGCTACTACGGTCGTACAGATGTAAATAATTATCGTACGCAAACCGATATTCCGGAATTTTGAGATATCCTTCAAATCGGATATTCCCTTGACTAAAGAGGCCAGAATAAGGGGTATAGCGATGAGTTTTAATAGTTTGACGAAAATCGTTCCTAACGGATTGATCCAGTCCTGTACAAAATCCCTGCCCCAATCGATATAGGTCATTCCGAATCCGAAGAGGATACCGGCGACCATTCCGATCATGATCTGCCAGTGCAATTCAAGTTTGCGCATAGTGTAGTTGGTTTAGGATTGAAAGATACTCTTTTTAGAAGAAAAAGGGGCGCCGGGCTTTTAGTTATTGAAACCAATGACCACTGACCGGGGCTCAAGACTGACCAGGCGCAAAACTGACCGGGTACAAAACTGACCGGGCACAATATTGATTGGCATATACGGCCCTCATAATTTTACCGTACGGTTCAACAGCATAAAATCCGCCAAAACCAAAGCTGTCATCGCCTCCACAATGGGAACCGCCCGCGGCACCACACAGGGATCGTGACGCCCTTTTCCTTTCGTGGTTACCTTATTGCCTTCTTTATCGATGGTCTCGTAAGGTTGAATTACCGTAGCCACAGGCTTAAAGGCAACATTAAAGTAAATATCCATGCCATTACTGATACCACCCTGTATACCACCACTATAGTTGGTCTTAGTACTCCCGTCTTGATTGAATTGGTCATTGTGCTCGCTGCCTTTCATTTGAACGCCTTCGAATCCGCTGCCATATTCAAATCCTTTGACGGCGTTTATAGATAACATGGCTTTGCCCAATTCGGCGTGTAATTTATCAAAGACCGGTTCGCCGAGACCGATAGGCACATGCTGGGCAACACAGGTAATAATACCACCGATGGTATCGCCTTCTTTCCGGACTTCTTTTATGTAAGCTTCCATCTTGGCCGCTGTTTCAGGGTGCGGACAGCGAACCGGATTGGTTTCCGTCATCGCCAGATCTAATTGCTGATAGGGAATATCCAGTTTCATTTTTCCCACTTGGGAAACAAAGGCATTGATTTTTATTTGGGATAGAAACTGCTTGGCAATGGCACCTGCCACTACCCTACTCGCCGTTTCTCGGGCTGAACTTCGGCCACCTCCGCGATAATCGCGGAATCCGTATTTCTGGTCATATACATAATCGGCATGCGAGGGGCGGTACGAATCTTTGATATGGGAATAATCGTGCGATTTTTGATTGGTGTTGTGAATGGCGAAGCCGATGGGGGTACCCGTGGTCTTTCCCTCAAAGATACCCGAATAGAATTCCACCGTATCCGGTTCTTTCCGCTGGGTCACAATGGCCGATTGGCCCGGTTTTCGGCGGTTTAGCTCGTTTTGAACGGCATCGGGGTCAATTTCAATGCCTGAGGGACATCCATCTAAAATACCACCAATGGCCACCCCGTGCGATTCGCCGAACGTGGTGAGTTTAAAAAGGTTTCCGAAGGTGTTGCCCGCCATATGTAAAGCTTAATAGATTAAAAGTATATTTAAGAAAGGTTAGACTCTCGATCACTACATCTTCGCCGCAAACCGCCTAGAGATGCTCGAACGCAACTTACGCTCATAATCCTCCTCAAGCCACTCCTTATAATTCTTGGTGTTGTTCATGATACAATACGAATACTGGCGTACCCGATAGGCAATTTCTTCCTTGAGCTCCTTGGCCAATATACGGGCGTCAAAAACATCCTCCGAATTCTCGACACAAATCTCCGCGTGCTGCTCGATACTGCGTTCCAGCACGATTTTGGACTTCAGGCCCTGGGCAAATACTTTTTTGTATTCCGCTTTGATATCGTATTCGATATTGGTGGATTTCGAGAATTTTTTTCGAAGCGCCACGGGCATCTCATAGACAAATTCCCGCTCGATATCTTCGTCGTTCTTGATATTATCCAAATAAAAATCCGGGAAGTGAAAAATTTCCTGCCAGTCTATAGGGGCGTTCCACATACCGAAACGGGCCACGTTATTACCGAGATCGACGACCGTAAACTTATCCTTATTGGGCAGAATACGCGAACCCCGACCGATCATCTGAAAATAAAGCGTCAATGAACGGGTCGCCCGATTGAGCATAATGGTCTCCACCGTAGGTTCATCAAAGCCCGTGGTCAAAATACTGACCGAAGTTAAAATCGCGTCAGGGGTTTCGGAAAACCACTTCAGGATTTCCTTGCGCTCCGTGGCGTTGTTCTTATTATCGAGGTGGCGTACGTTATAGCCGGCCTTTTTAAAGGTTTCGTAAACATACCGCGAAGTATTGATGCCGTTGTTGAAGATGAGGGTCTTGGTGCCTTCGGCAATTTCCCGATAGGCGGCCAGCAGCTTGCCCAGCATGCTATGATTTCCGTAAAGTTCATCGGATGATTTTACGGTGTAATCGCCATTGATACCCAATTTTAGGCCCTGTAGGCTTACGTCGTAATTATAGACCTCCGCCTTGGCCAAAAATTTCTTTTTTATCAAGGCCTCTATCGACTCCCCCACGATCAGTTTCTGGTAATTGTCCTTCATCGGTAATTTGATGTTCGAACTGAGTGGGGTGGCCGTAACCCCGAGTATGGTGGAATTTTTAAAGAATTTGAAAAGTTTTCGGAACGAGTTGTAGTGCGCCTCATCGATGATGACCAGCCCTATTTCCTTGATTTTTACCTTTTCTTCCTGTAGCCGGT
>JBATUY010000418.1:0-2716 GCA_049671465.1 Pricia sp. | reverse complement strand
CGAACAATTAGGTTTTTTCGAATTTTCATTGTTGGGCCTAATTTTCTTGTCCATTTCCATTGTATATCTTACTCTCGCGTTACGATGGCTTCCTTCGGGTAGGAATAAAAATTTAAAAGAGGATTATGACATCGATAATTATATTACCGAAATACACATCAACGCCAAATCTCAATTGGTAGGAAAAAAAATAGAGGAAACGTTTTTGCACGAAAATCCCGATATATCGCTTTTAAAATTGACCCGTGCCGATCAAGAGCATAAGTCCCCGGGGAAGTACATTACATTACAGGCCGATGATGAACTCCTTTTGGTATGCGATATGGAAAATCTGGCACGTCTGAACGAATCGGAAAACCTGAACATCAGCAATAAGGGGTATCCAAAGAAATGCTCTCCCGATCAGGCTTCTGAAGATTCGAACTTGAACAAATCGGAAATTGAGGAGCGTTTATTCGTAGAATTGTTGATGCTTCCCGGAGCAACATTATTAGGAAAGACTCTGGGCAACCTTAGAAACTACATGTTGCGCGATGTTGTTCCCTTGGCCATCAAGAAACGCAGAACCCGCACCCGCATCGATAATAGATTAATACGAAATAGTTCGGGCCGGTTATCGCTCAAGCCGGGCGACCGACTTTTGGTCGAAGTTCAAAAACACGATCTGAAAAACTTAAACGCTTTGGAAAATATTGTTTTGTTGCAAGAGTTTGAAGACATGAACATAGCTTCAAAATACAAAAGATATTTCTCGCTAGCGGTATTGCTATTGGTCATCATGTTGGCGGCAACGGGACTGCTCTCTATTTTGGTAAGTGCACTGACGGGGGTCTGCCTGTTGCTCCTTACCAAAAATCTCGATTTGAACAGCGTTTATAAAAAAGTCAATTGGCAGATCTTCTTTTTACTTGCAGGTATGATCCCGCTTGGCATTGCCATGAACAACACTGGTGCGGATATGTGGATTTCGGAGCAACTATTGGGTTTCTTATCTGGCCAACCGAACTGGTTTATAATGGGAACCCTCTTTTTGGTAACACTGGTCATGAGCGGGGTAGTCAGTAACAATGCCACAGCCATCATTATGACGCCCATAGCCATCTCAGTAGCACAGGGTCTTCAACTTGATTTCAAGCCTTTTATCCTCGCTGTAATGTTCGCCGCCAATTTTAGTTTCTTTACCCCGGTGGGATACCAGACCAACACCCTCATTTATGGAATTGGAAACTACAGGTTCAAACACTTTTTACTTATAGGGGGTATTCTATCAATAATGCTGTGGATCATTGCAACTGTTCTTCTGACCAGAATGCTTTGATCTGCAGATGTAAATCATGAATCGGGTCTATCGAATTCCATAAGCGGAGGGTATTCCGTTTAGGTTTAAACTTAAACATTCTTTACCGGCCCATATGCGGCTGGTTTATCAAATTTTGTTTGCGGTATAACCCTGTTTTTTCTGCGTTTTTATACATATTGAAATAGTTTTTATCTTATGAGGCCCATTTAAATTTACTAGCCAAATGATGAGGCCGTCCATATTTTATATTGACGCTCTGGATGACCTTATTATTGTTTTTTCGGTCCCATCTCCTTCCCTGATTATTTTTGTAAAGCTCGATAAACTATTGAAAGAAAATTAAAAAAGGGTAACACAATTTTAGTTATTGATTTAAATATAAAAATCAAATACTATGAGAAGCTTACTTTGGCTCCTTGCCGTAATCTGTATTGTTTTCTGGCTACTGGGCCTTTTGGGTATTTTTCTTGGAATAGCAACAAATAGTTGTTTCATATTTTATTTGTTATTGCAGTTATCGTCATTCTTTATAATATCATATCAGGCCGTAAGCCTTTATAAAGAAATTTTCGCGAGTGTTTCCGATAAAATCATAATCCCATTCAAAAATCAAGATAAATGTATTATTTTCCGATGCACAATTCAAAGCCGTCTGGTCAATGCCTCAACGATTTTATTGCCCGAGAAGAACTCCTTTAAAATGACACGAAGCACCGTGTAGGCCGGTACGGCAACAATCATCCCGAAAATTCCGAAGAGAAGACCGGAAATAAGTATGACCAAAAATATTTCCAATGGATGCGATTTTACGCTATTGGAAAAAATTAAGGGCTGTGAGAAAAAATTATCGACCAATTGACCGATAACGATTCCTAGAACCACATAACCGGTCCTTGGCAAAATCACAGTGCTAAAGTCTAATTCGGGATTACTGGTCATAGTCAATAAAATCATTATAACACCCCCAATCATTGGACCTACATAAGGCACAATATTGAACAACGCACATAAAAAGGCGATAATCATCGCATTCTCGATACCCACAAGAAAAAGCACGATAGCATAGATAACAAAAAGTATGGCTATCTGAAATAGCAGGCCGATAAAATAGCGGGACAGGAGATTTTTGATTTTATCAAATGAATTGACGGTCTGTTCTCGACGATCTTCAGGTATCAGCCGTAAGAGTCGAATCTGGAAAGTACGGCCGTCCTTCAAAAAGAAAAAAGATATAAACACAATCGAAAAAAAACCGATGCCGACCATGCTCAACATTTCAGCGAGAAACTTCATAAACTTTGGTAAAATGCCCACGTTGAGTTGCTCATCGATATTCTTCTCGATATCGGCTTCTTTGATTAATTCTTGGGCCACTTCATGCGAAGCACCGAAATAGTTCGTCACTTGTACATACAG
>JBATUY010000417.1:0-2004 GCA_049671465.1 Pricia sp. | reverse complement strand
CAGTCTTGAACAAGTTTTTTTCTTAGCAAACATTCAGGTCTGCTTCTGGCCTTGCTATTAAGAAGCGTAATTAGACTCATTTTATTGTCTTAACAACGCTGTTTCATAGGCTTGAAGAATACCTTTCTTTTCAAAAGCCTTGATTCTCTGTAGGGCATTTTGCCCGCAAAATCTTAGATATTCGGGATTTTGAATGAAGTAATTCATTCCCTCGGTCATCAGGTCAACATTCCCGACGGGGGTAAGAATGCCGTATGGGGTCTTCATGATTTTGTTGGTTGAGGGTTCTTCAAGTTCCATAATTTCATCAGGACCAGACTTACAATTGGTCGTCAGAATCGGTAGACCACAGCACATGGCTTCCAGAAGTACATTGGGAAACCCCTCATGGTTCGATCCAAATACGAAAAGATCGGCGGATTTTAAGTATTTGTAGGGGTTAGGGTCGAAGCCCAGAAAGTGTACGCGGTCCGAAAGGTTTTCTTTTTCGACCAATTCTTGCAAATTTTTTCCAAGAATACCCCTTCCTAGAAGATACAATTGGGCAGTGGGTACCCTTACTAGCGCTTTAATAAGTAGCTGCTGATTTTTAACGTGTTCAAATCTACCTACGGATATCATATTGAAACAAGACTTGTCTAAAAAATCAGGAAAAGGTTCAATCGCCTTTATTTTTTCGAGATCGATAGGATTTTCTATAACCGCTGTAACCTCTTTTCGTATCCCATAATTTTCAATCAGATCTTTTACATTGGCTTTTGAGTTGCCAATGACCTGATCAGCCTTAGGATATAACTTTTTGACCAGGAAGCTATTTATTTTCGATTGCATATCCCCATAGCCATATATCATACTCGCATAATTTCGTTCGCTGATAATGATCGCCGGCGGTTTTCGATTGAAATACTTCATGATTACATTGACATAGTTCGGCCGCGATAATAAGCTAAACGAATGGGTTAGCCCGAGCTTTTTAGATAGCTTTGCGTATTTATAGGCCAAAAAAGGTAGTTTCAGAAACTTACAGATGCCACTTTCGTCTCCCCTTGATTTTTCCAGATAATGAATATTAACATTATCGGGAATCTTATAGCTGATGGTTGAATTCATTAGAATTAAATGAACGCCATATCCTTGCTCCTTTAGATACGGCAGCAAATAAGATACAACGCGCTCCGCACCGCCACCGGCCATTGAATAGATAAATATGCCTAAATTCATTGATTATCGATAACTTCTACGTGAATTATTATAATAACTTACTTAAAATGAATTGGAATAATTTTTGAATAAATATACTTTCAGAAGATTTCATATATCATTTGAACTACAATAGCTAAGAATAAAAAAAACGCTTTTTATTTTTAATTTGGTTGATGTTTAAGTAATGTTCCTAGTTTTTTATCCCATTTTTTTGGTAGGATAGGAAAAACGCCACCATCGTGATGGAAAGTAATCTCCCCAAAATAAAGTTTACCGTCAACTTCGTACCAGTCTACTCTAACATAGGCAAAAGGCTGTGCCAGTATTTCAGATAATTCCATCATTTTTTCTAATGTTTTGGGTCTTTCTATATCTTCTTCAGATGGGTCTGTGAATTTCTGACCTTTTTGTGAAGACCATCGATATGGTTCCCTAGTCCAATCTCTCGAATACCAATTTCTAAAATGTTTATCGGTATCTCTTCCCGAATCGACCGATATCATTCTCACTTTACCATTGAAACAATGTAACTTATAATCGAATGGTATATTACCTTGACTGTCCTGTAGCAGTTTTTCAACGACTATGGTGGGTTTGATGTTTTTATATTGCCACTCCCTGGAGCTCCAATAGTAATTCTGCTTTAATCTTTTTTCTAATCCTTTTTGAACATTTTCCCAATCAATTTGGTTCTTGTCGTAAACGAAAATACCACCGCTACTATCATGATTTGCTTTAATAATACAAGGCGTTTTGGTAATATTTTCTGGGATTAAATCGCTAGGATTGTCAGTTTGGAGA
>JBATUY010000416.1:0-5243 GCA_049671465.1 Pricia sp. | reverse complement strand
CTTTTTACACTTGTTTTCATAATTCTCGATTTTAAGGTTAAGATTTAGGAATGCAAGGTTTTATTAGGATTGAGCCCCGACCTAAATCATTGTGATAAAGGTAGTTGGGCTAGAGTGCGAAGTAAATACCAATAAAGGTGTATTTTTTGCTACTGGTTTTCCTTTAGGGATAAGAAGAGATAATCATGTTTATGCCTCATATTTATTCTTGCACCACCTCGACCCATTGCCCTTTCGTGCGCACCACATAATCATGGTCGTACATGGCTTCGGCCTGAACGCCCGGCAAATAGTAGCGGCCGAGATACGAAGCGTTCAACAAAATCCGGAAGGTCTTTGTCTCGTTCTTTTTCATTTCGAAATAGAAGTTCGCCCGGTCGTCGCGCAGGTCGGTGTGGGTGACCTCGTTTTGGGCGAAGTCTCCGAAATCGGTGAAGCGGGTGTTGACGATTTCCCAGCCGCTAGGGAAGATTTCGGTCAGGGCCATGTCTTTCAAGGCATTGCCCGTAGTGTTGGTCAAGGTGACCTCGGCTACGAAATCGGTGCCTTGATTGATCTTGGCGACATCTAGTTGCGAACCGTCGCGGCCTTTGAAGTCCATTTGGGCGGAGAGATTTTTTTGGATGGTTTTCTCGGCACCAACGGGCAAGATGCCACTATTTACAATGCTAACGAACAGGGTGTTCTCTTCTTTATTTTGAATTTCGATGGAATTCGTACCTTTTTTAATAGCCAAGGCCTGGTTCGCAAGGGTTTTACCGGTACTGACGTTCTCCGATTTTCCGTTCAGCGTCATGCTGGCCTTAATGCCTTTTCCACCGACCATTTCGGCGAATTTTGCCATGGCCAGCAAGCTGTAGGCGGTGCTTTGGGTGCTCATCCACTGCTTTTCTGATAGTCGCTTGGCGATGGTCTTGGCCAGATCATGCGCTTTAACCTTGTCTTTTAATAGAATGTAGGTTTCCAGCGCCATCGCCCGATTGCGATTGGCCGAACCGTAGGTGTAATAATGCTGCTTTTTCCCATCAAAATCCAACCGGGCGGTGCGGAGGATGGTTTTGGCAACGTTCGCCTGTCCGATTAGGGCATAGCTCGCCGCCAAGCGGAATTTCGCTTCATCGGAGAGTCCGCCGGTTTCGCGCAGCCGGTTCATACTAGAGATATCGGCATTTCCGGAAAGGGCGAGCGTATACAACCGATAGGCCTGCGCCAAGTCGGAGCGATCCCTGCCGTTGCGCCATTGTTTGGCGACGTTCTGTTGGTAGGTCGTCCAGCTTGATTTGAAGCCGATGGGCAGCACGTAGCCTTTCTTTTCGGCTTCCATCAGAAAATGTCCGGCGTAACTGGTGCCCCAGTCGTTGGCATAGTTTTGGCCGGGCCAGTACGAAAATCCTCCCGTAGCGTTCTGAAAATCGCCCAAGCGCTTGACGGCCCGGGTAAGGTTCTGTTGAATTTGCTTGTTCCGGTTTCCGTCGAGATCAAAAATATCCGCGAGGTACAACTGCGGAAAAGCGGCGGAGGTCGTTTGCTCGACACAGCCGTGCGGGTAGCGGATTAGATATTCCATCCGGCCGTTGAAATTCATAGGGGGCAATGTGGAAAATTCGATCTGTGCGGAGTTGCTTCCGGCAATACCAAAGGTTTCAAGAGATATCTTATGGGATGCGTTACCGTCAAGTACCACCGCAGTAGTTTCCGAGGTAACGGGATTCGGGTTGACCACATCGATGGGAATCTCGAAGGATGCTGTCTCCCCATTACCGGATGCTTCGACCACCACTTTGCCTATCCCGGTAAAATCGGATACTTCCAGTTCGAAGTAGGCCATTTTCTCGTCTGGCTGGCTAAAGCTGACGGATTGCGTGGCATCCCCTGAAATTTTGAACGATTGATCTTGTTTCAATCGCAAAGTCACATTTTTGACCTTTTTTTCCATGGCGAAAACGGTCACGGGCAGCGTCACCTTCTCCCCCGGCGTGATTTTACGTGGCAGCGAGGCCAAAATCATTAAGGGCTTGCGAACGGGCGTGGTCTTTTCGGCCGACCCGTAAGCTTCTTTTTCCGGATCTCCGGCAATGACCATTGTACGTACGGATCCGACGTATTTCGGAATCTTGATTTTGTGTTGCTTAGTCTTGCCCGGCTCTAAGCTAAAAGGCCCTAAATGCACCACCATCGGTTCAAAACGGTCGGCCTTTTTGTTTTTCGCACCAGCCAGCTCACCATCACCACCGATGGCAAATACCTGATCGACCTTTCCGCCGAAGGCCCCGATGACATCGTCGTAGATATCCCAAGTCTTTACCCCTAGCGCCTCATGGGCGTAAAAGGTGTCCCAGGGATTCGGAGTTTTAAATCGGGTCAGGTCCAACAAACCTTCATCGACTATGGCGATACTATAGGTCATCGCCTTTTTATTTTGCTCGCCCACGTTTACGGTAATGGTCTCCTCGGGCCGCAAGACCTCGGGCATCGTGATGGTCGGTTGAATCTTGGTCGCGGGATTCTCCACCGACACCGGCACTACCCCGTATAAGCGTATCGGATTGTCGTTTAAAGTACTCGCATGTGGCTGCAACAACGAAATATGTATAAATACATTGGGCGTATACATTTCGTTCATCGGCAGCTGGAACTTCGTCATGTACTTGGCGGTCTCGACCCACATACTTTTCAAAACTTCGGTGCCGTTCTCGACGGTGACCAAGGCCCGCCCGCCTTCCGAACTTGGAAAAGTGACCGTAGCCGTTTCATCGTCGTTATAGGTTTCCTTATCCGTAGAAAATACCAGCATCGTTGCCGCGGAAGGGTCTCCCTTTCGGGATTTTCCGGCCCAACCCGGCCAATCGATATAGACGGCCTTTGCGGTTGCATGCCCTCCTTCTGGGTCTTCGACACGCACCAGATAGCGCCCCCAATCGGGATACTTCAGCTCAAACTGAAAATTCCCTTTACCGGAAGTATTGGTGCTAATGGCCTTCTCGAGCACCTTCTCGTAATAGGGGCTGCTGCTGTAATTCGAGAGGTTGTCGGCCGAAGTATCCCACCACCAGCGCCATTGTATTTTATGAACGCTTACTTTAAGGTCTTTGGTCGCCTTGGCCTTGCCTTTTTCGTCGACGGTGACCACTTCGAAGGTATGCGGTGTATCGGTCAACAGCATGCCTCGGTTCTTATCGCCTTTCGGAGCATTCAGCCCGACATAGGTGTTGTAGGGAGAATAGGGTTTCGTAAATACATCGGTACTGAAATCGCCCCCGTTTTCATAGACCTTGGTCATAAAGGCCGCCTGTAACATTCCCGGGGCGCTACCTTTCAGCTCGGGGTTAAGGCTAAAGTAGGCCTTGCCCGCTGCGTTGACGGTACCATCGAAAACGACTTGGTCCTCGACTGAAAAACTACGGGTGGGGTCATCGAAAATATAGCCGGGAAAGGTGTCGATCTTGGTGGTCGCCGGGTTGAACTTTGCGGTAATGTCGGCCTTTAGGTGCTTGGCGATGGCACCGTGCAGCCATTTCACCTCCATATCGCCCGTAATCGGTTTAGAACCGTCTAAAATCTCAGCATCAAATTCCGTTTTGATTTTGAGCCGGTTCGGTTTGATGGTCTCTATCTTCAAGGTCTTAATAAAGGATGCCCCGCCCACCGAAACCTTGGCCAACCAATTCCCGGTCGGCGCGTTTTCGTCGGTCTTGAGGTCGAAAGTGTAGAAATTGTTGAGTCCCCCCGTCTTGATTTCGCGATGCGTAACCTTATTATAGGGATCAATCAGCTCCAGCTTCACCGGATGGTTCTGCGGCAGTTTATTGGCCATATCGTTCAGCATAAACGAAAGATAGATGCGGTCTCCCGGCCGCCATACCCCGCGCTCGCCGAGGATAAAACCTTTGAGTCCTTTCTGCAGTTTTGCTCCAGCGACCTTGAACTTGCTGACGGATAGCGCATTGCCATCGTTCAGTTTTACGTAGGTCTTCTGTCCGTTATGCTCGGCAATCGCGAAATAGGCCACCCCGTTGGCATCAAAAATCGATGTGCCCTCGGCATTGGTCACTTTATGGCCCATCGGCTGTTGCTGAAAGTTGTAAAAAGTAACCTTGGCGTCGGCAATGGGCTCAGTGTTCAAAAGGTTGTTGACCGCCAAAAAATAGCGGTTGTTGACCCCCTTTTTGACCGTAACCCCGATGTCGGAGGCCAGTACGTTGGTGCCCACCTTCTTGTTGTAATAATACGATATATCACAGGGATTGTCGCGCTCGTTCCAGTCGTAACCAAAATAATAATCGTCATAATAGTTCTCGATACCGTCCCAAGAGCTGTCTTCGGCCGCCTCGTCAAAATTTTCTTCGGCTGCGGTGTCCTCCCCAAAATTATCGCCATCACACTTGTACGCGCTGTCGTGCGGCCCAAAATTGAATTCCACCCGATAGATGGCGCCTACCTCCGGCGAAATAAGGGCCTTCAGGTCGAGGGCATGGGCCGCCCATTTTCCGCTGGCGTTCGAAAGATTTCCCTGAAGGGTCAACTTTTTTCGGGCGATAGGTCGCGCCACCGCACGAAGATTACCTTCTCCGTTCAGGTTGGCACCTTGTAGAAATTGGAGGATATTATTTTGATATATTTTATAGACCGCAACATTGACCGATTTCAAATTGACCGCCTCAAAATTGATTTTCAGATTGTTGGAAGAAGGAAGGATGGTGCCGTTGGAGAGCAACCGTACCTCAGGATTCAGCTGTTCGAATGCGATGCGCTCGGTGAATTTTTGCTTCAGTTTATACCCATCGGTACTTTCGATGCCCTCGAAGACTTCTAGGGCGACGTTGCCCGTGATATCTTTGGATGGGTAGACTTTCAGGGTATTGCCATTGACCTTATATTTTGGGTCGGCATCACTCTCCAGAACGACCAGCCCCTTAAAATTTTGTCCTTTTTTAATGGGGTCCGAGAAGTTGACCAAGACCATGGTATTTTCTCCCATTTCGACAGTAGCATTCAAGACGGTAAAATTGTTCTTTCCGGGAATTTTAACGCTGTTCTCGCCCTTGCTTTCGATGTCGAACGGACTACCATCCCAAGAAATCACAAGCTCCGAATCTTCTTCGAAGCGTTGAATACTGTCGATCATAAACGAGAATTGCGTTCCTTTTTTGACGGCGTCGTCGAATTTTAGATCTATAGACTTCCCTTTGTGCGTCGCCGAGACCAGTTTTTGGGCTTTATCCAATGTGAATTCATCCGAAAGG
>JBATUY010000415.1:0-1748 GCA_049671465.1 Pricia sp. | reverse complement strand
ATTCGATATCATCCGATAAAAAATCGAGATGCTTGTACTGTGTGAAATCGCTCGTAATGGTAGTTGTGGCTTCGGCCTGTTGTTTGACCGATGTTCTCAAAGCATTTGCTTCGGCCTCCGTCATTTTCGTTTGGGCGGTGAGGGATGTCGAAAACAACAATATCATAAGGATGACCCCGCTGTTAAGCAGAATGGTAGAAACCCGATTCGGCCAAATCGTAGGGTTTGACCAAGCAGATTTTTCAAAGCAACTCGTGTTACTAATTTCCATAAGCCTCGATTTCCAGCAGCCGCTCCACGGGAACGGACTGTAGATTTTTCTTCCGCAAAAATACCAATAACCGTTCCAAAACCGCTATCGTTTTTTCGCTGGTGTCGTGCAGCAAGATGATATCGCCCTTGGAGACCTTCGTCGCAATTCGATTGAAGACGCTGTTTGCCGAACGCGGGGTCGTATCTAAAGACCGAACGCTCCACCCAATGGAATGCAACCCAAGGTCACTGACCGCTTTTTCGATCTGTGGGTTGGTTACCCCGAAGGCCGGCCGGTAAAGGTACATGTTGAGTCCGGTTAACTTTTTTACTATTGATGTTGTTTTGCGGAGTTCGTCCGTTACTTTTTCGGAGTTGAAAAAACCGAAGAATTTGGAGTGGGAATAAGTGTGGTTGCCTACCGAATGCCCATCGGCAAGAATTTGCTTCATTATCTTCGGATGGTTTTTGATATGTTGACCGATACAGAAAAAGGTGGCTTTCGCTCCGTGCTCCTTTAACAGCCTCAAGACCTTCGGCGTAAACTCAGGGTTCGGCCCATCGTCGAAAGTGATGGACACCCAGTTGTCTTCGCTGTTTTTATGGCTGTGCAGTGATTGTAGATGATAGTTCCATCCAATGAAAAAAGACCCGGAAAGGGTTGTCAAGAACCAACCAAGAACCAGTAAAGCATAGGTCCACCAAGGAATCGGAACAAAAAAAGATAGCATGACCAAGGCCAAAAGAACAACAAGGGTGATGGTATTTACCACCTTGCGCCTTAACATTTGCGGAGTAAGGTAAGACTATGGTTTTCGCCGCGATACTGGTTGTATATCAGTATCGTTTTTGGCATATCTGCGGGAATAGCATTCAACCGAATCGCATCGGGAATACGTTGTTCTTTCAACATTTTGTTCGCCAGCCAAAAGCCAAACCCTGACGCTGTATCGAACTCCCCAGATAGATGCTTGAAACAAACTTGGGCGGTATGTTTGAAAAGTCCGTGTGCAAGTCCGTCGTAATAACCGTCAAATTCAACGTCACCATTGTATCCGAGTATAATGATATCTATGCCGTCTGGTTCTATTCCGTTTTCCGTTAAAAAAGCTATCGCTTTTGCCTGAATGGAATCTTTTGCCAGTGTGTTAAAGGTCTTGATGGCCATGAGTTCGGCATAGCAAGAAGGTCTTTTTTGGCTGGAGAGTGTAAAAAAATGGGCTCCCTCGGAGAAAACGGCCCCTTTGGTACCGGATTTTAAAACGGACATGGTCTCGACCGGTTCTTGCTTGATATGTCCGATCAGACGGTGCGTATTCACGTGGTGATCGACCAGTTCATCGACGCCACCGACCAAAATATGGATCGCTTCGCCGTTTTCCAATTGCATTTTGGCATCCAAAACTGCAGATTCGAACGAGATGGCGGAATGCACATAGTTGAAATTATGGCCCTTACAGCCCATGCCCAAGGCAATTTGCCCCGCTACGGTATTG
>JBATUY010000414.1:0-18089 GCA_049671465.1 Pricia sp. | reverse complement strand
GGATTTCTTCCTCCTAAAAAAGGGCGGCAGACCCGTTTAAAACTCTTGGCCGAGGAGCAGCGAACGATAATTTTCTATGAATCTCCCTACAAGCTGCTCAAGACCCTTGGTGATTTTGTGGCCTATTTTGGGGCGGATCGGCCAGTTTCGGTATCCCGCGAACTGAGTAAATTATACGAAGAAACGGTTCGGGGCACCGCTGAGGAGGTTTTGGGGCATTACACTGAAAAACCACCAAAGGGAGAGATAGTTGTAGTGGTCGGTGGCAGAAAGCAAAAGCAGTAATAGCTTCTCGAATACTATCATACCGATTGAAGCAGACACTATTCTAAACAATTCTTTTGAATATGATTTTTTCATAGCGTACGATGCTACCACATTCTTTTGAGCAATGAACACTTTATCGCAAACAAACTAGAAAAGTGCAAAAACTACTTTCGGAAATCAGGGATTGCAAGGTCTGTAAGGCACATTTGCCTTTAGGTCCACGACCAATTGTAGCCGGCAGCGAAAAATCTAAAATAGTTCTAGTAAGTCAAGCCCCGGGTCGAAAAGCTCATGCACAAAACAAGGCCTATAACGACCCCAGCGGAAAAAAACTCCGGGAATGGCTAGGTGTAACCGAAGAACAGTTCTATAATCCCGATAATTTTGCGATTCTACCGATGGGATTTTGCTATCCGGGTAAGGGGGAAACGGGAGATTTGCCGCCACGAAAAGAATGTGCTCCTTTGTGGCACGAACCGTTTAAGAGCAGCTTGAAAAATGTACGGTTGACGCTTTTGATCGGCAAATATGCACAGGATGCATATCTGCGCCATCACGCCAAAAAGAACCTGACCGAAAACGTCGCGAACTTCGAACACTTTCTGCCTGAATTTTTTCCGGTTCCACATCCTTCGCCCATCAACCGATTTTGGATCGCGAAAAACCCATGGTTCGAATCGAAAGTTGTGCCTGAACTGCGGCAGCGCATAGTTGATTTGTTATAGAAATGCCTGCCTCCACAGTCTGTGATAAAAAACATGCTAAATTAAAGTTAAACACTTGTATATACAATTGTGGTGCATGTTGAATTCGTATATTTAAATAAATTTAAAATTTGCACTATGACTTATAAGGAAAAAGCAGAAGACATTTATCAACAATTACAACAAGGAAAACTATTAGAGGCCTTTGATCAATATTATGGAGAGGAGGTCGTTATGACCGAACCGCGCGGCACAAGAACGGGTAAAGCCGAATGCCGGGCGTACGAGGAGCAATTTTTGGACAGTATCGAAGAATTTCATTCTCTTGAAATCGTGAACTCTGGATCGAACGAAGATGCCGGCGTAACTTTCATTGAATCCATTATGGACGTTACTTTCAAAAGTGGCGATCGTGCAAAAATGGAACAAGTGGCCGTACAACGTTGGAAAGGAAACCATATCGTACACGAGCGATTTTACTATAATAACGAGCAGTAGATAAACGCTATCAGATAACTTTAAACCCTGCCCATTGGCAGGGTTTTTAAATTCAAAAGGTTCAGACCAAAAGCAAGTCTGGGAGGTGGGAGTAGTAAAGACACTCTACCTTAAAACATGATTTCCCCCATATTTCATATGTCAATTTCACCAACACTCCTAACCTATAAATCGGTTTGAGATTTAATAGCTCGATCCGTCGTGTTTCCCTTTCTCCCAACCGTGTTTTCCTAGGTATTGCTCACCGCTCTCCACGGCTCCATCTTCAATAGAGGTCCCCATCGAGTCGTTCCAGCGATTGAGGTATCCGAACAAAGAAATTACGCCGAGCATCTCCACGATTTCGCCTTCGTTCCAGTGTTCATATAAATGTGATTTGATTTCGGCGTTGACGGCATTGGGTACTTGAGAGGCGGCTAGCGAAAAATCTAAAGCGGCACGTTCGGCTTCCGAAAAGGCGGGGTGGGTGCGGTACTCCCAAATATTATCAAGTTGCTCTTGCTCGGCTCCATAACGCTCGGCGGCGCGAATGGCGTGCGCCTGGCAGTAGCGGCATCCGGTGGCGTTGCTGCTCACCCAGGCGATTATGCGTTTTAACGCGGATGTCACCCTCCCTTCGTTGGCCATGACCGCTTTATTCAGGTTGATAAAGGCTTTGGATATGGCCGGACGATGCTGCATGGTCAAGACGGAATTCGGACAAAAGCCAAGGGTCTCGTTAAAAAATTCGGCGAGTTTTTTGGTCTCGGGACTGTGGTCAGGGGAAAGGGGTTTGACTAGGGGCATAGTTAATTTGTTTTTTATAGTTACGTAGAGCTCACATCCTTAATCTTGATCTATTCGTAATCGGGTCGCACTTCTCTCGTCTCTCGGCCGTTGTCTGAATAAAGCTGTCTGTTCCGAGATTCTTCCCGGAAACTTCGGGAGCACTCGAAATGACGTTATTACCTCGATTGTGCTCAACTGGGCCTAAAGTCGAATGGCTTGAAATGACAAGCGGGATTTGTATACTTTTGTATCTTCACAAGAAACGAAAAAATATGTCCACAACAAATCATATCACCACGAAATGGCTCGGTAAAATGGCTTTTGAAAGTAATAACCCCTCAGGTTTGGACTTGACTATCGATGCCGGTCCCGATGACGGGGGAGAAGGTAAGGGCTTTCGGCCGAAAGCCTTGATGCTGTCCGGTCTGGCGGGCTGTTCCGGTCTGGATGTTGCCGGACTCATCAAAAAAATGAAGCTAGATGTAGACGATTTTCATATTGAAACCATTGCCAACCTAACGGACGAGCATCCTAAATTCTACGACAAGGTGACGGTCGAATATCACTTTTACGGCAATAACTTGGATGAAAAAAAACTAAAGAAGGCTGTAGACTTATCCGTAGATAAATATTGCGGGGTCATGGAGATGTTTCGGCAGTTTGCCGAAATGGAGATTAAAACGATATTTCACAAAAGATAGACGAAAGTGCGCTGGACCATCAAGGCCAAACCCGAACAACACCAAATCGACGCGCTTTCACAGGCCTTGAACATCGATGGCCTGATAGCGCAATTGTTGATTCAAAGGGGAATCACCGATTACGATGCGGCCAAAAAATTTTTCCGCCCGCAGTTGTCCGATTTGCATGATCCCTTTTTGATGAAGGACATGGATGTCGCGGTAGCCCGCATCCAAACGGCAATCGCGAACCATGAAAACATACTGGTGTACGGCGACTATGATGTAGATGGTACGACTTCCGTGGCCTTGCTTTCATCTTACTTGCTGAGCTATTACCCCAATGTGGCCACCTATATTCCCGATAGATATACCGAAGGTTACGGTGTTTCGTTTCAAGGTGTCGATTTTGCGGAAGACAACGGATTTACCTTGATCATCGCTTTGGACTGCGGTGTGAAGGCCATCGATAAAGTTGCATATGCCAAGGAGAAGGGGATAGAATTTATTATCTGCGATCACCACCGACCGGGCAAGAATTTACCGGATGCTGTGGCCGTGCTGGATGCAAAGCGGGACGATTGCAGCTATCCGTATGACGAACTATGTGGCTGCGGGGTCGGTTTTAAATTGATACAGGCATTAGCATCGCATCGGGGCGAGACCATCGATGACCTGGTTCCCTATCTCGATTTGGTCGCCACGGCAATCGGCGCGGATATCGTTCCCATAACCGGCGAAAATCGGATATTGGCCTACTACGGGCTGCAAGTTATCAACACGAACCCTAGAACGGGTTTCAAGGCCATTGTCGATCAGATAAAAAAACCAAAGCTGACCATAACTGATGTCGTCTTTATTATCGCCCCGCGTATCAACGCCGCGGGTCGTATGGAACATGGCCAACATGCCGTCAATCTGTTGACGGAAACCGATATGGAGAAGGCAAAGATTTTTGCCGCCAAAATCGAAAAGTTCAATATTGATCGGCGCGGACTCGATAAAGAGATTACCCAAGAGGCTTTACTACAAATTCGGGAAAATAGGGAGGAAGAACGCTTTACTTCCGTGGTGTACCACGAATCATGGCACAAAGGGGTCATCGGCATCGTTGCATCGCGCCTAACGGAAACCTACTACCGACCCACATTGGTCTTTACAAAAAGCGGCACCAAGCTGGCTGCCTCGGCCCGTTCGGTCAAAGGTTTCGATGTCTACAACGCCTTACAAGGCTGTGCCGAATGTATCGAGCAGTTCGGGGGGCATAAGTATGCTGCGGGACTTACCCTACTTGAAAGTCAATTCGATGCTTTCAAGGCCCAATTCGAAAAAGTAGTCTCCGAGACTATTGACCCACAGCTACTAACTCCAGAAATTGCGGTGGATGCCCAGATCGAGTTCCGCCAGATTACACCAAAAGTATTACGTATTATCCAACAGTTCGCCCCCTTTGGGCCGGGCAACCTTTCCCCGGTCTTCATGGGCGAGCATTTAAGGGATACCGGATATGCCAAAGGGGTCGGTGAAAACGGGGCGCATCTGAAGCTCTCCGTAACTCAGCATGGTATCGGACCCATTGGTGGCATTGGTTTCAATCTTGGCGATAAATTGTCTTTGGTTTCTCAGCGAAAACCGTTCAGTGCGGTTTTTTCTTTGGATGAAAACGAGTGGCAAGGTAATGTGACTTTGCAGTTGAAGCTTCGAGACCTGAGGTGATGTGAGATAAACTCAACAGACCTGCTAGTCGGTCATCGAATTAAATTCCCAAAGGATGGTTCTGATTTAAGTTGTTCCGTTCTATAAAGATTACCGTTTATCGATGAAACGATTCAATCCGGTCATTACAAAGCAGTTCAAAACCGACTGCGCGGTCGTTTTGCTGAAAAACAGGATGAATTGAAATTCACCGGTTTCCAAATACTTCCAAGGGATTGGAATACTATCTTTGCCGTGCCATTCCTCAAAACACCTGGAAATGAAAATTGAACATGTAGGCCTTATCTATTTTGCCATGTCCATCGGTTCCGAGCTTGAAGTCGATGCGCTTACCGAGCGGCTACGATACGATGGGTACAAGGTGATCGGCGAACCTAGAACTACTGGCGATGGCTACTACGAAAGCGTCGTTCTCGACCCCAAGGGTAAACGAATCGAAATCACCTTTTAGGGTATGGCAAAGATGGACCCCTACGCCGCTCTCCGATTTCGGGAATTCAATATTTTTCTGTTGGTTCGTTTTGCCATGGTCTTTGCGTGGTCGATGCAGTTTATCGTTATCGAATGGCAGGTGTATTCCATGACCAAAGACCCATTATCATTGGGAATAATTGGTTTGATGGAAGTGATTCCCGCCGTCTCTACCGCTCTTTTCGCAGGCCATATCGTCGACCAGAAAGAAAAACGGAATCTATTGGTCAAGTGCATTTTAGGTTTTTCGGTCATTAGTTTTGGGCTCTTTATTCTGAGCCTGCCGAGCATTCTGGCACAGTGGAATACCCAAACCATACTCTACGGTATATATTTTTTGGTCTTTTTAGGGGGGATTGTACGCGCATTTTTAGGCCCCACCATCTTTTCGTTGATTGCCCTGATTGTTCCAAAGAAGATTTACCCGAACGCGGCGACCTGGAGCAGTACCACTTGGCAAATGGCCTCGGTGCTGGGGCCGGCCTTGGCGGGATTTTCAATAAGCTTGATCGGCGTTCACTGGTCGATGTGCGTTATTTTCGGATTTTCAGTGTTCGCATTGCTCTTCCTGTCTCAAATTTCGAAGAAACCAATTCTGAATCCGAAGATAGGGGAACCTGTATTTCAGAGTTTAAAGGAAGGCCTGAAGTTCGTATTCGGCACTAAGGCCATTTTTGGCGCCTTGACCTTAGATATGATCGCCGTGCTTTTTGGTGGTGCGGTTGCCCTACTCCCGATTTATGCTCAAGACGTTTTGCATGTTGGCGCGGAAGGCTTCGGAATATTACGGGCTGCCCCGGCGGTCGGGGCGGCTTTGATGATGTTCGGGTCGACACGTTTTCCGCTACATAAAAATGCAGGTAAAAAACTATTGCTAGCGGTGTTCGGCTTTGGTATCTGTATTATTGTGTTCGGGCTATCGACCTCTTTCTGGCTGTCGGTCGTCGCCTTGTTTCTAAGTGGTGGGGTCGATGGTGTCTCGATGATCATCCGTCAGACCATCCTCCAATTAAAAACACCGGATAATATGCGGGGCAGGGTCGCTTCGGTCAACTCGATGTTCGTAGGATCTTCGAACGAGCTCGGCGCCTTCGAAAGTGGAGTGACCGCTAAATTAATGGGGACGGTAACCGCCGTGGTATTTGGGGGAACGATGACTTTGATAACGGTAGGGATTACGGCCTTTGTCTCCCCGACCTTCAGAAATCTGGATTTACAGAAGGATGTAGAGGAACACGAAGCAGATGGTTGAACCGATGTTTGGACTAGAGGTAGTAAAACTCGGGAAAACTACTGTATAGAGGTCTTGCTAAGCCTTATATTCTTTCAATATCAAAGCTTTGCCATCAAAAACCGCGTAGGTATAATACTGGATCCAATCCCCGAGATTGATGTATTTGGATTGTCCGTTCAAGTCTATTTCTAGAGGTAGATGACGGTGTCCGAATACAAAATAGTCATAGTGTCGGGTTTCCAGTTTACGTCTGGCATAAAGGGCCAGCCATTCTTTATCCTCCCCTAAAAACGTAGCGTCGTCATCCCCTGAAATCAATTTGTTCTTTACGGAGAAGTACTGGGCCAGTCGCATCCCGATATCCGGATGTATCCATCGAAAGAACCATTTTGACGCGGGATTGGTAAAGAATTTTTTCATCCTTTTGAAGCCCTTGTCGCCGGGCCCGAGTCCATCACCGTGACCCAAAAAGAAGGAGGCCCCGTTCATTTCGAACTGCTGAGGTTTGTGGAATACGGGACTGTTTAGTTCTTCCTCAAAATAGCCTTGCATCCAAAGGTCATGATTGCCCACAAAATAGAAAATAGGAATACCCGAATCGGAAATTTCCGCCAATTTGCCCAAGGTTCGGGTAAATCCTCTTGGAACCACCGTTTTATATTCGAACCAAAAATCAAAAAGATCGCCTAGTAGAAAAATGGCGGCCGCATCGTGTTTGATTTCGTCTAACCAAGCCACAAATTTCTTTTCCCGCGGAAGGCTTTGTTCGAAAGTCGGCGCTCCTAGATGGTTGTCGCTGGCAAAATATACCTTTTTGCCCGTGGGGATGTTCATGGTCGTCATTGATAACAAATATAGAAAAAGAAGCCGCTGCTAAGTCCGTTTCATGGTGGGAATTCGTTTTCAAATCCTGCGTTCTGCCGTGTTATTTTATTTGGGAAAGGAGCGTCGGTCTTTTGTTCGAACAGTAAAATCAGTAGTAAGCGACTAATTGTCAGCCGCGAACCACTCGGCAAAAGAAGTCTGGGTTTCCTGAAGTTTGAGGGAGAACAGTTTTATATTTTCAGGTAATCTAGCTTTAATTTTCGCCGCAAAGTCAATGACCATATTTTCGCTGGTAGGCTGATAATCGGCCAAGATGACCTGATGGTTTCTATTCATTAACTCTTTGGCCAATTCGATGTGTGGGGTGTTCTTGTTGAAGACCGTGGCATGATCGAATTTGTCGACAATCTCCTCCTTAACGATTTTTTTCAGGTCGCCGAAGTCGATGACCATGCCCAACTTCACGTTTGAAGTGTCTGTAATCGGGGTTCCAATCACGGTCACTGAGAGTTTGTAGCTGTGCCCGTGTACGTTGCGACACTTACCGTCATAGCCATATAGGGCGTGACCGGTCTCAAAGTTAAACTGTTTGGTAATGCGTATTTTGCCCATTGCATGCTTTTGAGCGGCAAAGATACGGATTTGTCAAAGGAAAATTCGGGATTCTCGTATAGCAAGGTTGCAGCCCGATGTTGCCATAGAAGATTATTATCGCTTGTACTTTCTACGGGTCTTGATTCTATCTATCGTATAGATTACCGTCACAAAGAGCGCCAGAATAGGCAAGATGATATCGCTGTTCAGAAAATTCAATATATTCATGATTCGGGTTTTTATGTAGAACGAGCGACATCGGGAATTAGTATTCTGTACTTATGAAGATTAACTTATTCTAACTTAATTTTAAGTATTCTAATGGTAGGCGTAGAAAGGATAAGTCTTCGAAAACCTATCCCGCCAGAAATGCTTTATATGCCCAATCCATCAGCAGTCCATCGCGGTTTGAATAAATTAAGGTCAATGCAATGGTATCATAAAACTCATGTACCAAGACTACAAGCGCAAGATTGCTTCTGTTCCAATAAAACAGCAACGCAAACTGCAGGCCCGCTAATGTGACGCTTACCACTCCCGCAGGACCTTGGTAAAAATGAGAAATACCGAAATAAAAGGAAGTAAGTATAGCTGAAATTATCCAAGCCACTCCTGAACCGCCAAAAAGGTTGGCCAAACCTTTCATATAATAGCCGCGGAACAACAATTCTTCCCCAAAGGCCGCAAAGACCCACACAATCACGATTAGTACAGTAAATCGACGAAATTACCTCGAATATCATTTGCAGAAGACAAAATTACGGTCGATAAAACCGAATAGGGGCGTAATCAGCATTGTTAGGACCACTACGTATTTCTTGGTTAGCAGGTTGTGAATTTTGTCTCTCACGGCTTACAGTTCCTTTTTATGTCCATTGGCCAAGAGCCTATAGTATTTGCCCTTATCGATGAGCAAACCTTCCGATTTTTTGTTCGGCCAGTTTTTGTTGTAATCCTTTGGATGTTTCACGTCTATGGCGAAGACTTTTCCGTTGAACTGTTTGTTAACACGCCATTGAACGGTATGGCCGACGACAACGGCTTGTGCATCGAACGCATCAATTCCCTTTTCAATTTCTGTTTGCGATAAATCATTTTTAAAATAACCGCGGTACCAACATATTCCGGTCTTGGTCGATAGAAGCAATTGTTCAAGGGTCTTTTTTGGTTTTGGAAAGTAGGGCTTCCGATAATTGTCCCGATTGATTTGATTGATTTCGTCGAGTGTAGTCCGATAGTTTGCGATATCGGGATGGATTCCTCCATGGGTAAAGAGGATGCCATTGATACGTTCGATGGTGTTTTTACTGGCCATCCACCTTCCTAAAAAAGAACAGGAACCGTATAGATCATGATGCTGTTTGCCTAAAATGGAAGCAACGCCATAATACTTCGGGGAAGCCGATTCGTATTTGCCCTGCAAGTTTTTTAGCTCGTGGTTTCCAAGTATAAAATGTACATTTCCGCCTTCTTTTTTGGCTTCTTGTTCCAACTTGTAGATAAACCAGAGTACTTGGGTGGTTGAAAAACCCCTGTCCACGAAATCGCCCACTAAGACCAGATGCCCCCTTCCGAATATCCATTTAAGGTTTTTGTCTATGACCTTGTGGGCCACCAGAAAATCACGAAAGGTCTTGTACCCACTTTCTAAATCGGAGATGGCCAATAGGGGTTGACCATCGTTATAATTTGATTGGGGGATTTCGATACTGGTATTTATCCTAAAATCAAAGGTCGAATCGTCTAAAGGGAAGTAGCATAGGGCCTGAATGTCGTCATTGATACCGTATGCTTTTTGGTCGACCGTAAACCCGTCTGCTTTGTTTCCTCGGATATAGCGTACACTTAGAACACTATCATTTTGATAGAACACGTAGGGGCCTTCGTTATCTAGATCGAGTCGCAAAGGGTTTTGTCCATACTCTATACTGCCGTTGAGGGAAACCACAACGATAACACCTGTAAGAAGCAAAATGATAAGGGTCGATAGAATATGTTTGCAGTAACGCCAGATTCTTTTTTTCAAAATGTTTCGATTTTTAGATTGATGGAGGCTAAAGTATTTTGATGTAAATGGGTATTAAAATTTTTGTGATGAACACGATGGTTTCCGGGCTACAGGAAAAGCTGGTTCGGTTGAAATACGTTCGTCCCGTTTTTATCATTTTTGATCCCTCGAACAAAGCCGTTCATCACTTTTTATCCTATAAAAACTCTAAATCCCCTTATTTTGTAACATGATTTCGAGTTTTACAAGACAGCGATGGGGCATCCTGAAAATAATGGCCCTCGTGAGTGTAGTCGTTCCGATAGGAATTACGGTGTACGAACTGACCATTTTGGGGAGGACATCCGTTGTGTTTTTGGGGGATTATCCTTCGGCGGTGGGCATCGTAGTGGTCATTTACTATGGAATTCTGCTGACCATTGCGGTGGGCTGGGTGCTCCGGCAAATCCATAAAATGATGCGGCTAAGAAACGAGCAGACCAAAAATGAAATAGTGCAATTGCAGAATCAGGTAAGTCCACATTTCTTCTTCAACATGCTCAATAATCTCTATGGGATGGTCGACAAGGATGTGGAAAAATCAAAAAGCCTAATTTTGAAGTTGTCCGATTTGATGCGGTACAATATTTATGAAGGGGAGCGGAAAAGGGTGCCGCTTTATGAGGAAGTCGCGTATCTGAAAAACTTTGTAGAACTGCACCGGATGCGGTATCACAAAGATATTGACATCCGATTTGATACCAGTATCGAAGATGAAACGCTAGAAGTCATGCCTTTGCTCTTTATAATCCTACTGGAAAATGCCTTTAAGCATGGGGTGGAAAATTTGAGGGAAGAAGCCTATGTACATATTACTCTGACCACCGAAAAAAATCATCTTATTTTTGAAGTAGAGAACAACTTTGATCCGGACGAACTTCCCGAGCAAAGGGGAATAGGCATTAAAAATTTGAATCGAAGGTTGGATTTGGCCTATCCCAAACGACATAAGCTTACCCTTACCAGCCACGATTCCATACATAGAGCCAAACTAGAACTGCATCCATGACAACTTACCTTATTATAGACGATGAGCCAGTTGCCCACGATATCATAAAGGCATATTGTGATAAGCTCCCGAACATGCAATTGATGAAACGTTGTTACGATGCGTTAGAGGCTTTGGATTATCTCAGGGAAAAGCCGATCGATTTAATTTTTTTGGATTTGAACATGCCCAAACTCAAAGGCTTCGAATTTTTGAGGACATTGCCACATGCACCCAAGGTCATCGTCACAACGGCGTACACAGAGTATGCCTTAGAGGGATACGAATTGGAGATTTCGGATTATCTATTGAAACCTTTTAGTTTTGAGCGGTTTTTAAAGGCCGTGAACAAGGCGCTACATTCCAAAAATCATCTCACTTCCGCTTCACGCCCATCAGAAACTAATGATTCAGGTCATATTTTTCTGCGCAGCGACAAAAAGTATGTTCAGGTTGCTATTGATGATATTTCATATATAGAAGCGGCGGGAAACTATTCCAAAGTGGTTCTTGCTGAAGAAATCATTCTTGTTCGGGAAAAGCTATCGGACATGTTGGCGATGCTTCCTGACGGCAACTTTATCCAGGTGCATAAATCTTTTCTAGTTGCAAAAAACCAGATTAAATTCGTTGAAGGTAATCGCATCAGGATAGGAGATGCCAATATTCCGATTGGCAAATTCTACAAAGCAAATGTCATGAATTTGTTGCGATGCTAGTTTCGTCATTGGGGCTTATCTAAAATGGTTTTCTAAAAACTTGAAAACAACATCAAAATGGTTCAAAGGTTCAGCATGACCTCCTTTAATGGGAATATGTTCATAATAATACTCAAAATCATTATTTTCCAACCTGTCCATGATCTGATTTGACATGGCCGTGGACGGCCAGAACTCGTCTTCTGTAGCGGATACCAATAAAAGAGAACCGTTTATTTTTTCCACGGCAATTGTAGCCATTTCCTCGGCCTGTTTATCTTCGAGCATAATATCAAACGCACGGTGCAAATCTCCTTTGACCATGGCAGGAACGGCTTTGTAGGGCGCCGGCACAAAAGGGACTTCCTCGCCTTTGAAGGTTTACGATGCCGCGTTGGACATGTAGGTCAACCCGGGAAAACCGACGTGGCTGGGCACGATGGCGATGGTAGCGCTGATATCGTCATAACGGCTGGCGAGGTTCAACACCAGCTCCCCACCTTTTGAACCTCCGATAACGGCTATTTTTCGAGGATTGATTTTAGGATGCTTGGCGATGTTTACGATTGAATCATGAATGGCATCTAGGGCGATTCTATCTAAGGACCCGGGAGTATCCTACATCCCGAAATAGCCAACGGACAGAAAAGCGTAGCCTTCGGCAAGAAACCGCTCTCGGGTGGCGGACCATCGGTCATTCGCCCAGGCATTGCCCCCTTCAGAGCCTCCAAATCCGACGACCAAGGGCTGGTTTTCGGTATCCCCCAGATACAGTTCTGTTTGAAAGAGATGCTACTGGACTTCATTCGTTTCCGATGAAGAAATTTCACCATCATCGCATCGGGATTTTGTCACGCACATTTCCCCCGATTTTAGTTTTGTTGGTTCCCATAATCAACAGCCACAGGCAGATACCGAACTCCCCAAGGGAAGACGGCATGCCTACAATGGTAGCGATCAGCGTATTTTCAGCGTATGAAGGAAATAAAAATGACCAATAAATTCAATAAGATAGCTAAAACAGCTTTTGAATAAAAACTGCGAATTTTGGAGATTTGCTACGGTTTCAGATGGGCGGTCCCAATTGACGATTTGTGATGGAATATAGACGATACCGGTAATTCCACTCAGTATCAGAAAGAGATACAGCAGACCGGCTAATCGCGCTGTTCTCGATTTAGAAGAAGACCCCATGCTTACCTGATTTCAATGAAGACGATATAGCTTTATCAGTGTTACAGGGATACGTTTAAGGTAGCGATTTGATTACTAATATACATCCTATTCAACCCCAAATTCGTCGGACAGATAGTCCAAGGCTTGCTCAACGACCTTGTCCCGACCAGCTGCGATACCGGATGCCGTGTTCTTGACATAGATATCCGGTACATGCCCGATACCATCCAAACTTGAGCCGTCGGGCAACAGAAATTTTTGAATGGAATACTGGTACGACCATCCGTTGGGGAGAAACCTCCGGTTGCTCACGGTGGAGAGATCCCCTGCAGTGGTATCTCCCACCTGTACGACATGTTCGAACGACTTCATGTGCAAAAGAAAGGTTTCGCCTGCACTGATTGTTCTTCTATCGGTCAGAACGATTACCGGTTTCAGGTATGTATTTTTATCGCTGGGAGTCGTATAGAATTCCTTTTTGGTATCGAAATCATCATATTCTTGGCCATTTCGGGTCTGTACCGTGTAAATGAGATTGGTTTCGTCAGTAAATGCCCCTGCTATTTTTGCTCCATACCTATCTTCTCCTCCCATATTTTGCCGGATATCTAGAATCAGGGCTTGGGAATTCTCGAGTTCCTTGGTTATCGTATTTATAATGGCGGGGTTTCCCCCGTTCATACTGCCGAGATAGATATAGCCGATATTCTTGCCTTTTATATTTCCGTAGGAAAGTTCGACTTCTGAAGTTATGCGGGTTACATTTTCCAGATAGGTGTTCGTCAGGATTTCTTGGCTAAACTCCGATTCCGATTGTGCGTTCAAGGTGTTTCCCGACCTGAAAATGGCACTTCTATCGGCGTTGTAGAGCACCGAATGGCTATCGTCTAAATTTTCGAGAAGATCGGTCAAGATTTGCCAAAGTTCTGCATCAGAGGTGGTTTTGTTTATTTGAGGACGATAGTCGTCGTAGAGAGTCTTCCAGTCCGTTCCCCGGACATCGAACAATGCGTAATGCTGGTCAAAGTCGTTCCACAGCAGTTCAAAATTGTTTTCAGGTGTGTTCGGTTCATTTTCCCCGAGAGCGGTTTTCTCACAGGAAATGATAGATACCATAAACAGGAAAGCGAACGGTAATTTTTTCATAACTTAAAATTTAAGACCTAGAAATGTTGAAACCTGATGTTGCCACAAAACCGATTTTACAGGTTCCGTTGCTGTTTGATAGCCAAGATGGTAACGCAGGCCGACATCCAAAAATCTGCAAACCGAATAGCGATAATCAGTTTTCCAAAAGACGGCCCGATAGTGGTTGAACGAGGCTACTTTTCCGAAGAACAGAATTTGTTCTACGTTATCTTGGTTTTCGATGATAAATGCGTCGATACCATTGTACGGTGGTCGTGCCAAGAGCTGTACAATCGGTATGGACAATGATGTTCGAAACTTATTTTTGACATTGATTTGATACTCTAAAATTCCTAAAACTGAAAGTCCGTGCGTGGCGGTATAGCTAAAGGCCTCCTGGTCGTCGTAGTCGATGTAAAAGGCCCGGGTATTGTATGCGCCGCCTAAGTAATACTTGGCTTTTCGCTGCTCTGAGGGAAAAATCTGGGTGTTGAAGGATATACCGATATCGGCATAGATATAGAGCGGGTCGATAGTGTTTGGGGTGGGAGTTTGCAAATAATCGGAACTAAATGCCGCGGACATGCTCAAAAGATGGCGGTCGCTTTTCGACCGTCTTTCGTAGGCTAGGTTATAAACGAAGCCGTTTCCGGAATAATTGAGGGGTGAAAAATTAAGGTCTTTGGTATACAATTGGGTATAGCCGATACCTACTTCCAATAGGTTTTGATGCCCCGGTGGAATATCCTCATATTGACCCCAAGCGCTTGAAAAACCGGTTAAAATCAAAACATACAGAAATAGGTGTCTACACATCTTATGTACTGCGTTAGGTTGTTGTTATCGCAAAGATGTTTAAAACTCTAGTAGCCGGTCTTATTTCAAATCAAGAAATCAATTGTTCAGAAAATAGGCCTTTTTTACCCTACTGAAGGTTTCGGGCGATAGGCTGAGGTATTCAGCGATCTTTTTTTGGGAAACTTCTTCAAGGTAACGTTTTGCATTTTTGTTCGTGGTCATAAATAGCTCAAAGCGCTTGTTCGCATTCTTGTTCTGTAGCACCCATGAACGTTTTTCGCGTTCTAGATGAGTCTGTTCCCAAGATTTCATGTAGATATAGCAAAACGAATGGCTTTCTAACAACAGCTTTTCGGAATCCTTCTTTTCCATATAGAGCACTTCGGTATCGGTAAGGGCCTCTTGGGTCTCTATGGAGGGCGTCTCTTCGAGATAGCTTTTATAATTATTGAAATACATCCCCGAAAGCGAAATGTCTATTGTAAAGGCCTCCCCGTCAATAAAGATGTACTGGTGAACGCTACCGCTAATTACCATATTGGTCCGCCTCTCTACCTGTCCAAAATCCAGAATCCGATCCCCTTTTTTATAGGTCTGCACCTGTAATATGGCAGCTATCGGTTCAAATTCTTCTTGGGTCAACGGAAAGACCTGAGATAACTGATGGTAGAGTACTTCCTTCATAGGATTAACTGTAAAAGTGAATATTTTTTAGCTCGAACTTATTTTAGACTGAGTAGCCCACTTGATTGGGTAGCTATCCTTAGTCCAGCTTGCTTTCATATTCTTCGAGGGTCTTCCAGACGGCGATAAACTCCTGTATGCCGTCCCTCCCCAAATCTGTATTGACCATTAGAATTTTACCGATTTGTGTTTTGGGATTAAAGAACATAAAGGTCGCCACCCCCGGGTCTGATCCGGTATGACCGATGTATCCTTTGGCCGAAAAGCCCATGAAGATTCCGCTGTTGTATTCATCACTGAGGGCGCTTTCATTTCTTTCTTTAAAGTTATCCGCTGCTAATTGCGGTGTGAAAAGTTCCTCATAACTGGCCGTCGTTAAGATTTTACCGTTTCCGTTTTGGCCTTTGATGAGCTCTGAAAGGTATTTGCCCATATCCACAGCGGATAAAATCAGGCCACCATCGGCATAATTTACCAAACTGTAAAATGGTAGCTGGGTTTCGGTGTTGCTGTAGAGGTTCGAATGCTCTGAAAAATCAATATCCGCGAAGCGCCAGCCCGAGGCGGTCATGCCCAAAGGTTCGAGAATATGTTCCGTGGTAAATTCTTGAAAAGGTGTTTCGGTAGCCACTTGTACGATATATGCTGCCAATCCCGCTCCCAAGTTGGAGTATTCAAAAATAGCACCAGGTTTCTCTTTAAGAAAATTGTTCTTTTTGTACCATTTTCCTTCTCGACTGAAAATGGATTTAAGGAACACTTCCATGGGAACCATATCCTCAGGGGGACGAAAATTGGAGCTCGCTTTTGTTCCGGGCTGATTTGGTTCTTTCAGGATGTACCCGCGTTTTTCGTATACCGAAGGGTCTTTTAGACTTGAGGTATGGGTCGCCAACTGCCGGATACTAATCGTACTTTCAGGAAAATAGGGGTTGGTTACTTTAAAGGGCAGATACGCGTTAATAGGGTCGTCAAGATTTAGTTTGCCCAGTTCTTGGGCTTTTAGCAAGGCCACACCGATAAATGTTTTTGAAATAGAGCCGATATTTTGAACGGTATTTTCAGTATACTTCCTGTCTTCCTTTAGGTCGGCAGATCCAAAACCACGGGTGTATCGTATGCCGTTTTGATTTACAATAGCTACGGAGAAACCATTGATATATCCTTGTTGCCGTATACCATCTAATTGTACGGTCAAGGTATTCGCTACAGCATCCTTTTCTTGGGCGTTTATGGAAGTGAGCGTAGCGCAGAGCATTACGCCCGCCAATAGTTTATTCATATTGAAAAGAATAATAATTTGTATTTCCCTATACTGGAGGTAAATATAGAGATATCCGCCTTATTATCAAGAAGTGTCTTTTTGACCGGAGGGTATAAGTCTAAGCTGCATTATTATTTAGAATGCCTCACGCTCAAAATGAAAAAGCGCGACCCTCATTCAAGAGAATCACGCTTTTTCATTCTTGAAATTAATTTTAACTGAGTGCGGTCTGCTTTTTAACGGCCAAGGCATATATGACGAGCCCAAAACCAATCTTGTTGATGGCGTCGGCAATATTGTAAACTACATCAACACTTCCGGTTCCTATGATACTAGTGTACCAACCTTCGGTACCCAACATATATCCTACCGGATAAATGGCCCATCCGACAAGTACGAACCAACACAGAATTTTATGGGACTTTAAAATATCTCCTCCAGCGGCGACGGCAAGTTTTTTGGCGCCTCCCAACCAAATTTCGTAGACAATATAAAAATAGGCTAGACCCGAAATAGCCCCCCACAGTGCAGCTTGGTCCATGAAGACGGCTTCGCCGAAATATCCGGTGACCAACATTATTACCGATGCAAAAATCAATTTCCACATCAGCGATGTCTTGGCACCTGCCACCTTAAGTATAAGATAGAACTCCACGCACATTAAAGGTACGGTCAATAACCAGTCTACGTATCTGAAAAAAGTAGGCGACTCGACATTGGCGAACCAATAATCGCGCATGTAAAAATAATGGACGGCTGCAATAAACGTAATCAAGCCCGATACCAGAATAGAGGTTCTCCATTTCGTATCGAATTGACTTAAGGATAAGAAAAAGAAAGCGGAGGCGGCCATCATGGCCATACTTCCAACAAAAAACGTAAATCCAACATAATCTGTTGGGTCAAGTTTTGTGCTTACATCAGCAAAAAGTAAAAGTGAGTTCATAGCATTTGTTT
Organism: Pricia sp.; assembly: GCA_049671465.1. Lineage (GTDB taxonomy): Bacteria > Bacteroidota > Bacteroidia > Flavobacteriales > Flavobacteriaceae > Pricia. The sequence continues at coordinate 592 of JBATUY010000414.1, read as the reverse complement.
TTAAAGTTCTAAATTTGTTCAATGAAATTACGATAAAGTTAAACAAAATATTTTCGATATTTTAGAAAAAATATAATTTAATTGGCATCTTAATAATTGTTTTGAAAAATATAAGACAAATATCAATTTTGGTAAGTTTTTTCTGTATTTGGTTGACCTCACTGATGAAAAGTGAGTACGAGACTGTTCTGGGGTTCATGCTCATTCTATCGTTTGGCATTCTGCACGGGTCGAATGATGTTTTTTTGATTACAAAAATTCGGACATCCAAGGTATCCGCATCATTTTGGGGTATTTTGAGCTTTTATGTACTGTTTGTTTTATCGACCTGCGGTATTTTTTACTTTTTTCCGATTGCTGCGCTTTCCATATTTGTAGCGGGCAGTGGGTATCATTTTGGAGAACAGCACTGGGAAAATGATTCTTTGTCGGTAAATGGTACCTTGAAACGGCTTTTTTATGTTTTTTACGGTATGTTCATATTGAGCCTGCTATTTTGGCTGAACAGTGAAGAGGTCATTAAAATCGTTGGAACGATTAGCGGTAGCGCTATTTCGAAAACTGCGATTGCGCATCTTTTTTACATGAACCT
>JBATUY010000413.1:0-22065 GCA_049671465.1 Pricia sp. | reverse complement strand
CTTATAGACCAATTCGGGAATATGGTGGTTGGGGCTATCGAGCGTCTTTCGGAAGCAAAGGAAAAGCCTTCAATGTAAAAGGAAACAAAGGCATACAGCTGGTTCTTAAAAATGGGGATAAAATTTTGATCGGCACCCAAAAGCCCGAAGATGCCCAAAGCGTCATTAACCGTAAATTCAAAAAAGATAAAGGAGTATAAAATAATTAAACAAAAAGATTCGCTGCTAAAAAGCACCGATGACGCGTTTGAAAACGAACTGAACGCCCTGGCTCGCGATGGTTGGCGAGTGGCCGGTTCTAGCTTGACAGACATGAACGCATTGAAAGTCATTTTAGAACGGGAAAAAAATCGATAGGACGCCAAATCCAAAATTCCCCAAAACCCCATCATGAGCAAAAAGAAAGCATTCGCATTACGGGTCAACGAAGAGATGCTAAAGGCCATCGAAAAATGGGCGGCGGACGAATTTCGCAGCACCAACGGCCAAATCGAGTGGATGCTGATGAAAAGCCTCCGCGAAGCCAAACGCGAACCCAAAAAGAAGTCCGAATAATCTACCGGGCATCCGATTTCAAGAAATTGACCTCAAAAACTTCAACCTATTTCGAATTGGAACCCGTTGTCAAAATTAGCCCGTAATTTCAAACATCCTTCAAAACAGAAATAAAACTTAGTCCTTACATTATTTGGCAGACCCAACCATATTTCCTTTCTGCAAAAAACCTTAATTTTGAAAGACCGGCCAAACCATGCTCGATGATCAGAATCTCTTTAGCCATCCTCTTTACGCTTTCGATGGTTTTTGTCTTTGCCCAAGATTCCCAAAAGTCCTTTATCGTAAAATACATTCCCGAAATTCCCAAAATCGACGGTATTCTTGATGAACCGGTTTGGAAAACGGTAGACGGCCCCAGCAATTTTCAACAGTATTTTCCTTTAGATAGCGTCTTGGCGAAACAGCCGACCAGCATGCAAATGTTCACCGACGGCACTACGCTTTACATCGGAATTAAAGTGTATTCCATAGGTAACAATTGGGTCATTCCGTCTTTGGAAAGGGATTTTAGGGCCGGGGGCAACGATAATATCAGCCTGATGTTCGACACCTTCAACGATGGTACGAACGCCTTTTTGTTCGGCATCAATCCCTACGGAGTCAGAAGGGAAGCCTTAATTTCAGGTGGTGGGGAAGATAGCGGCAGTGATTTCAACACTTCTTGGGATGTCAAATGGCTCGGCGAATCCAAAATATTCGAGAATTATTACACCGCGGAACTGGCCATTCCCCTGACCTCTTTCAAATTCAAGGAGGGCGAGACCCAATGGCGTTTTCAGAGCTACCGCTTCGACATGCAGACCAATGAGCGTAGTGCATGGCAGCGCATCCCTCAAAATCAATCCATTTTTAGCTTGGCCTTTATGGGCGATATGGTCTTCGAAAGGCCCTTGGGAAAATCGCGCACGCCGCTGGCCCTGATCCCCTATGTCAACACCATAGCTGAAAAGGATTTTATTAATGACGACGGCCGAACCAATCTTAAGGTAGGTGGTGATGCAAAGGTGGCCATTGGCAATGGCATGAACCTCGATGTCACCATCAATCCCGATTTCTCGAATGTCGAAGTAGATGCCATTATCACCAATCTGACCCGTTTTGAAGTATCGCTACCGGAAAGACGTCAATTTTTTATCGATAACAGCGACCTCTTTAGCAGTTTTGGCGGTAGCCGTGATGCCAATCCGTTTTTCTCACGGCGTATCGGTATCGCTAGGGACAGTGTCGGCAACTTCATAGAAAACAGAATATTGGGCGGTGTACGCCTCAGCGGAAAACTGGACGAAGACTGGCGCTTGGGCGTATTGAGCATTCAAACGGACGAGGATCTCGATAACCAGATCGCATCGAACAACAACACGATGATCGCCTTACAAAAAAAGGTCTTTGCTCGATCTAATATCGGGATGTTCTTTATCAACAAACAAGCCTTTAAAGAATATGACTTTCTCGATAGACGGGATGAATATAACCGGGTGGTCGGGCTGGATTATAACCTGGCCTCGGAAAACAATAAGTGGACGGGGAAATTCTATGCCCACAAATCGTTTCAGCCCGATGATAGCCAAGGCAACTATTCCACCGGGGCTTTCTTGGGCTATAACACGAGAAACTATAATATCTTCTCCGATTGGGTCTATATTGGTGATGATTTCCGGTCTGACCTGGGATTTATCCGGCGTACCGATATCGTTAAATCGGCCACCGCGGTACAGCGGAATTTTTATCCTAAAAACGGCCGTATAAATACCCATGGCTTTCAACTATTTCCGGTCATTACCTGGCAACCAAGTTTGAACTTTAAAAACACCGATCGCAATATCTCGGCCTCCTGGACGGCAGAATTTCAAGACCAATCGGATATCGGGGTGGAATTGGTTAGCGAATACATCTTTTTGACCAACCCCTTCGATCCCACCAACACTGCTGGCGGCATTGCTTTGCCCGGTAATCAAGGGTATCATTTCAACAATATCGCCGCAGCCTACGGATCCAATCAGGCCAAAACGCTAGCTTTTGAAGGTTTTGCACAGATCGGGCAGTTTTTCAATGGCCATCTTTATTCCTTCGAAAGTGAGGCCGTTTTGCGAATACAGCCCAAAATATTGATATCCTTGGCCTTGAGCTATGATGGTATCCGTTTGCCCAATCCCTATCCGAGTGCCGATTTCTGGTTGGTCAGTCCGAAATTCAATATTACGTTCAGTAAATCCATTTTTTGGTCCACTATTTTTCAATATGGCAATCAAATCAATAATTTAGGGGTCAATTCGAGACTGCAATGGCGGTTCGCCCCCCTATCGGATTTATTTATCGTGTACAATGATAATTATATCGTGAACCAATTCGAACCGCGGTACCGATCTATCAATTTAAAGTTGACGTATTGGCTGAATCTATGACAAGAATGACCTATAAAATACTCTGTTCCGATCTTGATGGCACTTTATTATCCACCAAAAGCGACGTGTCTAACTTTGCTATTTCAGAGGTGGCACGTATAAAGGATAAAACACGGATTATTCTCGTATCTGCACGAATGCCGCGGGCGATGGTGTATTTACAGCGAAGATTGGCCATTTTAAACCAACCCATGATCTGTTATAACGGAGCCTTGGTTTTAGATGGGGATACCGAAATTGCCTCCACTGTCATCGAGATGCAGCAGCTCTTTGAAATCCATAACCTCGCCCAATTACATTTTACGCAATTGGGATTATACCATAAGGATGAATGGTACGTAGAAGAAAACACCGAACGGGTACGAAAGGAAATCCACTATACGCAGTCGACTCCCGTTTTCAGGGATACCCCAGATACCTTAAAGGATTGGAAAGACCGCGGCATTGGGGCGCACAAGGTCATGCTCATGGGTACTAAGATTACTTCGGATGCCCTCTACCCATTGTTGGAAAAACAATTCGGTAACGACCTGCACCTCTACCGTTCCAACGATACCCTAATAGAAATCGCCCCAAAATCGGTATCCAAGTTGACCGCCATCAACCACCTCCTTAAAAAGGATGAGTCATTGCAGGATGTTATCGCGTTCGGCGACAATTATAACGATATCGAAATGTTGAGGCACTGCGGCTTCGGGGTAGCGGTAGAAAATGCGAGGGACGAAGTCAAGGCTGTTGCCAATGCGATCGCCCTACCGAATTATGAGGATGGTGTCGCGGAATTCATCAAAAAGAATCTTTAGAATCAGCCGCCGCCGTAGCATTTGAGAAGTATTGAACACTGAAAGTCAGCTCGACCTCCAGCATATGAACCATACGCCAATATGAAATCATAAGTGTTTTAAAAATGCGTAAGTTTATCCCCTAATGTGTTCATGACCGTGGCCCTGAGTTTACGTTTAAAGCTTAAGAATTTTGATGGAAGAACCTGTTTTTTCAATACATAACCCGAAACCCGAACCTAAAAAATGGCCGAACCCCTCATTACCAACGACACCGTAGTATTCGGTCTGCTCGCCCTCTCATTGGGATTTATCTTCTATACCTCATCGCTGAAAACGGGATTTTGGAGTAAATTTTATGCCATCGTTCCCGGCGTGCTCATGGCCTACCTCCTACCCGCTATTTTGGCGAGTACCGGCGTAATTTCCGATGAGACCTCAAACCTCTATTTTATGGCAAGTCGCTATCTCTTGCCGGCCGCCTTGGTCTTGATGACCTTGAGCATAGACTTAAAGGCCATATCCAACTTAGGTTCCAAAGCGTTGATCATGTTCTTGACGGGTACCGTGGGCATTATCATCGGAGGACCAATCGCTATTCTGATCGTTTCCATTTTTTCTCCGGATACCGTCGGCGGAAGCGATTTTGACGCCGTGTGGCGCGGACTGTCCACCATTGCGGGAAGTTGGATCGGTGGTGGTGCAAACCAAGCGGCCATGCTCGAAATTTTCAGGTACAATCCCGATGAATATGGCAAAATGGTACTGGTCGATATCGTTATCGCCAATATGTGGATGGCCGTAATCTTATTCGGGGTAGGCCGAAGCACTAAAATCGATAAATGGTTGAAAGCGGATACATCGGCTATCGAAACCCTGAAGGTAAAAGTTACGGATTTTGCGGAAAAAATTACCCGCGTGCCGACCTTGAAAGATTATATCATGATGCTAGCCTTCGGATTTACGGCGACCGGTATCGCACACTTTTTCGGGGACGAAATCAGCGCTTATTTGATAGCCAACGTAGCTTCCGTGGCAGATCCAAAGAACTTTATGTCCTTTTTAGGTTCCGGTTTCTTTTGGATGGTGGTTCTTGCGACGGCCATCGGTATTGGACTTTCCTTTACCAAAGCTAAGAACTATGAGGGTGCGGGCGCCAGCAAAATTGGCGGCATGTTCATCTACATTCTAGTGGCCACCATAGGTATGAAAATGGATTTGGGAAGGGTGATGGAGAATCCGGGACTATTGGTTGTTGGTCTTATTTGGATTTCCATTCACGCAGGCTTATTGATACTAGTAGCTAAACTTATCAAAGCCCCCTATTTCTTTTTGGCCGTCGGAAGTCAGGCCAATGTAGGCGGGGCGGCTTCGGCACCCGTTGTGGCGGCGGAGTTTCATCCGTCGTTGACCTCCGTAGGTGTACTACTGGCCGTCTTCGGATATGTGGTCGGTACCGGGGGTGCGCTTTTATGTGCGTACTTGATGGAAGTCGCCTCTACAATGTAACGATATCGCTTAAGGCCATACACTTAGGGCCTCATTGGCTCTTATCCTCTGACAGAAACAAAACCAAGAGACAGGCCATTACAAAACATATTGCAAAAAAGCAGAATAATACGATGTAGTTGTTCATAAGTAGGAATTTTCGCCTAAATTAGGGAAATACGGGCATATCTCTAATTTTTATGCGGGTTTTTCGATGAAAGATCCTTTCCACTTGATAAGCCGCATGCTAGGGTACCGTTGGTCGATACGCTGTATTTTACTTCGAGAATGTTTTGAAGAAAGTAAAAATTCATCATATTTGCGCATTGATATGTAAGCCTTAGACGGTAAGACACATCACGCAACGCTGTCTTCTTTTTTGTGCCAGAGGCGCGTTATCTTCTAATTCCATCCTAAAAACCAAAATGAAAAAAATAACAGCATTCTTCTTAACTTTCATCACGCTTATGCTGAGCTGCGGTGAAGGCACTTCCGAAAACACCATGACCGTTACCGGCAAGGTCAAGGGCCTTAAAAAGGGAACGCTTTATCTACAGCACATTCCCGATTCTACCTTGGTCACAATTGATTCCCTGTTGGTGGAAGGCGATGGCAGCTTTAGCTTTAGCACCGAACTTGAAAGTCCCGAAATTTTCTATCTATATCTCAACAAGAAAGACGCGAACGACATCAACGACCGCATTACCTTTTTCGGTGAACCCGGCACGATTACCGTCAATACCTCTTGGAACACCTTTGACACCAACGCCAAGATCGAAGGCTCGAAAACACAAAAAAAATTAGAGGAATATCGAAAAACCATGTCCCGGTTCAACAAAAAGAACCTAGAGCTGATACAGACCGCCGCCAGCCAACAAACGGTTTTAGATTCCGTACAACTAGATTCCATGCAGCGCCTCAGCAATACCAACATCAAGCGCGGCTATGCCTTTGCCCTGAACTTTGCGCTCAACAACAAAGATTCTTACATTGCCCCTTATATCGCCCTCACCGAGGTTTCCGATGCCAACGTCATTTATCTGGATTCCATTTATAATTCCCTGACCCCAGAAGTGATGGCATCTAAATATGGTAGGGAGTTAGGAGAATTTTTGGAAGAGATTCAGGCGGAAAAGTAAACGGTAAATCTGACCTAAAAAGCTCGTCCTCATTTGAACTATAAACGACAGGATAGGTACGACCGGGAGGATTTCATAGTGGTAGCCCTGCTTGCTGGCGGCAGTTTGCTACTGTGGCGATTTGATTACAAACGAGCTAGATATTGCTTTAATAGGCTTATTGACAGCAATGGAAACATGATTAAGTTTGCGGGTCAACTACTGAAAAAGTCCTTCTCGAACAAAAAAATCCCGCACGAAGCGGGATTTATACTTTTAAACTTAACCGATTGTAAGGAAGCGGGTTGCTACGACCCCAATTGGTTCACTTTTTCAACAAGGTCGCCGGCCTTTTTTTCCAAATCTTTGCGAACGCCTTTCAGATGTTTGGCGCGATTGTCAACATCCTTTTTATTAACATCTGCAATCAGTCCGTCAAAGGCAGCGATAGCCTCGTCGATAATCGCAACGCCATCTTTGGAATCTTGCTTGTTATTTGCGGCATCGGTAATGTAAACAGCCTCGATAATATCGCCCAATACATTGTTGATGTCCTTTTTTAATTCTCGTACACTTGCCATGGTTGCTATTTTATTTTTTGCAAAAATAAGCTTTTATTGTCAAATCGTTACTTCTAAAAATTCTGCACTATCGGTCTTTATGGAAATCGAGTTCGATAGGGCCGGCACCAAGACGGTCTCCCCTTTTTTAATGGGTACAGTACCCGCTGCATTGGCTATCTGGGCGTTGCCGTTTACGCACATTAGAATCGTAAAGGCATCCCGATCACTCAAATCTTGAAGCCAGTTTTCGGTCAAGTGTAGATAGTCCGTCTTAAAATAAGGGCAATCGACCATAGCGTTCATCACATTCATATGCGAATTATAGTCCACCTTAAAATCATCCTTTTGCTCATAATCGATGGCATCCAAGGCTTGTTCGGTATGCAATTCGCGCAGATTGCCATTTTTATCCTTGCGGTTGAAATCAAAAATGCGGTAAGTGACATCTGACGTCTGCTGTATTTCTGCCAACAGTACACCAGCGCCTATGGCATGTACCTTACCGGTATTGATGAAAAAAGTATCTCCCTTGGCCACCTTTTCATAGTTCAACAAATCTAATAGGGTATCATTTTGCAAGCTTTCGGCATATTCCTTTTGAGATACGTCACGATTAAAGCCTACGATCAGATTTGCTTCTTTGTCAGCATCCATAATGTACCACATTTCGGTTTTTCCGAAGGAATCATGGCGCGATTTGGCCAGCTCATCGTTCGGATGAAGTTGCACGGAGAGATCTTGCTTGGCATCGATAAATTTTATGAGGATGGGAAATTCGGTTCCAAAGCGTTCGACCACACTTTTCCCTAACAAGTCTTCAGCTCGGTCATCGATAAGTTGTTGTAAGGACGTACCGGCCAACTCGCCATTAGACACTACAGAAATATCACCGTCGACCCCAGAAACCTCCCAGCTTTCGCCAGTGATATCGCTTTTTACGGACTTTCCCAAGACCGATTTCAGTTTATTACCGCCCCAAAGACGTTCTTTTAAAATAGGATGGAATTTTAAGGGATACATAGGGTTTAGATGCTAGATGACAGCTGATACATTTAAGATTTTGGTCGTCGGTCGTCGACTAGATAATAAAGGCTTGATTTTCTGAACTAATGTTCAAATTCAAGAATTTTCTTTTAACGCCCTTATGGCGCGCTTCATATGGCCGTTGGCCTTCATATTATTGAATACCATAATAATCTCGCCGCTCTTATCGGCCACATAGGTTTCCCTTCCGGGCACCACCAGTAGACTATTTTTCACTTTAAACAACTGCCTCACTTTTTTGTCGGTATCGGACAATAGTTTAAAAGGAAATTGATATTCATCGGCAAATCGAACATGACTTTTTTCGGTATCGGCACTGATACCCACCACTTCGGCCCCCAAGGCCTTAAAATCTTCATAGCTATCGCGAAAACTACAGGCCTGTTTGGTACATTCCGACGTATTATCTTTGGGATAAAAAAAGATGACCAATGCTTTTTGGCCTCTCAAATCCGCACTCGAGAACATATCGCCATTTTGATCTTTCAAGCTAAAATCCGGAATTTGATCGCCCACATTCAGTCCCATATCTAGCCGTTAAAGGTTACAAAGTTGCGCGGTGTTTCGTAGAGCTTGACCTCGAGGTCTTTATTCGAATCGATGTGTGACCGCAGCCGCTTCCAAATAAAAACGGCAATGTTCTCAGCCGTAGGATTGACCGTTTCAAACTCCGGCACTTGAAGATTCAGGTTTTTATGGTCAAGCGAATCCTCAACCTCGCTTTTAATAAGGTCTTTCAGAACTTTCATATCCATAACAAAACCGGTCTCTGGGTCTATCTCACCGGCGACACTGACAATCAGCTCGTAATTATGGCCGTGAAAGTTCGGGTTGTTGCATTTGCCGAATACGGCATCGTTTTTCTCATCGCTCCAATCTTTTCGATACAGGCGATGGGCGGCGTTAAAATGGGCCTTTCTACTAACTTTTACTTTCATGTTTTTTGCAGGACTTTGACTGAAGGGATTCGTTGAGATATGATTTTAGGTTTTCGGGACGTTAGCTCAGCGATTTTTTCGAAATATGCTCATAGAAACGTTCGAAAATAATTTTGAACCAAGCCGTATACCGCTCCGGATGTGCATCTATATCGTCGCGTACGGCTTCGGGCCGCATCCATTTCCAAGCGGCTACCTCATCGGGATTGATGTTCGGTTCGTCGTTATAGCTACCGATCATCACATGGTCGAATTCGTGTTCCGTCAGGCCGTTGTCAAAGGGCGCTTTATAAATGAAGGATATCAACTCGTCGAGTTCGGTGACGAATCCCATTTCTTCTTGCAACCTTCGCTTACCGGCCTCGATATTCGATTCGCCGACGCGCTGGTGACTGCAGCAGGTGTTCGTCCACAACAAGGGGGAATGGTATTTGTCCGCCGCGCGTTGTTGCAGCATGGTTTCGCCTTTATCGTTCATAACGAACACCGAAAAAGCGCGATGCAGTCGTGCTTTTTCATGCGCCTCCATTTTTGGCATGGTGCCTATCTGGTTGTCGTTCTCATCGACCAGAATTACGTTTTCTTCCTTCATGTTGCAAAAATAAGGTCTTTCTGCGGTTTGAGGGTTAAGGTTGTTGTAAAAATGGAGGGTATTTATAGCTTTGATTTCAGAATGGCCTCATGTAAAAAAAGGAAAAAAATTTAAAGATGGTCCTTTTTGATAACCTTGGGAATAAAATCTGTCTGATTTAAGCCTTTTCAAAATCATGAAAGAATACCTTTTAACGGGTAACTTTTAAAAAAACCGTGGTGACCGTATTTGCTTTCCATTGGCTTTTTTAAAATCGTAGCGTAGCAGTACTTCAAAAGATCCTGCGTTGAACTGCGTGCCGCCGAGTTCTGAAGTTTCCCGATCATAGGCGACCCCCAATAAAAAGCCATCATCAATATAGAAACCGAACATACCGCTTACCGCTGCGCTCCAACGGTAGGCCGCTCCGAAAACAAAAGTATCGTTGTACATAAAATTGGCGGATACATCGACCTGCAGCGGTGCACCGCGAACAAGTTTTGTCAATACCGCGGGTTTAAATTTCCAATTCCTGTTTATATCGTAGACATAGCCTGAGGTCAGGTACAGGTTCATTTGCTCTTTTGCCGTAGAGATATTGGATGAACTAAAATGCGTCGTTTCCAAGATTCTGGGAACGGAAACCCCGGCGTAAAACTTCCCGTTATGGTAGTACACCCCTGCCCCGATATTCGGCGAGAATTTGTTCTCGATATCCTGTTGTAACAGCGGGTCCGGACCGTTTGGGTTACCAATATCCTGATCCAATTGAGAATACCGAACGTCTAAAAGATGCGCACTGCCCTTCAGGCCGAAACTGAGCCGACCCTCCCGAGAGGTGAAAATGGTGTACGAAAAGTCAATATCAAAATAGGTCTCCGAAGTAGGGCCGATCTGTTCGTTCAGAATGCCGAAGCCAAGTCCCACCCCTCTATACCCGATCGGGGAATGCAAGCTCAACGTCTGGGTTTTGGGTGCGCCTTCGAGGCCTACCCACTGTGATCGGTAAAGGGCCGTAATGCTCAGACTCTCTTTAGAACCGGCATATCCGGGATTGATGCTGGGCATGTTATACATGTATTGGGTGTACTGCGCATCTTGTTGAGCCTGCACTAGATACGAGCATAGCATCAGCATTATACCAAAAATAAGGTGTTTAATGGGTATTTGGATGAGCGCCATGAAAGAGTATGATTCCGTTGGAGATTGAGGTTAAATGTCCATTTCAGCAAGTTTTTATAAGGATATTTCCTATAAGCAAAGGTGAATGGTACTATGCTAACGCTATGATGTTCGGAATAGTCTGTACCCTGAAGAATTATTTAAGATGGGTAAACTTACAGTCTTAAGGATGCGCTATTTCCTCAAAAAACAGGAAGGCTTAAACTGGGATATTAGGTACATGATCAAATTATCTATCGCTGCACGCTTTAATTCAAATAAAGATAGCCTGATAGGGTTTTGAAACTTCCATCTATATCCTCGTAATTGAAGATATAAAAATAGGTTCCGACCGGTAGTTTTTCATCTTTGCCCATCGTAGCCCGTGCCTGTGAGGTACCGTTGAAATGGTTGCCGCTGCTATCATAAGACTCCGATTCATAGACCAGCATACCCCACCTATTCAATATTTGGATGCTGTTGTTCGGGCGAATCTCAAGCCCTGAAATCATCAGGTAATCATGAACCCCATCGTCGTTCGGCGTAACGATGTTGAACACTTCCACTTCTGGAGGGTTCGCCTCTAGATAATCGGGAGTGCCATCGCCGTCTACATCGTCGTTGGCGTAGTTACGATCGGCATTACCGTCTTCTTCCCGTGTGGCGATTTCATCGTTATCATCATCGGCGTCACGATAATCCAAAAGGGCGTCGCCATCGGTATTCGGTAAATCGTTGGCGGGATCGTCAATTTCATCGTTGACATCGGTATCGATCTGTGTGCTGCCCTCATAACCGTCGTCAAGTCCGTCGTCATCTTTGTCAGAACCTACAAAGCTTACATCGGCGATACCTTCATGATTCCGATCATGGCCTTCGATACTGTCCGGCACATTGTCGTTATCACTGTCGGCATCTAGATAATCGGGGAAATCTTCACCATCGGTATTGACGGGTATAATTCCCAAGTTCGCGCCCGTTTCGTATGCGTCGTCGAGGCCATTGTTGTTCACATCTTGAAGGCTTGGCGGAATATATCCTTCGGTGGTCTGTGCTTCTACGTTATCGGGAATGCCGTCGTTATCGCTATCGATATCCAAATAATCGGGATACAGGTCGCCGTCGGTGTTGGTCGGATTCGTCGCCGGATCGTTGTCACCATCGGTATTTAAATCCTCAAAACTATCCAAGATACCGTCGTCATCGGAGTCGAGTTCGGTAATATCATCGTCAAGAATGGTGCCTATGGCCGTATCAGAAAAATCACCTACCGTTCCCGAGTCAATACTAGCGATTGAAATGCTGAAGGTCTCATCGTTCTCGTCGATGTCATCGTCCGTGGTTTGAACCGTCACTTCGCCCCTCAGACTTCCGGCGGTAATGGTCAGTTGAACGTTGGAATCGGTATAATCCGATGTATCCGCAGTGCCGTTGGTAAACGAAAAGGTCATGGTTATATCTTCGGAAAGGCATCCGATACTCGAGAGCGTTACGGGGAAACGGATGATACCTCCCTCGGTTTCCTGAGCGTCGCCGATGATGATATCGGGCGTTTGCTCCACAATGAGTTCAACTTCATCGGATATTGGAATATCACAGGCGTATCCCAAATTGGAGACTACGACGCGATAGCGATTCCCATTCTCGGCCACGGTAGTAGTTGCCAGCTGTAGGGTGTTGGTAGCCGTACCACTGTAAATGCCTACATCGGCAAGGTCGGACCAGGTCGTACCGTCAAAAAGTTGCCACTGATAGTTGCCGGCATTGGTTGCACCTACGGTAAAGGAAATCGGAACGCCGGAGCATACCGTGGCATTTATCGGCTGTGTATCGATGGTTGGCGTAATGCCTACTTCGCGATAATCGAAGGTACCATTGGCATCGGCATCCAATGGCTCCGTATAGCCGTCAGTGGCCGAGGTGACCAATCCGTTTGCATCGATGCTGACCGGGGAATCGCCTAAGATTCCATCGTTTTCGCCGTCAGTATATCCGGCCTCCGTCACGTCGAAACAGCCGTCGTTATCAGAGTCTAGTTCGTATGCATCCCTTTCACTATCGCTATCGGAATCCAACAGCGTGTAAGCGGTAGTCGCCGCCAAGGAGTCGTCGTTCTCGATGGCGTTCAAGAGACCGTTGTTCCCGAAATCGGCAGGACTACCATCCAATCTTCCATCGTTGTCATCGTCATTCGCCCCGGCTTCGTTCAATACTCCACTTTCGACCACGTCAAAGATGCCATCATTGTCGCTGTCGAGATCAATACTGTTGATGATACCGTCGCCGTCGCTATCATTACAGATATCGCCATCGGTAGTGATAAAGGCTTTCCCGTCGGGACCGTTGCCCGTTGCATTGTGCGCAAAAAATTCTATGGCTCCGATCAAGGTGCCTATCGGTGCGAAATCGGTCATCGGAATTATGGCCAACTTGATATTCTGGCCGTTGGAGGCATTGACCGGTGTATCTACGTACGCCGTTGTTGCTACAATATATCGGGATGCGTTTATCAAGTTGCCGCCGGCATCGTATGCGTTGATGGCGTAGGGATTGTTTCCGTCCCGTTCCATCAATACCAGAAAGCCTTCGGTGGTCACTTGTACGGGATCGTAAGTCAGCGTCCACGTATCGGTCGCTACAATAGTGTTGTCGGTAGCCTGATAGTGGTTCAGGTCTTGGGACTGAAAGGCCAAGCGGATATCGGTATTCCAAGAGGGACTCGTAATATCGGATAGCCGCATGGCATGGTATTGCTCATGGATATCATTGGGGTCATTGGATGCAAAACTGGAGGTATACCCTGTCGGTTTCACAAAATTATCCAGAAGGTTGCCGACCCCGGTAATGGAGATGGAATTCAAGATTCCTGCTTCGGCGCCCCCGGTTCCGGTAATGTCGAACGTGATATCGGAAGAAGCGACCGGACCGGTGCGGAGGGCACTCAAACTACATTCCATCTCATCGGGAATTCCGTCATTGTCGTCATCGAGGTCGACCGCATCGATAATGCCATCGCTATCGGTATCGGGACGGTCTTCGGTATCATCCCGAAAGTCGACATCTCCACCGGTCGTCACGTCATTGTCCACGTCGGGCAGTCGAATACCTCCGGAAACGGGACTATCGATAATTCCTCCGGGGATACTGTAATCGGTAGAAATATCGGTCACATCGTCGATGCCGTCGTTGTCGGAATCGTTTCCGGTCAAGATCAATCCCGCTTCATCGGTATCGTTTCCACCTTCGTTATCGGAATCGGTATCCAAATAATCGGGACTATCGGCCAAATCGGTGTTCACCGGTGTGAGTCCACCGAGATAAGCGGAGTTCACACCTTCGTTGGCTTCATAGAAGGCCGCATTGTCATTGTTTTGAGGGATGTACCCCAAAGTCAATTGCGCTTCGGTGTTATCGGGAATACCGTCTCCATCGCTATCGAGATCCAAAAAGTTGGCTATCGTATCGCTATCATCGCTACTCTCGGCTACGGTATAGGTCAAAGTTGCCGAAAGGGTATCGTCACTTTCGACGGCATTGAAGAGACCATTATTACCAAAATCACCTTCGACCCCGTCAATTTTTCCGTTCGAATCGGCGTCAGTGGCACCTTGATCCAAAACGCCACTTTCTACAATATCCAAAATTCCGTCATTATCGCTGTCCAGGTCGAGGCTATTGGTGACCCCGTCACCGTCTACGTCGCAAAGTATGGCGATGGTAAAATCGTCTAGCACCAAATCGTTGCCCAATCCGCCGGATGCGTTGTTGACCATAACAAAGCTGATTTCGGTATTGCTGCCCGGATCGAACGTAAAGTTATACTTGTGCCACTGCTCGTCTTTGGCCACGTTGCCCGTACTAAAAGTTTCAAGAGTTACGGCACCGGCATTGTCACGTACATAAACCGTTATGTTGGGAAGGGTACGGCCATTGTCGGATGTAGATAAGTCGATATTCTTGACCCAAAAACTGAATTCCAAAAATACGTTGGGTACCACGGTGATATTATCACGATTGTAAAACTCTTCGGCAGGGGAATTGGTGGAATTGAAGAGTGCCATACGCCCATTAGGATTTCCGGTGTGGTCAGGCTGGTCGACCCAAAGTCCCGCAGCCCAAGAAGCGGAATTTTGGATGTCATTTAGAATCGCATATTCCCCATCATTTATACTGGCACCGTCGTTCATCCAATCATCCGGTTCGTAGGCGTAATTGGTATAGGGTGTGGTGGTCCGGTCCCCGGCCCCAAAATCTTCGGTAAACAACAGACCGCTCGCCCCACCACCATAACAGGTTGCATTCTCGATCTCATCGGGTATACCATCATTGTCGTCGTCAAGATCTCCACCGTCGTAGGTGCCGTCATTATCGGAATCCAACCGGTTATCGACGGTATCCCTAAAGTCTACATCGCCCCCTAACCTAGCATCTGTATCCTCGTCGGGAAGGATCAAAGATCCGGTCAAGGGATTGTCGACCGTTCCGGCCGGATCGTTGTAGCCAGTGGTATCAGCATCCGTGGCATCGTCGAGTCCGTCATTGTCGATATCACTGTTTGCCGGGCTCAAACCGGCTTCGGCACCATCGGGAGCCCCCTCGTTATCGGAATTCGTATCGAGGTAATCGGGCAAATCGGCCGTATCGGTGTTTACGGGAGTCAATCCTCCCAAATAAGCGGAATTCATCCCACGGTTCGCGGAGTAGGTAGCAGGGTCATCGGCATTGGGAGGTACATAACCCAAAGAAGTTTGGGCCTCCACATTATCGGGAATGCCGTCACCGTCGGAATCAAGGTCAATGTAATTTTCAAGCGCATCCGAATCATCTGCACTTTCCGCTATTACATAATTGATCGTGCCACTATCCGGAAAGGTTTCCACCGCATCGGGCAAACCATTAGCACCTACGGCACCGGATACCATCCCGTTAGAACTAGCTTGAAAATGCCCTGCCTCTACGACATCGTAGATGCCATCGTTATCGCTATCAAGATCGACACGGTTGTTCAGGCCATCTCCATCTGAATCCAAATCGCCTTCATCCGTATCGGGAATTCCATCATTATCATCGTCCAAATCATCATTGTCTACAATACCGTCAAGATCCCAATCATTGTCCACATCGATATCCACCGAAGGTTCATCCAAACTAATATCGGTGTCGGTTTGATCTTGGGAATTGGTCACCGTATTGGTCAATATTGCCGAAGCACTGTTGTTCGTCAACTCGGTAATGGTAGCGACTATGTCAATCGTCTCAAGCTCCCCGGCGTTTAGGGTTCCGATGTTCCATACAGGATAGGCCCAACTGCCTACACTCGGACTGGCGGATACGATACTGAAACCATCCGCGAGGTCGGTAATGGCCAAGTTGGTAACGGGGTTCACACCCAAACTTTCAACCGTAACGGTGAAATTCACCGTATCGCCTTCCAAGGCTTGGGAGACGTCGGCGGTTTTGGTAAGCTTGATATCGGGATTGCAATAATATGCAGACAGAGGTTGGGAATCGTAGGTACAGCCGCCTTTGGTGACGCGAACGAAATAGTCACCTGCAAGCGTAGGAGTGTATGAGGATGTTATGGCTCCGGGAATCGGGTCGCCATTATTATCATACCATTGATAGGCATCGAAATTAGGGTCTACGACCTCTACATCGTTACCTGGAATACATCCTGCACCGGTAATTTGAAGATCTACATCGGGAACGGTATCGAAACCGGAAAAATATCCGGCGATACCCCGATCGCCATTGGTACCAAAAAAACCTACGGCAATCGGTCCGGAGGACTGAACGGAAACATTTCCGGTAAGGTTAGGGAGGTAATATGTTTTCCATAGCGTCGAGCCCGAAACCGCATTGGAGGCCGGTAAAGTAACGCTCCCGGTTCCGTCGGTGACCGTAATATTGGAATCCGGCGTGGTCGTCGAAGCGATTATCGTAATACCACCGGCCATCACGGTTCCGGCCGCGTCGGTAACATTGGAGATATTATCAAGATTGTCGGGTAAAAGGCAATTGAGCGGAGCTACGAAATTGAGTCCCAAGGTATTTGTAGCATTAGACCCGGCCAAATTTTGATAGGCATAGGCATCTTTCGACGTAATTACCAACATATTGGCCCCCGGCGAACCGCTGGAATAGTTGGAACCGGGAATCCCAAAATAGTCACCTGCATTGATATTGGCTATCGGTGTAGGCGAATTGTTTACGAAAATATCGGTATTATTCTGGGTTGCTATAATTACTGGAAACTCGGTATCGTCGGTTCCGTTTCCGCGAATAAACACATATTCTTTTCCAATACGGTTTTCTGGAACGGGTTGATCTATACCACTGTCCCTAGACGAGGATCCCGGGAAGACACTATAGTTGAGACCCCCATTACTTATAGCAATATCTTTGTCGGAAACGATTGAAGCGCCTAGCCATCCATCGATATTGGCCGTGGTTTCTTCTTTGATTGCCTCCAGCACAAAACTCTCCCCGCGATTCAGGGTAATATTAATGGTGTTGGAGGTGATTCCGGCACGATTGTTCTGAAGTCGGAACACACAATTGAGATCGTACCCGGAAACGGTTACCGAAGTATTATCCTCGGATGCCATGATACCGAGAGAAGTAGAAAGGGAAGGCTCCGTTCCCCTATTGGGCACGCCGCCCCATCTGAAGTTCCGACCTAAGGCCTGCCTTCCCTTACTGGTCAGGGAGGATGCCTGAGAAGGCGAAGAACTTCGATAGTTTATGTAAAAAAGTTCATTGTTATCCGATTCGAATCGGAGTCCCCCATTGGTCAAAACCACTCCGGTACCGTTGTTGGTTACCATGGTGATATTATTATCACCGTTCGGCAAACTATAAATTGCGGGGGCGGTATTCGATATGGTAAAAGTTGCCAAAGGCACCGTGCTTGTACCACGAAAGGCTCTAACCGTAAAAGCTGTAGTTTCGGGGGTGCTGAGATACACGGCCTGCCGTTCCACCGCCTCATTATTAACCCCTTGTTTCAAAGGCGGTAAATAATGAAGATCGCTCAACTGTCCAAAAGAAAAATGCACGCCAAAAAATACCAAAGCGACAAACATAGCACCATTCGATTTACATGCAAAAAGGGTTTTAATTCCCATATTTTAAAATCTGTGTCCGTTGATAAGGATTTTTTTTAACATTTGTTTTAATGGAGACCATTCAGAATCATGCATTGATAGAATCAGAAGAACCGCGGCGACTTCAAATTGCCCTTTGTAGAAATAAAATCGTAACGAAAGATCACCTCAAAAGAGCCATCATTAAAAGTGGCACTGCCTAGTTCAGTGGTCTCGCGATCATAGGCCATACCAATCAAGACCTTGTTCGAAATATTGAAACCGAGCATACCGCTGACGGCGGCATCCCAACGGTAGGCCGCTCCTAAAATGAACTTTTCGCTGAGCATGAAGTTTGCCGAAAGATCGACCTGTAACGGTGCACCTTGCACCACCTTGGTCAGTAAAGTCGGCTTGAATTTCAAATAGGCGTTCAAATCCCACACATAGCCCGTAATCAAATAAAAGTTCATCTGTTCCCTTGCGGTAGAAAGTGATTCGCCGTCGAAATGGGAAGTTTCCAAGAACCGGGGAACCGAAAGGCCGGCATAAAACTTTTGGTTATGATAGTAGACGCCCGCCCCGAAATTGGGTGAAAAACGGTTATCTACGTCATTTTCGAGGATGGGGTCTGTGGTGAATTGGTTCAGTTCCGAAAACCGGATATCCAATAAATTCAAGCCGGCTTTCAGTCCAAAACTCAAACGGCCTTCAGTGGAGGTATAGATGGTATACGAGAAATCGATATCAAAATTATCTTCCGCCGTCGGCCCGATGCGGTCTCTTACGATAGAGGCGCCCAGACCGATACCCTGATAGCCTATCGGAGAATGTATGTTTACGGTTTGGGTCGTAGGAGCACCGCTCAAACCTACCCATTGGGCACGATATAAGGCCGCCGCACTGATATGTCCGCGTGAACCGGCATACGCAGGATTCACGCTTACCGTATTGTACATGTATTGCGTATACTGCGCATCTTGTTGTGCAAAAAGCCCTTCGCCTAAAGAAAGAAAGGTTATGGCCATAACGGCCAGTAGGTATGTACAATAGCTTTTGTTATGATTTGGGATATTCATTTTTTTGCTATCTGTTAATATATAAGTAACCAGATATAGTTTTCTTTTCATCCAGATTATTCTTGTAATCCAAAATATAGAAATAGGTGCCCACCGGTAGATTTCGATCCGTGTCAACGGTAACCCTGCCTTCCGAAGTACCTTTGAACACGTTGCCCTGTGTATTATAGGCCTGTGTACCGTAAACCAATACGCCCCATCGGTTGTATATGCGGATGGAGTTGTCGGGATAATTTTCCAATCCGCTTATGGTCAACGTATCGTGTATACCATCGCCGTTCGGGGTGATGACATTGAAAATCGAGATTTCATCTTGCTGGGCGTTAGGTTCTAAATAATCGGGCGTACCATTGCCATTCTCATCATCATTGGCGAAGTTTCCGTCGTTATTGGCGTCCTCATTTCTGGATGCAATACCGTCGCCATCATCGTCATCGTCCCTATAATCGTGTATTCCGTCACCGTCGGTATCCGGCAGCGTATTTCGCGGATCATCCATCTCATCGTTGACATCGCGGTCTATGGATCTATCGCCTTCATATCCGTCATCCAGACCGTCATTATCCTTATCCGAACCGATCAAGTTCACATCGGCAATACCGTCATGATCATAATCGTGGCCTTCGATGTTATCGGGAATACCATCATTGTCACTATCCCCATCAACATAATCGGGTATGCCGTCTCCATCGGTATCTTCGGGAATGATACCCGTTAACCCGTTCTCTTCATAGGCATCATCAAGTCCGTTGTCATTGCGGTCTTCGTCGCGCGGTGCGAGATAATCGAAAGTCGATTGCGCCTCAATGTTATCGGGAATACCGTCGTTGTCGCTATCGATATCCAAATAATCGGGAATACCGTCGTTGTCGGTGTCCGTCGGATTGGTGGACGGATCGTTGTCGGCATCCAAGTTCAAATCCTCGAAACTATCCAGAATACCATCATCATCACTGTCAAGGTCGACACCAAGAGCGTTCACGACCACAGATACCGTCGCCGTACTGCAATTTCTTGGGCCGGCATCGTCACAAAGGGTGTAGGTGAACGAATCGTTGCCTACAAATCCGTTATCAGGGGTGTAGGTAATGCTATCATCGGATGGATTATTGGGTGTTCCGCCAGTATCTATAAGGATGTTTCCGTTGGATGGATTCGTCGCCGTCAAACTGCCTATGGATGGAATATCGTTGTCATTCGCCAGAATATCAATATCGGTAGACATGTTCTGAGTCGTTGCCGCAAGGTCATCGATAGCGTCGACAATAGGAAGCACCTCGACCGTGACCGTTGCCATACTACAAGCGCCGGATGCATTACAGACCGTATAATCGAACGTATCGGTACCAGTATAATCCGGATTCGGAATATAGGTTACGATATTGTCGGTCGGATCATTGGGCGTACCGTTGTTGTCGATGCTCACAGTGCCGTTGTCGGGTGTATCGGAAATCGTCAGGTCACCCGAAATAGGCAAATCGGAATCGTTATCGTAGATGTTTACAACGACCTGTTCGTCTTCGTTAACGGTAATAAAATCGTCGACCAAGGTCGCGGCCTCGTCCATACAGACCACCGTAAAATTCGGAAGGCTTTTGCTGTTTCCCGCCTTGGTGATCGTGGCCGTATACCTAACGACCGTCTCCGTCGCGATCACCGTCGGGCTGGTCTGGTTTCCGGTGATGGCCGGGCTCCAACTGATACTCGCCCCCGGTGGTATCGGAGTTGCCGATACATCTAAGGTCACTTCGTTGTTGGGTGCGTTACAAGTGGTCAAGATAAAATATCCGGTAGCGTTCTGGCCGCAAGAGGTTCCGTCATAGGTCGCGAAGTATACGCCCCTATCGGTCGCCTCGTAAAAGGAATCCGTGCTTAACACCGTGGTGCGGTCCGATGCCTCGTACCACCGAAAATTCGTACGGGTCTCCCCGTCAGTGTTCGGCGGTGCCTGTAGCAGATACTGCGCATTCGAAACGGCAAGCCCCAGCAGGGTAAATACCATACTGAGGACGAGCGTTTTATATGTGTTGTTGGGTTTCAAATTGGTTTGGGGGTCGCGTTTTTTGGTTTGTTTTGCGATGTTTTACTTTACGACGAATACTACGTTGATCAGGGAGTTGTAGTCGGCTGGAGCAGCGATGACATCGTAGGTCATCACGCCATTTGCGTCTACGCTTACGTTGGCAAAAACGCTCGTGTCAAACTCCGTTACATAATAGTATAGATCGCCTGGTGCATAGGTCGGGATGGCGGCTGGCGCTCCAGCACTTGCCACGGCCGGAGTCGCGAATTGGGCCGTGTACTGTGTGTACAGGTTGATTGTTCTTCCGGTGCCGTTGCTTGAGGCATCTACCGCTATGGATGGTGGGTAGAAAATGCGTGCCGCTTTCGAAGTGATAGGAGCGATAGCCTGTATTACTTCTTGAACCGTTGTCTCATTGGTCACCGTCGCCTTCTCGGCATCGTCTACGTCGATCGGGGTTCGTAATTGGACCTCGTCGTCGAACTGGTCGTCGGTGCTAATCGTATTTAATGGAACGGAACGCGTGCCACCGCCGTCGATAATCTGTAGATTGGTTCCGTTTACGCGAAAATTTGTGTTGTATTCATTGGATGAACTGTTGTCATTATCGGCAATGGAAACTGTACCTCCACCGAGTGAAAGCTGAACATTGGTACCTGTTCTGCTCAACGTCTGAATTTCGTTGTTTGGATTGGCATCGGCATCGTTAACGTTCAAGGTTACGGCGTTACCACCGGATATACTTAGACTTCCCGGCGCTGCGCCAGCAGTAAGAGTCTGGTTATCGGTGCCGCTATTATTCAATACGGACAGATCAACGGTAGTCGAGCTACCATCCTCGATATCGATTTGTAAAATATTACTTCCGTTCAATGTAGCGCCGGTCAGGTTCTGGTTATCGGTACCACTGTCGTTTAAGGCTGAAAGGTCAACGGTTGTTGATGCGCCGTTCTCTATATCGATCTGCAAGGTGTTACCCGTTAAGGTCGCTCCAGTCAAATCTTGTTCATCGGTGTCCGTATCGATGGATGCCAAATCAACCGTCTGCGCCGTACCGTCCTCGATACCAACGGTCAAGGTTGTCCCGACAAGGCCCAGGTTTTCAATATTCTGGTCGTCCGTGTTGTCCAGATATCCGCTCAGGTCCACATCGTTTCCGTCCTCGATGGCGAGGGTATTTCCGGTCAGGGTCAGGTTCTGGTCGTCGGTTCCCGCATTGTCAAGGGCAGAAAGATCTACCGTCTGCGCCGTAC
>JBATUY010000412.1:0-6743 GCA_049671465.1 Pricia sp. | reverse complement strand
AAACTGGGCCGCGTTTAAAGAGGCGGTACGCACATTTAATCGTACCAAAAACGCCTACTATAAAAACCTAAAACAAGAAGAACAGAAGAATCTCGAAAAAAAACGGGCATTGGTCGACTTGGCCGTTTCGCTGAAAGATAGCGAAGACTTCGACGCTACCACCCCAAAAATGAAGCGCATTCAGGCAGACTGGAAAAAAATCGGCCATGTACCCCGAAAGTATTCCGATAAGATATGGAAGGAATTCAAGAGTGCCTGTAACCATTACTTCGATAGAATTCATGCAATTAAGAACAAGGGGCGCGAAGAAGAGGAGGCCAATTTTCAAAAGAAAACGGCCCGCCTAGAAAAAATATCGGCTTTTGAACCTACTGGCGACCGCGATGCGGACCTCAACTCCATAAAGGCATTTGTTGAAGAATGGAAAACCCTGGGAAGGGTACCTTTCAAGAAAAAGCATATCGACCAAGATTTTAACAAGGCCATAGATAAGCTCTTCGGCAAATTAGGACTGAACCCGCAAGAGGCGGAGCTTCTCAAGTACGGAAATAAAATCCAACAATTGGCCGACAGTGATAACGAACGGGCCATTGCGAACGAACGAAGTTTCATCCGTACGAAAATTGAGGAGACCAAGGCCGAAATTCGCCAATTGGATACCAACCTACAGTTTTTCTCGAACGCCTCTGACGACAATCCCCTTTTACAGGACGTAGTCAAAAAAGTGGATGCCCATAAGGCAGCCCTTGCCACATGGAAAGCCAAATTAAAAGAGCTGAATATCATGAAAAATAGCATTCAGCGAGAATCGGAGCAGGCGTTAAACGCAGCGTCGGAGTCGGAATCAGCGCCAGGGTCTCAGTCGGACTCGGGATCAGATTCTGGTTCGAAGTCATAAAATTATAATTTCAGCCTAGCAGGTAAACAGAAGCTGGATATACGCCTTTGAAACGTACACCATGAAGTTCAGCTTTATCTTACTTCTCTTTTTCACGATGTTACATTCCCCTACTTCTCGGCCGGAGGCAATAGATGTTTATTCAAACACTGAGCCTGATATACAACAAAATGATGTTCGAGAAGAAGCCTTTGGCGTTCTCCGGGCTAAATGTAACACCTGCCACGCTACCAAAAAGCGCACCGAGGTATTTACCAAAGAAAATATGTCGAGGTTCGCCCCTGAAATCTACGAGCAGGTATTCTTAAAGAAGAAAATGCCCAAAGGAAGAAAAGTCGAACTAACGGAGAACGAGACCTTACTGTTGGAGAGGTGGCTGAAAATTGTGTTAAAAGAAGACGAGCTTTCTAAAACCCAAAAGAGCCGCTAAAGGCGACTCTTCTTAATTGATATTTTAAATATCCCTATTTTGCCACATTCACCGCACGTGTTTCACGGATAACGGTAACTTTCACTTGCCCGGGATAGGTCATATCGGTCTGAATCTTTTGTGAAATCTCGAAAGAAAGGGCTGCGGCCTTCTCGTCACTGACCTTCTCACTCTCGACAATGACACGAAGCTCCCTACCTGCTTGTATGGCGTAGGCTTTTTGCACTCCGCCAAAGGCAAATGCAATCTCTTCTAAATCTTTAAGGCGCTGAATATACGAATCGAGCACTTGTCTCCGCGCTCCGGGCCTCGCGCCACTGATGGCATCACAGACCTGAACGATCGGCGATATCAAGGTCTTCATCTCTATTTCGTCGTGGTGGGCGCCGATGGCATTGCAGACGTCTGGTTTTTCCCCATATTTTTCGGCCCATTGCATACCCAAGATAGCATGGGGCGTCTCTACTTCCGCTTCGGTATTCGGCACTTTTCCGATATCATGCAAAAGTCCTGCGCGCTTGGCTATTTTAGCATTCAAACCCAGTTCCGCTGCCATGACCCCACAGAGTTTGGCAACCTCCCGCGAGTGCTGCAGAAGATTCTGTCCGTAAGAGGAACGGTACTTCATACGGCCCACGGCACGTACCAACTCGGGATGCAAGCCGTGAATGCCCAAGTCTATTACGGCACGTTTGCCGACCTCAACGATTTCCTGTTCAATCTGCTTCTCCGTCTTCTTGACAATTTCCTCGATACGGGCCGGGTGAATTCTACCATCAGTGACCAGTTTGTGCAACGACAACCGGGCAATTTCGCGGCGTACGGAATCAAAGCAGGAAAGAATGATGGCATCGGGCGTATCGTCGACGATAATCTCGACGCCAGTGGCAGATTCCAACGCACGGATGTTTCGGCCTTCCCTACCGATAATCCTACCTTTTACATCATCGGATTCCAAATTAAAGACCGAGACACAATTCTCTACGGCCTCTTCGGTTCCGATACGTTGAATGGTATTGATCACGATTTTTTTGGCCTCTTGCTGCGCGGTCATCTTGGCATCTTCGACCGTGCTCTGAATGTAGGCCATGGCATCGCTCTTCGCGGTTTCCTTAAGCGACTCCAACAATTGGCCTTTGGCCTCATCGGCAGATAGTCCCGAAATCATCTCCAACTGCTGCACTTGTTTCGTATGCAGTTTGTCAAGTTCAGATTGCTTTTTCTCCAGAATTTCCTCCTTATGGGCCAAATCCTGAATCTTGGTATCCAACTGCTGATTGAGTCTGCTATTTTTGGCAAGTTCGCTACTTACCTGTGACTCCTTATCGCGGGTGCGCTTTAAAGCGTCATTGATTTTTTTGTCCTTGCTAATGATTACTTTCTCATGCTCCGCTTTCAGTTCTAAAAACTTTTCCTTGGCCTGAAAGATTTTATCTTTTTTAATGCTCTCGCCCTCGGTTTGGGCATTTTTCAGAATACTTTCGGCTTCTTTTTTAGCGTTTAGGGTAGTTTTGGAGGCCTTGCCCTTTTCCATAAATTTTGCGATCGCGAACCCAATGGCCAGCCCAATGATTCCGACAATTATTACTGTTGCAATATTATCCATTATTAAATCTCAAATTAAAATTTGTTAAGCTGCGCTTCGGCCCAGCTCCCGCAGTTAGCGGATAAAAAAAGCCCACATTGGAGAAGTCTTGAACGAACTCCAGTAAACAGGTTTAGGGCTAACAGACTGATCAAGGATCCCTATACAAGTAGGGCTTGCTTTTACAGCCTAAACTCACCCTTTTCAAAGATAATAAGTGTTGAGTTCGTCAAAAGGTAGTACCAATGTGGGCAGTAACTAATGCTATTTTAAAGAACGTATCATCCTAAACAAAGGATAGTAGGGATTATTTATGAAATAAGTCCCTTATTTGGCGCCAAGCTTTTCGGTGACCAATTGATCGAGTGCCTGCAAACGTTGCATGGCCTCTTGTGAACCTTCGGATTGGTCGATGCCGCGCTGTTCGATTTTCGAGGCAAACTGCAGGGCGCACATGGCCAGCACATCTTGCTTGTCCCTTACCGCGTAGCTCTGTTCGAACTTTTTGGCCAACTGTTCGATATTCTTCGCCGCTTTCCGCAAACCCTCTTCTTGGGCGGGATCGATGGTCAAGGGATAAACCCTATCGGCAATAGAAAGTTTGATTTTCAGCTTTTCCGACATCCTTAGTATTCAAGGTTGAACATTATTCGGCGAGTTGGGCGATACAATGGTCCAACTCCCGGATCAATGAATTTATTTTAAGCTTAGCTTCTGTTTTGTCTTGGTTACTGCCAAGCATCGTGTTGGCCAATTTAAGCGAATGATAACGTTCTTCCCATATCGAAACGGAATTTGCGACCTCGACCCTGTCCTTTTTCAGATGATCGATCTCGCTTTCCAATCTGGCGTTCGTCTGCTGCAACACTTCTGACTTGTGCAGCAACTTACTGATTTTATTCTCTAAAGAATCAACTACTTTGACCAATTCGCTCATAGACCAAACGCAATGCATTTTACACAAAGTTAACACACCCGTTTCTACTTAGCAATACTTTTGTCAATTATTCCGGCCCAGTCGCACATTACTTCATTTTTAGGATGAATAAATAGGATGTTATTCCTTGAAAACCAATACACTAAATTATAACCAAAAAAATATCAGGACACTTCAAACCCGCAAAAAGGGTTTTGGAACATCCTAAAAGGATGGAAGGAAATTTTACGGAACTTTATGCGTTATACCTATATATCGCAGCGTTCAAAATGATACATCCACCTATATTTACTACTTACATTTGTAGGAATTCAAACCGTTTAGCTACTTTCGCATTGCCTTTTTCAATGGAAAAATAAGCCTTTTAAAAAGGATGCGATACGAGCGATACTTATCAAAAAATGTTATGGGGATATCTAATATCGGACTTGATTTTGTAATACAATTTAGGAGAATGGCCATGCCGAAAATTTTCTTGTTGCTTACGGTATGCTGTCTTTCGAACGCATTCGGACAGGAAGCGTACCCTAAAGACGCGTTTCGCTCCCCTATGGATATACCTTTGGTATTGGCAGGCACTTTCGGCGAACTGCGCAGCAACCATTTTCATTCCGGTATCGATATCAAGACCCAGCAACGCGAAGGACTTCCCATTTATGCCATCGGCGAGGGCAGTGTGGTTCGCATCAAGATAGCACATTGGGGCTACGGCAAGGTACTCTATGTGGCCCATACCAACGGGTATACCTCCGTATATGGGCATTTGCAAAAATTCGCGCCCGAAATCGAAGCCTATATCAAAAAGGTACAGTACCAAAAAAAATCCTACGAGGTAGAAGTCTTTCCCGATTTGGGGGAAGTCAAGGTAGAAAAGGGACAGGTCATCGCTTACGGAGGCAATACCGGCGGCTCATCGGGACCCCACCTGCATTTCGAGATCCGGAGCAGTATTTCCGAGAAACCTACCAACCCTTTGTTATATGGGTTTGAGGTCAGGGATGCCACCAATCCGGTATTGAACAACCTATACGGCTATCCCCTATCCGAAGCATCGGAAATCAACCAAAACCGGAACAAAGTAGAAATCGATTTTAAGAGACAGGAAGACGGTACCTTTCTAGCTGAAAAAGTGAATGCCATCGGAACCATAGGCTTGGGATTCGTCGGCTACGACCGGCTCGATCTGGCCGCCAATAGAAACGGGGTCTATTCGGTGCAGCAGACCGTTAACGGCAAAGTATACACCCAATATGACTTTGAGACCTTTTCTTTTAGCGAGACCCGATATCTGAATACGTTGATCGATTACGACCACTATACCCGGTATCGACAGAAGATACAGAAGCTATTCAAAGGTCCGGGCAATCGTCTGAGTATCTATAACACCTTATATAACGACGGAAAAATTGAAATCGAAGAGGGCCTGAACTATACGGTAGAACTTTTGATCAAGGATATCAACGGCAACGAGACCAAGGCCATTATTCCTATCGAAGGCAAAAGGGAGCCGCTCAAAATCGAAAAGGATATCGAAAAGACGGATAACTATCTTGTGGCCAAAAAACCGAACAATTACGATCTGGGGGCGGCCAAGGTCTATTTTCCCGCCAATACCTTTTACGATGACTTTTATATCGACCTTGAAAAGGGCGAAGACACGGTGCAAATACACAACAATCGGGTGGCCGCCCATCGCAACTTCACCATTACTTTTGACGTATCAGACTATTCCAAGGAAGAACGGGAGCAGCTTTTTATCGCCCGTCTCGATAGTAGGTTGCGACCCCAGCACACCTCTACCTATAAAAGAGGGAAGACCTTTACGGCACGGACCCGCAACCTAGGTACGTATACCTTGGCAAAAGATACGGTGGCACCCAAAATCGCGCCCCGTAACTTCAAAGAAAAACAATGGCTGAACAACTACAGCTACCTAAGTGTACGCATCAGCGATGACCTTAGCGGCATAGATACGTATGCCGCTACGCTCAACGGCGAGTGGATTTTAATGGAATACGAACCCAAGACCAACACGTTGACCTATAACTTCGACGACCTGATTTTAGATAAAAAAGAATGCAACTTGCAACTCACCGTAACCGATAATGTTGGGAATTCCACTACCTTTGAAAGTACTTTTTTTAGAAAGTGATTATATGCCCTATCGCCCTTCTCAGATGAAACGTTTCGTATTTGCCCTTACTTTTTTGAGCCTCTTTTATGCAACGGCGCAAAAGAACATCTATGAAAGTCGCACCTTCGACGACCTGACCCAAGAACATCAGGTACTGGCCATCATTCCCTTCGTCGCGCATTTGGACCTTGAAAATGAAATCACCAAAAAGGAGCTAAAATTACGGGAGGAAAAGGAGGGGTACGCCGTTCAAAATGCATTGGAAACCTATTTTTCAAAGCGTAAAAAAAAGAAGAAGTTTTCGGTGGATTTTCAGAATATCAAAAACACCAATGCCCTATTGGCCAAGAACGATATCCGCTATGATAATCTCGATGTGCATACCGTCAAAGACCTGAGCAAAATTCTTGGCGTAGACGGAATTATCAGCGGAAACCTTGAATTGAACGTGTTGCTTTCTGACGGTGTGGATACAGAGTATGATTTTCTGGATTATTTTCTGGGCGATGCCGATTATGGGCGTATCGGCGTCAAGATAAGCGACGGTGGAACGGGAAAGCTGCTCTGGAAATACGAAAAGGAAATCAATAAAAAATCGGGGAAGAATACCGATGACCTCATCGACCGCATGATGAAGCTCGCCGCCCGGAAGTTTCCTTATGATCGGGAGAAACGCAGGGATCGGAAAAACAGGGAATAGCTTTTAGAAAATAGACTCATAATTTTAGGAATTGAGCCCCTATATATTTTCTCCATTTC
>JBATUY010000411.1:0-9497 GCA_049671465.1 Pricia sp. | reverse complement strand
TTAAAGTGAATTCAATGATTTGGGAAGAATTCACAAGAATTACCCTACAAATAAACGATACGAATGGATGAAAACCTAAATTTATCGATAAAGAGAACCGATTTGTTGTGAAATGCCGATAAAGCGCGGTAAAACGCGATAACCAGCTGGTTTATGCCTCCATTTTTTCGAGCTTTTCGGTGAGCTCCTCCCATTTTTGCATCAGGTTTTCCAAATCTTTTTTCTTCTTTTGGTAGGTATCGAAAAAATCGGGCTTGGCGATGGTAGCATCGTAGTCCATCAAAAGCTCGTGGTCGATTTCGGCGATTTTTTTCTCAAGTTGTGAGACCTTGCTTTCTACCCCGCTGAGCTTGTTTTTTAGGGACTTTACTTTTTTTTGCGCTTCATAATCGTTGGCATTATCCTTTTTGACCGGTTTGCTGCGCACTTCCTCTTGCTTTTTCTCGATGGCCCTGAAATCGGCCGCCTTTCGCTGGTCGAGGTAGTAGTTGATGTCTCCCAAATACTCCTTGATATTTCTATCCTTGAACTCATAGACCTTATCGGTAAGGCCTTGAAGGAAATCCCTGTCATGGGAAACGACGATCAGGGTGCCATCAAAATTCCGCAAAGCCTGTTTGAGCACGTTTTTGGACTGAATGTCCAAGTGGTTCGTAGGTTCGTCCATCACCAATACGTTGAACGGCTGCAGCAACATCTTGGCCAAGGCCAGCCGGTTACGTTCCCCACCGGACAGCACCTTCACGTATTTTTCGACATCGTCGCCACTGAACAAAAAGCTTCCCAAAATATCCCTGACCCGGCTGCGGTTCTTTTCGGTGGCCGCATCGATCATCGTATCAAGAACCGTTTTATTGCCGTTGAGATACTCCGCTTGATTTTGGGCGAAATACCCAATCTGCACATTATGGCCCAGTTTCATTTTTCCGGTATGATCGATCTCGTCGACCATGATTTTGGCCAAAGTGGATTTCCCCTGCCCGTTCTGACCCACAAATGCGGTTTTGCTATCCCTTTCAAGCAACAGGTTAATGTCTTTCAGAACCACCTTCTCCCCGTAGCTTTTGGAAAGCCCTTCCATCTCGGCGACCACCTTGCCGGGCGTAACCGAGACCGGAAAGCGCAGGTTCATGACTGCATTGTCGTCTTGGTCGACCTCGATACGCTCCATCTTGTCCAATTTTTTGATGAGCGATTGCGCCATGGAGGCCTTGGTCGATTTGGCCCTGAACTTTTCGATCAGACGCTCGGCCTGCTGAATTTCCTTTTCTTGGTTTTTTTGGGCGTTCAGCTGCTGTTCTTTGATTTCCCCGCGGAGCAACAGGAATTTCGAATAAGGCTTGTTATAATCATAGATACGGCCCAAGGAAATTTCGATGGTGCGGTTGGTCACATTATCCAAGAACATCTTGTCGTGCGATACGATGACCACTGCCCCGGCATAGTTGTTCAAGAACTGTTCGAGCCACAATATCGATTCGATATCCAAGTGGTTGGTAGGTTCATCCAATAGCAGCACATCATTGCTCTGTAAAAGCAGTTTGGCCAGCTCGATGCGCATACGCCATCCTCCGGAGAAGGTATCCGTCTTTTTGTCAAAGTCCTCCCGCTTAAAGCCCAGTCCCAATAAAATCTTCTCGGTCTCGCCCTGATAATTGTAGCCCCCGATGATTTCGTAGCGGTGGGTGATATCGCCCAAGTCGATCATCAATTGGTTGTAGCCCTCACTTTCGTAGTCGGTGCGTTCGGCGAGTTGTTGGTTGACATGCTCGAGCTGAGATTCCAGTGCCTTGATTTCCTCAAAGGCTTGGTAAGATTCCTCTAAAACGGTACGGCCTTGCTCGAAATCGATATCCTGACGTAGAAAGCCGATACGGATCCCCTTTTCCATCGCGATGGTTCCGGTATCCAAAGGCATATCCTTGGTCAACAATTTCAGCAAAGTGGACTTGCCCGCCCCGTTCTTGCCGATTAGCCCCACGCGGTCGCCACCGTTCAAACGAAAGGAGATTTCCTCAAAAAGATATTCGCCGCCAAAAGAGACGGAAAGGTTATGGACGTTTAGCATACAAATTCAAATATAAAGGGAGGCCAGAAAATCTTGGATAAGATGTATTCATGTAAAGCACCTCGATAGAATAGTTTGCAAAAGTAAGATTTTAGATTCGAACTTACATGCGAACTTCAAACCTGTGGCAACCTTCTCAAGGGCCTCTTTTCATAGCGCGCAAATATCACAACTGTAGACAAAGTACTACCTTTGCCAAAAAGAACCCAAATGTTCAAAAAAGGGAACAAACTCTACAGCATTTTCACGGGCAATTGCCCTAGGTGCCATCAAGAGAGCATGTATATCGAAGAGAACCCCTACCACTTGGGGAGCCTGTTCAAGATGCACGATCGCTGTTCGCATTGCGGATTGAAGTACAAGATAGAACCTTCCTTTTTCTTTGGCGCGATGTACGTCAGCTATGGCCTTGGGGTTGCGATTGCCGTAGCCGCCTTTGTGATTTCGGTGCTGTTCATCGGCACCGGACTGGTCAATTCTTTCATCGCCATTATTGTTACCTTAATCGTGCTTATGCCGATAATCATTCGGCTGTCACGCAATATCTGGATCAATTTCTTCGTGAAGTATGATGCGGGTATCTCTAAGTCTTAAATTGCTTTTTAGTAAAACGGGCAATATCAAGCTCAGCATCCAAAGAGTTACCGTTCGAGATGTTTCGGTATAGCTGTTCTGACACATAGGGCCCCGTCATCACTCCCCGTGAACCAAAGCCGTTCAGTACATAGAGATTTTGATGCCTCGGATGTTGCCCTGCCAAAGGTTTTCTATCGCTGACCGTTGGGCGAACGCCCGCTACATGACCAATCACCTGATATTCGCAGCGAACGATGGCATCCCATTTTTTAAGGAGTTCGTTTCTCGCCGCATCGGTAGGTGCGTTGGTCTTATCTTCCGAGGCGTAATTTGCGCCGATGCGATACACATCGTTTCCTTCCGGGATACAGAAAATTGAGGATTTGATCGCATTTTTTTCTTTTAGGTCGGGCGCTTTGACGAACAGATATTCCCCTTTGCTGCCTTGCATGGGCAGATACTTGAAAAATGGATTTTTTTTCATCCCAAAGCCCTCCGCAAAAATGATTTTTCGAGCCTTTAATGATTTGTATTGGATGTGATTTTCATCGATCTGCAATTCGGAGTGATCGAACGTATCCGCCACAAAAATATCCTTCTCCTTGAGATATGTGGTATAGGATGACACCAAGGCCCGGGTATCGATGCGGCCCGTACCCAAAACCTCCCCGTAGCCAAAAGGAGCGTCTATACTCGGGTTTCTGTTCGGATGGATGTTCGTGGATAGAAATTCGGATAGTCCTTTTTTATCGGCGGCCTCGAACCAAAGATTCTGTTCTTCTATGGAAGCAAAACGACGGCGGACGGGAAGCGGATAATTCAGTTTGACCCCCAGTTTCTTTTCCAAATTAGTGTAAAATGGGATAGCCGTTTCCAGCTGCTCTTTGGCGTTCCAAGCCAGTGTAAAACGTTTTAGGATGACGGGGTTGTACAGGCCGCCGGCAACCATTGAAGACGTTTGCGAAGTGTCGCTGATGACCTTGTATGATTTTCCGTGCTTTTCGAGCTGTTCGCAGCAGGATATTCCGGCTAGGCCAAGGCCTATAATTAGGTAGTCTAACATCCTGCGAAGGTACGGAATAGACGGAATTGGTAAATCTCAATCTATTACGCTAATTTTAAACATTTTGAATAGCTACCATGAGCATTTACAAAATAAAATCATATTTGAATCAAGGGCTTTACAGTTGAGTTCTAACCACACGAATTCAAAACATTCATAAACCTATCTTTTTAATGTAAAATGATTTTTAAACATACTGCCATCGTCCAGCTGTAGCAAAAACCAATAATCGGATGACGGCATTGGCCTTCCATTAAATGTTCCATCCCAACCTATTTGCTGTGAAGTTATAACGGTTATCAGGGTACCAAATCGGTCAAATATCGAAACCTTTCCAGACCTACAGAGATCGGAAAAATTAATATTCCAAAAGTCATTGGATCCATCACTATTCGGTGTAAAGAATTTTGGGTAATCCATGATTATCACTTCGATAGTTTTACTACCACAGCCACGGCTGTCCAAGACGGTAATTTCATAGTTGCCCGGAGAGACATCTGAAAAAATTGGGGATTCTTGAGGTTCTAAACCGTTAAGCTGGTATCGGTACTCGCCGTCACCGGACGCGTTTATCTGTAGGTCCTGTGCATCAGTAAAAACCTTACCCGATAGGGTATATAGGATAGCGGTTGGTGTGGAAGAAGAGGAAACAACGAAGGGATACTCTTTTGAACAACCAGACGGACCGGTAATTTGAACACTATGCGGCCCATCGGTCCTAACTAAAAGTGAAGGGCCATCTTCATTTTTGATAGGCGAGCCATCTAAGAACCACTGAAAACTATAGCCCAAATCATTTATTCCTGTATCCACCATTTGAAGGGGTTCCGATGCTATTCCTTGATTATCCCGACAAATAGTATAGCTATCTTCAAGTTGAGGTTCAGGCACTTCTTCAAATGCCTCTACAAAGAGGGCCGAATCAAGGGTGTAGTCACCTCGGTTGGCGATGACTAGCTCAATGGAATACCTTTCACCGGGTAACACGTCACTGGCTGCGGTCAATGGAACAGTCATACCGTTCAACGCGATAGAACCTACACCCGGTTTCACCTCAACAAATAAATCGTTCTTTACCTCATTGGTACAAGCGGAATTGTTATGGACGCTATGCATGCCTACCTCGGTAACATTATCCGCCAACAGTGCAATATTCTTACCACCGTGTAGAAATTCAATGGCTGGAGTAGTCGGGTCGCCGTCATCATCGTAACGGTCGGGCACTATACCCGGCCCTTTTATAATAATGGCGAAACCATCCTGTAAATCGATTTGCCCACTTTGGCATTCAATATTACGAGGGTCTCCATAGGCTTCGGAGGCAAAGATATACCGTAGTGAAATACGGTCTGTCTCGGGTATAAATTCAAATCGGGTAGACAGGTCATCTTGGGTATTTGCGGTAGTGCCCGAGCGTACATCTAAAATCTCCTGAATTACCAAATAGCCACCGGATAAAATAGGTTCCGCAGTAGATTGGTCGACACTCAAATTAGGGCCTGCCAAAAAAGCGGCAGAACCTGTGGTTAATACAAGGCCACGGGCCAAGGGAAAATCTGATTCTCCTTGTTCGAAATATGCATACTGTTCAGGCCTGCGCAGTGATGATGACTCACCGAGTGTGGCGAGGCATTCTGAGCTAAATAGAGCTTGAGTCAATTGGCCGAACTCCATTTGCGATTCCTCTTTATCCTGAGGATTTATTACAATGGACTGGGCAACTAAAAAGCAGGTGCAACCTAGGTAACTGACCCAAATAATCAGCTTTTTCATGTGCTTGATATCGATAATCAAAAGTAGTAAAAAACAAAATTCGGCTTATGTTGAATTTTCTGTCAGAAAAGAAAATTTTTTAATTATGGATTAGTATTTATCCTACATTTACTTCTTAATCATCTAAAAAAAATTATCATGAAAACACTATCAATCATCTTTTTCAGCTTGCTGTTTTCTTGCGAAACGTCGGAAACTCAAAACGAGTTTACATTGGAGGGTAGCTGGGAAATAACGGAGCGGGCAACCTTTTCAATACTAGACAATAAAGTTATTTGGAAAGAGTTGCCGGAGAACGAGAGATATCTTATAACATTTGAAGATTCAAATAATGTACGGGCGACAAATAGGGACTGTGTTGGATCTTATTTCTTGAACGAAGCCGAAAAATTGACCCTAAGTATTGAATTTGAATGTACCGATGAAAACCTGCTTTATTCAGTCACTGCAAATCAATTTGAAAATGGAGAATTAATATTCGACGATATTAGTGAGAACGCCCCTGACGAAGGGCTTGCATTAAAACTAAAAAAAATATAACCATTAAACAAAACTACGTGAAAACAAAACTGATTACCCTGATATTACTTTTCGTTTATCTATCCTTTTCTGCACAGGACAATTGTGGAACTCCTACTCCTTCAACGGTTTTTAATCCTACAATTCCATCTTCTTCAACTTCAAAAACAGTTCCTGGCCCTTTCTGTATTAACATGAGATTTAACATAGTGCGCCGTACCAATGGCACTGGCGGTTTTGATCCTGCAAATATAAATGAGCTGGTCGACCGGATAAATAGAGACTTTCTGCCCAATGGAATTTCCGTCCAATCCATTGGAGTTAGCTTTATAAACAATGACGCCCTTTTCGATGCCGATGGCGATGCCGAACATAACACGCTGTTCAACACCAATAATGCCGAAAATGCCATCAACTGTTATCTAGTTAACAGTGCTAGCTTGGGTGGGCGAGCTTTAGCCGGACGAGCACAATCAATCGTGAGCAGAAACTTCTTGGTTACAAACGATAGAGCAAGAACATCTACCTCCTCCCATGAATTGGGTCACTGTTTAAATTTGTTACATACCCATGAGACGGCCTTTGGTGTAGAAGCAATTAATGGCAGCAACTGTTCATCGGCTGGT
Source organism: Pricia sp. (assembly GCA_049671465.1). GTDB lineage: Bacteria > Bacteroidota > Bacteroidia > Flavobacteriales > Flavobacteriaceae > Pricia. The sequence goes on along the minus strand of JBATUY010000411.1, from coordinate 2,872 downwards.
GATAGGGTATGCGACACGCCAGCATAACCGGAACTAACAACAACTACCGTGAATACGGCATGTGCATACACGGGAGGTGGAGGCTTCACTCCGGATACTAGAAATATAATGGCATACGGTAGACGAGAGTGTAGAACTCGCTTTACCCAAGGACAGTCTGAGCGCATGAAATTCAGCATCCCACAAAATTCTGTTCTTTCCGGAGTTGTTGCCACTAGTTGTCAGATAAGAGAAATTACAGGTGATAACTGTGTCTGTTCAACTGGTACTATTACATTAACAGTTGCCAATTTAGCTGCGGGGATAGCACCAGTGTGGACAACCTCCTCTAACATCGTACGGGTAGCGACAAACAATAATTCGGTTACGATTCGCGGTCAGAGCGGATCTCGTTCACAAGGTACGGTAACGGCTACTTGGAATGGCATTACCTTGACCAAACAAGTATGGGTGGGCGAGCCCAACGCGCCTTTAACACTATCTGGACCCTCTACGGTGAATACCGGAGCACTAGTTAATTATAGTAGTTCAGACGCGCCGGGTGCTACTAGTTACGAATGGAGATTACCGTATCCCTTCGATGTTGTTAGTCAATTCAATTATTCAGGTCAAAAATGGCAAATGAGGCAAACTACAACTAAATATTTACAGGCTTTTACAGGTTATGCCAAGACTTCGGGGCTTGTTCAGGTATGGGGTAAGAACAAATGTGGAAACGGGGGAGCTAAGACCATGAGCGTATCACATCGTACAAGTGGTGGCGGCCCAGGTGGAGGAGGAATACCTCTTATAGCAAATTTATCTCAGTTTAATGAGCCCCTCTCAAATCAAGATATCTATTATCCCAACCCCACTAATACAGACTTGAACATCTATATCGCCAATAGGGATTCTTACACTCATTTATTTACGACGTTACTAACCATGGACGGTAAAATTGTTTATAGCAGTGCCGATAAGACAATTAGTAGCATTCCTACATCGAGTTTAGCTAACGGTAATTACATTTTGAGTATTAAGACTGATAAAGGCGCTAAAACTGAAAGGATTATAATTAGGCATTAGGTCTGTCCATAGAGATTGCGAATGGTAGTTAATAACTGCTTGAAGATTATGAGTGATAATATTGTATTAAAGCTTGACAAGGATAGCTTTGTCAAGCTTTTTTTATGAATGTAATAATAGCTTTGAGAATGTAGCCTTAGGTAATGCGCTTATAGCCTATTTTGAAGTTTGCCCATTTACAAGTTTTTATTTTAGCAAAAATAAATAATCCTCGGGGCAAGCCCGCGAGGTATTCAACGGAAGAAAGTTTAAAGCATTTATGAAAACCATCCGTTTTCAAACTTTCTTCTAATACCTCCGACGCAGAGCATAGGGGAATTCTAATGATTAACTACTAAACCCTCGGCTGATTTCTCATAGCGATCATATTGTAAATTTCGTATATAAGTTATTTACTTGTCAACCGCGAGTATGGAAAATGACCCTGGATCTTTGAATCTGATGTATTACTTGAATAATTTTTGGAGAGTATTTACCTTCAATTTGTGGTGCAATCCTTTCAGATCCGTGGGTCGGGACTTTTCATTTATTTTCAGGTCACCATTCATGAAAGTTTATGCGATGCGATGTCGCAGTAGAAATTCCAATTTATATCGAGCACTTTTAAAAACTCAAAAGAACGTTTAATTTTACCATGCACGTCAAAACCAAAAAACGCCCCCACATGGCTGCGGGGGCGTTTCAATACTATTGAATTGGAATATTCTTGTGCGGTTAGTAAGCCCACATATCTTGTTCCCTATCGCGAATGACCTCTTGAATTCTTTGGGCCTCTAAAAGTTGGAACAACGCATTGTCACTTACGTAATCATCGACCTTTCGGTCACCGTGTACGTTGTCTTCACGATAGATGACACCGTTGAACCTTCGTGCGTTCAGCAACATATCAAAAGATATGGGCTGGGCGGAGTTGCGCTGGTTGAATACCTTGGCCTCGTGCAAGATCTGACGGGCGTCGGGGTACCATACCCAGAACAGTTCCACTTTCGCATCAGCGGGATCCATAGACTCATCATCGATAAAGTTAACATCGGGAGCGACCGGTGCAATACCTAACAAACGGTATTTCAGTTCGCCTTGACGCTTATCAAAATACCACATCCCTTTGATGCGATACTCCTCGATATCCGCGGCTGAAAGGTTACGTGTAATCACATATTCGGGAGAAAGCTCCTCGCCGGCGTTGATCTGTTCATAACCGTAATCCGTGGTATCCCTCATTGAAAGGGTAGCCTCAAGATCACTGAACTTTCGCTTATCAGTGAAATATGAATCCGCATACACATCCTTTAACTTTCCGTTTTTGATGTTCTTTAAAAGTACATCGTACAAGGATCGCCTATCGGCCCCGATGTCAATCGTATCGGTTGGATAATACAGCGGAAAATTCACACGTTCATCTAAATCAACGACTTCCCAAACGGTCTTCGACCAAAGGATGTCGCGATCGTCGACATAGCCGTACTCTAAAGGGGCGTCGTTGTCCATCGCCAATTGGGCTTCGGTCTTCTTTCCGATATCCTCCGGCTTTTTGGCGTTCAATATGTTCGCCTGGGCCATTAGGGAAGCGGGCAAGAAAGTAACTGCTCCGATTAATAAAACATTTTTCCAATTCATGTTTGTAAATTTTAAAGTACCGGGCGACCAAAACGGTCGCCCGGGTTTTTACTTGTTATTAGTTCGTCAACTCCACAACTACTGGAGACACTTTCTTTAATTTGTACGTTTTGTTATTGGTAATATAGGCTTCGACATCGAATATCTGTACGACATCACCTCTTTTAGCTCGCTTCAAGGCCGTTTTAGC
>JBATUY010000410.1:0-24968 GCA_049671465.1 Pricia sp. | reverse complement strand
CCGGTGCGTTCCGCCGCCGGTAGGGTAGAGGAGTTGCTGCTGAAATAGCTGCCGAACGGACAGCCCCTACTACAACGGTTTCGATATTGGCAAACACCGCGACCCTCGAATGTAGCGTTGGGGTCTGTGATATGGGCGGTACGGCCAATGGTCACCAAACGGCCGTCATCGAATTTCTCGCTGACCGCTTTTTTGAACTCTTCTTCCACGCAATTCAGGTCCATCTTAGGCTGGAATTTTCCGTCCGGAAGCACCTCGAGGCCTAAATTCTCACCGCTTACCCCGATATATTCTTCGACCTTGTCGTACCAAGGAGAAATGTCGGTATAGCGAACCGGCCAATCTATGCTGATACCTTCTTTTTTATTAGCGGCGAAATCGATATCGCTCCACCGATAGCTTTGGCGGCCCCAGGTGAGGGATCGCCCGCCGACCTGATACCCGCGTATCCAATCGAAACGCTTTGTCTCAACGTACAGGTGCTCAAGATCGTTGACGAAAAAATGTTTATTATCTTCCATCGGGGCCCATCCTACCCGTTTTTGTACGTGGTATTTTTTTTCATCCTCCCGGGAGAGTTGACCTTTCAAGGGGTAGTCCCAAGTATCATCGTTCATCGTGGGATAGTCCTCGATATGTTTGACCATACGACCGCGTTCGAGTACCAAAGTCTTCAATCCGCCTTCACAAAGTTCCTTGGCCGCCCAGCCTCCGCTGATTCCGGTGCCGACTACAATGGCATCGTATTGTTCCGCTACATTCATATGGCAATTCTATTTTATTTCTGATGGTTTTCCTTATATTTATCACCTCCCGGAGCAAAACTATTTTGTAAATAATTTAGGAATTAAATATAGGGCTAATTCTTAAACTGATCACTATTCGGGATAAGTTCAGTATTAAATTGAAATTTAAAAAGGATGAAGACAATTAAGGGACCCGCCGTTTTTTTAGCACAATTTGTAGATGACAAAGCACCTTTTAATTATTTGGATGGTATGTGCCAATGGGCGGCCGACCTAGGCTATAAAGGGATACAGATTCCCACCTGGGAGAGTTTCCTAATCGATCTCGACAAAGCCGCAGAAAGTCAGGACTACTGCGACGAGCTAAAAGGAAAAATCAATTCATACGGGCTCGAGATTACCGAGTTGTCCACCCATTTACAGGGCCAATTGGTCGCAGTACACCCCGCTTACGATCTGATGTTCGATAATTTTGCCCCCGACAAACTGAAGAACAACCCGAAGGCCCGTACCGAATGGGCGGTCGACGTGGTGAAAAAAGCCGCAACGGCCAGTCGCCGCTTGGGATTAAAAACCCACGCTACTTTCTCCGGCGCCTTGCTCTGGCATACCTGGCACCCTTGGCCACAGCGCCCTCCCGGATTGGTAGAAATGGGCTTCGAGGAACTGGCCAAACGTTGGATGCCGATCTTGAACCACTACGATAAAGAAGGTGTCGATGTCTGTTATGAAATCCATCCCGGGGAAGACCTGCACGACGGCGATACGTTCGAGCGCTTTTTAGAAGCCACTGGAAACCATAAACGGGTCAACATTTTATATGACCCAAGCCATTTCGTGCTACAACAATTGGATTATATCGAATACATTGATCATTACCATGAATTCATAAAGTCTTTTCACGTAAAGGATTCGGAGTTCAATCCCACCGGAAAAAAAGGCGCTTTCGGAGGATATAACAACTGGGGCGACCGCGCCGGAAGATACCGATCGCTGGGCGACGGCCAAATCGATTTCAAGACCATTTTCTCAAAACTGACCCAATATGGCTGTGATGTCTGGGCAGTAATGGAGTGGGAATGCTGTATCAAGAGTCCGGAACAGGGGGCTCGCGAAGGAGCCGTTTTCATTCAAGACCATATTATCGAAGCGACCGAAAGGGCCTTTGATGATTTTGCAGGGGCGGATATCGATGAAGAGCGGTTGAAGAAGATTTTGGGCCTTGACCGATAGGGATAAAAATAGAACTTATGTCCTCGAACAGGAATTAGGATTCGGAAATCAGGAATTGGGGAGCGATGCCGTGTATTCCCTTAAATTAACTTTAAATTCAAACTTACCGGAGAACATCTAAAACAATAACACTATGAAAAACCTGATGCTGACCTTCTTCATTGCGGCCACTATTTTCGGTTGCAAAGAGAAATCCGAAAAATCACAGGAAGAAATGACCGCAGAACGCATCGAAGAGGCCGAAGCGGAGAAACCCCCGCAAGAATGGACGGTGCTTTTCGACGGCACTTCGTTCGAGGGCTGGAAAGAATTTCAGGGCGAGGGCGTTTCCGATAACTGGAAAATCGAGGAGGGTGCCATGGTGTTTTATCCGCCAGAAAACCGTCCGGAAGGCGAGCTATATGATCTGGTGACCGAAAAGGAATTCACCAATTTTAAACTGTCGCTGGACTGGAAGATTTCCGAAGGGGGCAATAGCGGCGTCATGTGGGGCGTACAGGAAGAAGGCGATTTTCAAAAGCCCTATCATACAGGACCTGAAATTCAAGTACTCGATAATGAAAAGCATCCCGATGCCAAGGCGGGAAATACCCACCAAGCGGGCGCATTGTACGATATGGTTGCGCCCACCAAAGATGTTACGAAACCGGTCGGTGAGTGGAATACCATGATCATTACCGTCGACAACGATGAGAAAAGAGGAAGTGTCGAACTCAATGGTGAAAACATCGTGAACTTTCCGGTGGGTAACGAAATCTGGAGCACCATGGTCTCGAAATCTAAATTCGCGGATTGGGACGGTTTCGGAAAATTCATCCAAGGAAAAATAGCCCTACAAGATCACGGGGACAAGGTCTCGTACCGAAATATTAAGATTAAGGAACTTTAAAAACCCCCTATGATTCAATCCATGACCGGATTCGGGAAGCACGTGATACAGCTTCCCTCAAAAAAGATTACCGTTGAACTAAAATCCCTGAACAGCAAAAGCCTTGATCTTAATGCGCGAATGCCCTCGGCCTATCGCGAAAAGGAACTTGAAATTAGAAAGACCATTGCCAATGCCCTAGGGCGCGGGAAAGTCGATTTTAATCTTTACGTCGAATTCACGGGAAACGAGACCTCCGCAGAGTTGAACGAAACGGCCATCAAGGAGTACATGAAACAATTGCGGTCGATTGCCGATGGTGACAATCTGCGCTTGTTGGAAATGGCACTTCGTATGCCCGATGCCCTAAAAACCGAACGCGAAGATATCGAGCCCGACGAGTATGAGACCATTACACTGGCCGTAAAAGAAGCGCTAAAGGAAATCAACACCTTCCGATCCGAAGAGGGATTGGTGCTGGAAAAAGACTTTTTACTGCGCATTCAAAACCTACAGATACTTTTGGGAAAAGTGGAACAAATAGATCCCGAACGTCAGAGCGAAGTGCGTGATCGGCTCGAAAAGGCGGTCTCGGACCTGAAAGCCGATGTCGATGAAAACCGTTTCGAGCAAGAACTGGTGTATTATCTCGAAAAGTACGATATCACCGAGGAGAAGGTGCGGTTGGACAATCACTTGAACTATTTCGCCACGACCCTGAACTCGAAAGATTCAAACGGTAAAAAATTAGGATTTATCGCACAAGAAATCGGTCGCGAAATCAATACTATCGGTTCGAAGGCCAATTATGCCCCGATGCAACAGCTGGTCGTTCAGATGAAAGACGAACTGGAGAAGATCAAGGAACAGATGTTGAACGTACTTTAAATACTTCGGCAAGTGCAGTGACGGTAAGCAACATCTTCTTTGGCAATTAATCATTTATATTCATTTTTAACCCTCAATTTCATGGCAGGCGGTAAACTTATCATATTCTCTGCACCTTCCGGTAGTGGTAAGACCACGATAGTGCGACATCTTTTAGAGCAGCCAGAACTCAATCTCGCTTTTTCGGTTTCGGCCACCTCAAGGCCGCGACGTATCAAGGAGAAAAACGGCGAGCATTATTATTTTATGTCCATCTCCGAATTTAAAAACCATATCAAGGCTGGCGATTTTTTGGAGTGGGAAGAAGTGTATCGCGATAATTTTTATGGAACCTTAAAGACTGAAATCGAAAGATTATGGGCAGAGGGCAAGAATGTTATCTTTGATATAGACGTCGCAGGCGGACTCCGTATCAAAAGAAAGTTTCCGAAAGAAACCTTGGCGGTATTCGTGAAGCCCCCTAGTATCGATGAATTGAAGATTCGCCTTAAAAAGCGCAGCACCGAAAGTGACGACAAGATCAATATGCGTATTGCCAAAGCTTCCGTAGAATTGGCTACGGCGCCACAATTCGATAAGATTATCAAGAACTATGATTTGGATACGGCCCTTAGGGAAGCATACGATTTGGTGGCCGAGTTTATAGCTGTAAAAAAAGAATAGAGAAATTAGGATGGGTGGGGTTTCTGCTCCTGCCCACCGGCAGTACGTGGAAATGACAAAATGCACTTTATTTGATGAAAAAAGTCGGTCTTTATTTTGGTACTTTTAATCCAATTCACATGGGTCATTTGGTCATCGCCAACCACATGGTCGAATTCTCGGAATTGGATGAGGTCTGGTTCGTGATTACCCCTTTGAGTCCCTTTAAGAAAAAGCAATCCTTACTCGATAATCACCATCGCTATCAGATGGTATTTGAGGCCGTAGAGGACTATCCCGATCTAAAACCCAGTAAAATAGAGTTCGATTTGCCGCAGCCCAACTATACGGTGGATACCTTAGTGCATTTAAATGAAAAGTATGGTGCTAAATACCATTTTAGCCTGATTATGGGCGACGATAATCTCAAAAGCTTCCATAAGTGGAAGAATTTTGAAGTCATTTTAGAGCATCACGATATCTATGTGTATCCTAGAATTTCGGAAGGACGAACAGAAAATAGGTTCGAAGGTCATCCAAAAATTCACAGGGTCGAAGCCCCCATTATGGAAATTTCATCCACATTCATTCGAAAAAACCATAAACTGGGCAAGAATATACGACCCTTGATTCCTGAAAAGGTTTGGAAATACATGGATGAAATGAATTTTTATAGATGATTCGCTTTTCTAGGTACCTCTACTGGTTGACATCGAAGAGGGAGACCTCATATTCAAAGTCCGTTGCGTTTCCGTCTATGCTTACATCACTCAACGATACTATATAGGTCGTATCTTCTGTAAGGGTATTTATGTTTACATCGGGTCGCCAAACAATGGTGTTATCTCCATAAATGCCAGTGAGTTCTTCGATTTCTACGGGTATGTTTGCTCCATCTTTGACACGCATTGAAATTTTGGTATCCTCAAATTCGGCTTTGTCGATAGAGAAAGACCAACGCGGATAGGCCAATTGCTTGGGCAAATAGCCCTGAGGTGGCCAAGCAATAAATTCTGGGGTGTCTGCCGGGCGTGAACCCGGGTTGCCAAGCACCCAAACGGCATTATAGCTGCTTGTATTTCCTACCCCGATTTCCTGTAACCTGGGCCATAACAGCCACCTTCTGTGACCCACAGGGTAATTTTCGCTACCCTGATCCCGGATATAGGAATCGATTGCAGCCGCATTTTTCGTTGACGTTAGCAGTGAGTTGCCAGCGCCCTCCTTACCGTCTGCGGTAAAGCAATTCCAATTGTCAGGGGGAAAATGGTCTAATGTTCCATTGGCATGCATCATCAGGGCCGCCTTTTGGGCTTTTTCACTTTTTGTGGTATTGTTGACGACATTATTATTTAGGCCGACCGCTTTTCTAAAATAGGAGAGGCGCAAGAAGATTTTATCCATAGTTTCTTGGGGAACGGTACCTGCCTGGCAGTCGGGCACACTCCCGGTCCATGAAATATCGGATTCGGTATTTTGTGAGGCCATGTAATAATCGGCATACAATTGCTGAGCCTTTGCCTTGTCGGCATTGCCCGTTTCCGGTTTGCCTGTTTCGGGGTTTTCGGTATCCGTGCCCCCTTGCGCGTTCTCTGAATCGCTGTCCGTTTCGGAATCTTTGCTACAGGATGCCGACAATAAGAGGGCGGAAATAAATAGGTAAGAAAATTTTGGAATTCGCATAGGAATACAATTAGAAATGTTCCTCTTTAAACGTTCGATTTTTTGAAACTGGTATATTTTTTCGATGAGAGGTACTAAATGGCCCGATTTGGACGTTTTATGGAGTGTAATGTAAATTTAACGTTAAGTAATTCTGTTTTTATTGTAAAATTTCAATACCTTTATACTTATAAATTATAGTCATGAAAAAAATAATCCTAGTTTTCGCGCTTGCCCTTACTACTACAGTAGCCTTTTCACAAAAAGAGAAAAAAGTAAAGCATAACACCGATACAAACCTTATAGAGACTACCTACTACCACGACAACGGGGTGATAAGTCAAGAAGGAACGTTCGATATGGCCGGTAAGCTTCACGGAGAATGGGTGAGTTATAGCGAAACGGGAAATAAAGTGTCCATGGGCAGTTATGATAAGGGTGTTCGCACCGGTAAATGGTTCTTTTACAGTAACGAAGGCGTTAAAGAAGTCGAATTTTCCGATAATATTATCGCTAGTGTTGTAGAGCGAGAAAAGGAATCTGGAGTCGTGACCAAAAACTGAGTTTATATTTCACAACATAAAAAAATCCTTGGAAGCAATTGCTTTCAAGGATTTTTTATTTGTCGATGCTGAAATTTTTAGGATATGCTATTTGGAGCGTGAGGAGAGCAATACCGGTATTTTTGATTTTGAAATATGCTCGGCCTGCAGCAGAGCCCCGACATCGATCGATTTAGCATTGAGAGCCTTGCTTACTTGCACGATTTGATTCCCAGCAACGTCGACGGGTATCTCCAAGGTTTCGTACCCTGGGAAGCTTATGACCAAAATATAGTCGCCGGGTACGATTTCAGTAATTTCGAAATTGCCGTTTAGGTTGGTCCGTGTATTCCATGGTGTGCCCTTTAGCGCGATATTGGCAAATAACAAAGGTTCACCGTTCATTTCCATATCGGTAACTGTTCCCGATATAGCACCATGTGATGCAGAGGAATCGTGTAACTGTGCGTAGGTAACCATCGAGAGGAGCAGGCCGGTAATAGCAAAAAAGGTCTTCATTATTCTATCTCATTTTAGATGATGCAAATAAAAGCACTGTAGGTTAAGCGAAGGTTATCTGCAGATTAACTTTTTTGCCTCTAGTAATAATGATGTAAGCTTACAGAAGTATAGGAGCTACTCCATGATCTTGGCGGGAATTATCGTGCCATCGTATTCTTGGTAATAGGTTTCCAAAAGATCTATGATGACTTTCATCAAATCTTTGGTCTCCAAGAGCAATGAGAAGTAAAGTGTGGTGTTTTTCGGACTTGACTCTTCGGTACGGGTCCGTTCTACCTGTTTCTCGATTTTTTGGGATACGAGGTCGAACAGCTCTTGCTTTCTTTCCAATACCTTTCCGATTTGCTCGAAAGAGCGGTCATCGAATGCTTTTTTCGTATTCGTGAAGATTTCATCAAGTTTCTGGTCGATTTCTTTGAGTTCCTTGATCTGGTTGTACTTCAGCTTTTTATGATTGTTGTTGACATGCTTGTGGCTGACCTTGCCGATATACTCCAAAGATTGTGCGATATCGGTCAAAAGTCCTAAAATACTGATGTAGAAGTTGCTAGCGCCCACGCTTGCCTCATCCAGATTTTTAATAAAATAGAATATGTGGTCCCGCAGTTCCTCAATTTCCGAAGATAGTTTTGCACCTTGTTTTTTGTTCTTTTTTAATAGATCGAGATCGTGCTTCGCGAGCCCATTGATCGAATTGGTATATATTTTATTACTTCGTTTGATTACGTTCGATATATTGTCGGCACTTTCTTCGATGACCCCTTGTATCGAACTGCTTTCCGCTTTTTGCAGGCTGTCTTCGGCTTCTATTTTCTTGGATTTTTTATTATAGGATATATAATTTCTGGCCAATAACAAGACCGCCGCGAAGAGTAATATCGCGATAGCGGCACCTTTGCCAAAACTTATAAGGGCCAAAATCACACCGGATGCGATAAACGCGATAATGGCCGTACCAAACCAGCCGCCGATAACGTTGAGAACGCCTGCTACCCGGTAGACGGCGCTTTCCGCGCCCCAGGCTTTATCGGCCAATGAAGACCCCATGGCGACCATGAATGTAACATAGGTCGTAGACAAAGGTAGTTTGTACGAAGTGGCTACAGAAATAAGTATACCGGCCACCATTAGATTTACCGAAGCCCTGACCATGTCGAATGCGGGTTTTTCATAAACTTTGTCCCTTGCCAACGTGATTACGGGCTTTTCAAAACGGGTAGCCAATCTTTTGTTGAGCGAATTGGGTAAAATGGCCTGCGTAACTTCCGCTATGCCGATGGATAGTCGAACAATGCCCCGCGATAAAAAATTGGGTTGAAAGCGCTCCTTGGCCTCTCCCTCGCGTGCCAAGTTGATTTCTGTTTCCGACACGTATCTGGCTTTTTTTGACAGCCACAAGGTAGCGACCATGATGATGCCCGATAGGAACAGTAAAAGCGTTGGCGTTGGAACTTTTGAGGCCAATACCACCATACTGAAATCAGTCGCGGCAACACCCGAAGCCTGCCATGCTTCATATGATTGCCATGCGGCGATAGGTACGCCGATAAAATTGACCAGGTCATTACCCGCAAACGCCAAGGCCAATGCAAATGTACCCACCCCTATAATCAGCTTATAGATGTTCGTTTTGGTGAAATGCATCAACAAAAAGGAGATAGCGGACCAAAGTATAAAATTAGTGCCGACTAAAAGTAACCATTGCGTTTCAAGAAAATCTTTAATAGTCATATTACCGATAAGCGCGATACTCTCATCCGCGAAGGCGGTACCCTTTATTCCCTTGAGTAAAATAAAATAGGTCATGGCCGATAAGGCCGCGCCCCCGAAAAGGGCGCCAATCCATTTGTCTTTCTTCTCAAAATCGTAAGACAGCAACAATCGGGAAATCCATTGTACGAAGGCTCCTACCGAGAACGCCACGACGACCGAGAGCAATATCCCCAAAATAATTTCCGTAGCTTTCGACGTGTTGATATAGTTGACCACATCTGCGAACGACCCGTTGTCGACGCCAATCTTGATCAAAGACATCGCTACGGATGCTCCTAAAAGTTCAAAAACTATCGATACGGTGGTAGACGTCGGCATCCCCAGTGTATTGAAGAAATCGAGCAACAGTATATCGGTAATCATCACGGCCATAAAAATGAACATGATTTCATTGAAGTAAAATTCCCCCGGATTGAAAATGCCCTTCCGGGCCACTTCCATCATACCACTTGAAAAAATGGCACCTAGGGCTATGCCGACGCTGGCAACGATCATTATAGTGCGGAACGAAATCGCCTTCGATCCGATGGCAGAATTCAAAAAATTGACCGCGTCGTTGCTCACGCCTACTACCAGATCTGCGACCGCTAGAATGGCCAGTGCGACGAGCATTACCAAGTAAATGTTATCCATACGTTTTCAAAAAAAACAAGTTTGCAAATATCAGTTGTACAGCTAAGTGCGATGTTACCAAAAGGTTATCTTTTGCCTGTTCTACGCCCTTCTTAGAAATGCACTTCTACCTGTAAGCGGTACATAAGTTCATCGTTTGCCGCATCTTCCGAAAGATAGCTCAAATCTGTTTGAACTTTGAGTTTATGCCCCACGATATACTTTGATAGTCCTAAAGTATATTGTTTTTGTGGATTTCTACCGGTAATCGCTTGGTCTAACGTGATATCGGTAAATCTGGCGGAAGCTTCCCAGTTCGACTTGAACAGATAGCCTGACTGAAGGTTGAGTCCATCGCCGACTTGAACGATAGCCCCTGTAGCGGAGCCATCGGAATTTTTGGCAACGGGGTCGTCTGCCGTTCTATGTGCGTACTCTGCCATAAAGGAAAATCCTTGATATTTGAATATGGCATCTATAAAGACCGTATTGATGTCGGTCTCGAAAAAACCGGTATCGTTGGTCATATAAGCTCCTTGATTGCTTCTGGTCTTTACGGCATTTTGGTTGGTATCGTATGTTGCGGCCAGCATCAATTTAGGTGTTAGCTCTCTTTTTAGGTCACTGCTGACATATTCCGAATTTCCCGTAAACCTTCCGAAAGGAAATAGCTCAAGACGAGCCGTATATTGATGACCGCCTAGGTTGCCCGTAACGATATTTCGGCCCTCACCTTGGGAAAAGGCCAGTTTCTCACGTATCAGAAACTTTTCCGTTATAGTGAAGTGGTGCCTTAGCTGAAAACCTATATCTCGATCGATAGTAAAACGGCTGTTCAACAGGGACCGATCTACCTGTTGCAAATTGCCCGAAGACATGACCCGTTCTATATTACCGGGTAATTTGGTCTGGCCGAACCAAAGCACAAAGTTTTTGTAAAATTTCCACATCACCACGGCATCGAGAATGTAGCGCGGCGTGTTGCCGGTAAATTGAGAGGTTCCTGAAAGGTCCCGGTTCGAAAGACCGAGTTCGATTTTATATCGCAATTTGGGCGAATAGGCAAACCCGTCGAATTTTAATCGGGCGCGCCGTACCAAAAAGTTCTGTTGGGGGTCGACAAGTACTCCCTCAGAGTCCGCTTCCCAGCTGGCTATGGAAAGTAGCTGCATGCGGGTACCGATTTTCATGCTCCATGTGCTATCTTTTCCGACCAGGTTAAAGAGGCCTTCCCCAAAAGACGGGGCGTTGGTTTCTTGGGCATGGGTCGCGAATACCGAAAACAGAAGAAGCCCTCCCGCACAGATTCGGTTTTTTATAAAGAATATTATTTGAAAAGGATGTTGCAACGCGGCAGGATTAGTTCTCTGATCAAGAAACGGCGTAATATACGATTAAAAGCATGACTACCGAAAAGAGTAAATTTGATTGCCCGCAAGTTTAAAAGGGATATCGGGGAAAGTCTTGAAAAAGGTATCTTGCACCAACAAAAAATGGAAGATGTATGAATTGGGAACAGCTTCTCTCCTTAAAACGCTACGGAGATAAAAACAAACGCTTGCGAAAGGAACAGGATGATACCCGCTTGGGCTTCGAGGTCGATTATGACCGCATTATTTTTTCGACGGCGTTCCGTAGCCTGCAAGACAAGACCCAAGTAATTCCCCTCTCGAAAACGGATTTTGTACATACTCGCCTGACCCACAGCCTAGAAGTCTCTGTGGTCGGCCGAAGCTTGGGAAGAATCGCCGGTAAAAAGATTCTTGAAAAGCATCCACATCTAAAGGATACTTTGGGATATCGCTTTAACGATTTCGGTGCTATAGTGGCCGCAGCGGCCTTGGCCCATGATATCGGAAACCCACCCTTCGGACATAGCGGTGAAAAGGCTATCGGGGAGTTTTTCGAGAACGGAGCCGGTAAAAAATACCGAACGGTTCTATCGGACGTAGCTTATCAGGATCTGATAGATTTTGAAGGTAATGCCAATGGCTTCCGCCATTTGACCCAATCAAGGGAAGGCGTGGAGGGCGGTCTGCGGTTGAGTTATGCCACGCTGGGTGCCTTCACCAAATATCCGAAAGAATCACTTCCCAAAAGACCGACCCAGCATATCGCCGATAAGAAATTCGGATTTTTTCAATCGAGCAAGAACGACTTTGGGGAAATTGCCGAAACCTTGGGACTGCTCTCCAGAGGAAAAAATTCGGAAATTTCGTATGCCCGTCATCCGCTGACCTATTTGGTCGAGGCTGCCGACGATATTTGCTATACCATTATCGACTTTGAAGACGGTATCAATCTCGGTCTGATATCCGAAGACTATGCGCTGGAATATCTCATAAAACTGGTGCGGGATAAAATAAATACCAAAAAGTATAATTCTTTACGTTTTCAAGAAGACCGCTTAAGCTATTTGCGCGCTTTGGCTATCAGTACACTTATTACGGATGCCATTGCAGTCTTCGAGGCCAATGAAGAAAAAATACTAAACGGTACTTTTGATACTTCCCTTTTAGAGCAGAGTCGTTTTAAGGCACAGATAGCCGATATCATTGCTTTAAGTGTCGAAAAAATATATAAGTCGCACGAGGTCATTGAAAAAGAAATCGCGGGCTATCGCATTATTTCCGATATTCTTGAGGTCTATACCGCTGCGCTCATTCGAAAAAAAGAACACAAAGCTTCGAATTATGATACTTTGATGTTGCAGACCTTGCCCAAACGCTATAAAACTACGGATGCTACCGTCTATGAAATTCTTTTGAACGCTTGCTGTTACGTGGCCAGCCTGTCGGACAGCGCCGCGGTACACATTCATAACAAGATAACTGGGAAATCGCTTTAAAAGACATAAGAAACCCCAACGCCAAGCAATTGTTTGAACTGAATTCGGGTCTCCCCGGGATTCACGACGACCCCCTGCGCATTGACCTCTTCATCAAAAAGTACGTTGTCATCATAAATGACCTGGGTGCCTATTGAGGTCAGAATATATTCGTTAACGCGCAGGTCGACATTGAGTTCCCAGTCGACATCTATATTGCCGAACTCCCGCAAATAGTCGGTATACAGGCTAACACGGTGTTTAAGCAGTATGTTTTCATAGATATCGGTCTCCCAGGTGTTCGTAATGTGAAAGCCGAATTCCAAAAAAATGTTTTCTCCGGGTTCGATTACATTTCCTTCTTCGTCAAGAATTGCTCTTTGAACGCCAAAGGTCCCTTTATTGGCCAAATCTTGATCCAATACAAAAGTTGCCTTTTGGGTAATCGGGGAGATGTAAAGATTAAAGCGCTGATCTTTTGTGATATAGGAAGTTCCCGCGCCTACGAACGAATAGCCCGGCGACATAAAACGCGAAATGGGAGTTTCCCTATCCGGATATTTGTATCCGTTGGAAAACTGGGTGTTGAAATTCGCCTTAGCGGAATAGTACCAGTTGCTTATGGTATCTCTTTGATAGCCGAAAGTCGAACTTAACCTGAGGGCATCATCGGTTTTGCGCAATTTCTGTTCTTCTTGCAGGTTTAGGCCATAGCGTAGTTCCATATAATTGTCCCATCGCGTATATCGAAATTTATAGTTGCGCTCAAAGCGGGCATTTCCCGCGGCAGTTATCGAATTGTTACCCCCGGCGTTCCAGTTCACGAAGGCTACTTCGCTTAAGTTGATGCCGAGTTTGTTGACATTCGTCCAAAACGAGGGAACGCGAAACCGATGCGGTTGTTTCAAAAGGGGTTTGGTCGATCTAAAGGAAATTACGGGGTTCGTCAAACTAACGCTCCGGGGAACGAATTTGATTTTGTTCTGCGTTCTACGGATGACCACGGTGCCTACAACCGATGTGTCTATCGCTACCGAATCAACCGTTTGCCTTTTCGGAAGGCTGTCCCGCTCTTGAGCGGAGAGCACTGAAAAGCTGATAAAAAGAAAAAAACTTTGGAGGTATAAAAAGATACGGATGTAGCTCCGTAAGGAAAAGAATACACTATCAACCTCGATTGAACTTGTAAAGTCCTTATTACGCATCAAGCAGAATTTTTAATCGCTCTTTTAAAGATGCCGCATCTATATGCGCAGCACGGTACAATTCTTCGGTGGTTCCATGCTCAAGGAATACATCATCGATACCCAAAACAATCGTCTTGTTCGCTTGTCCCATCTCGTTGGCGTATTCCAAAACCGCACTTCCGAAACCGCCGGCCTTGCAGCCATCTTCAAGGGTCACGACATATTCGTAGGTTTCGAAGATAGCATAAAGCCGTTTTTTGTCCAAAGGTTTAACAAAACGCATATCGTAATGACCGATTTGGTCGGTATCGAGCGCGTCGATGACCTCGGCCGCCGTATGGCCCATATTTCCTATGGATAGGACGGCGATTTTTGAACCTTTTCGGAGTTCCCGGGAACTTCCGATTTCGATGTGTTCAAAAGGGGTCTGCCATCGCATTTGCCCCCCTCGCCCCCGGGGATACCGGATGGCAATAGGATGCGATAGCCCCAATTGTGCCGTATACATGATGTTGCGCAGTTCGGTCTCGTTCATCGGCGCAAAAATAATCAGGTTGGGAATACAACGTAAGTAGGCCATGTCGTAAATGCCATGATGGGTCGCCCCGTCTTGCCCTACGATGCCCGCGCGATCCAAACAGAAAATGACCGGTAGTTGCTGCAAGGCGACATCGTGAATGACCTGGTCATAGGCACGTTGCAAAAAAGTGGAATAAATAGTGCAAAAGGGCATCAGGCCCTCAGCGGCCATACCCGCCGCCAGCGTAACGGCGTGCTGCTCGGCGATGCCCACATCGAAAGCCCGCTCCGGCATTTCTGCCATCATATATTTTAAAGAGCTTCCCGTGGGCATCGCGGGGGTGATTCCCGTGATTTTCTTGTTTTTCCGGGCAAGTTCCACTAGCGTATGACCGAAGACATCTTGATATTTTAGGGGCTGTTCGGTATCGGATTTTAAGGGTCTTTCACCCGTTAGTCTGTCGAATTTACCCGGAGCGTGATAGGTCACTTGGTCGTCTTCGGCTTTTTGAAGTCCTTTGCCTTTGGTCGTGATGACGTGCAAGAGCTTTGGGCCGGTCACCGATTTCAGCCGCTGAAGTTCTTTAAGTAAAGCCGGAATATCATGTCCATCAACAGGGCCGGTATAGTTAAGATTAAGGCATTCGAAAATATTCTCTTCCTTCGCCGTACCCTTTTTGACATTGGTCAAATACTTTTTTAGCGCTCCGACACTGGGGTCTATCCCGATGGCATTGTCGTTCAATATTATTAACACATTGGCCTCCGTCGAGCCCAAGTGGTTCAGTGCCTCGAACGCCATTCCGCTGGCAATGGAGGCATCGCCGATGACCGCTATATGTTGTCTTTCACCATGGCCTTGCAGCCGCGACGCGATGGCCATCCCCAAAATAGCGGATATCGAGGTAGAACTATGCCCCGTTCCGAAAGCATCGTATTCACTTTCACTACGTTTTGGAAAGCCGCTGATACCGCCCAACTGACGATTGGTGTCGAAAACAGATTTTCTACCAGTCAGTATTTTATGGCCGTAGGCTTGGTGGCCGACGTCCCAGATCAGTTTATCATTGGGAGTGTCGAATATATAATGCAGTGCAACGGTCAGCTCGACCACACCCAGACTGGCACCCAAGTGGCCTTCTTTTGTAGCGACAATATCGATGATAAAATCGCGGAGTTCTTGGGCGAGATGGGGCAATTGATCGACCTGAATCTTTTTAAGGTCCTTAGGGAGGGAAACGGTATCTAAAATCGGGTAGGCCACTATCGATGCTTTACTCGGCAAAGCTACGATTTTCACACTTAGAGTGGATAGGATAGTTAAAGACTCCTTCATCATTGTATAAGGTTTGAATCAAGATATCGGCAGGCCGAACCCAAAGCGATTCTTATTAAATATGGATTTTTGCGGAATATCCCTACAATTTTCTAAGTGTCAATCCGTTTTAGTACTTCCGTCGTACTAAAAAGAGAATGCGATGTTAAACCCCATAAAAATAGCTTACTTATGTCGCCTACATCCAACCTTAAAAAACAAGTATTCAAGACGTGCCTAGCTTTAGGTCTGACCGCGGCCCCGTTAGGACTATCCGCCCAAAGCTACATTGGCCAAACGATGGACAATTATGCCGGTGTGCATGCCTTGTCCGTCAACCCTGCGAACGTTTACGATTCCCCTTTCCGCACCGATATCAACTTGGTATCCGTCAGCGCATTTGCCGGTAGCGATTTTATCAGCCTGTCGTTTTCGGACCTAATCGATGCTGGCGACGGTTTTGATTTTGATGGCGATGCGAACCGTCATCCCTCCGAAAACAATCATTTTTTTACTAATGTCGATGTTATGGGGCCATCTTTTATGTTCAATATTGGCGACAAGCAAAGTTTTGGTCTTACGACACGTTTACGTGGCCTGCTCAACCTGAACAATATCGACGGAAATCTATACGAGCAGATCGAAGAAGGCTTTGATCTTGCCGACGATTTCGATTTCGATGCCAGTGAACTTAATTCCACCACACACGCTTTTGCGGAGATAGGCATAACGTACGGAAGAGAAATTCTCAGAACCCAAGACCAGTTTATCAAAGCGGGTATTACCCTCAAATATTTGCAGGGAGCCGGCGGTGCGTTTATCAGCTCGCCAGGTTTAAGCGGTTCTTACAGTAGCTTGACCAATAACATAGATACTGAAGGATCCATTTCTTACGGATCTACCCCGGGCTTCGACTCCGGCGATTTCGACGGTGAACTTCAGGGCGGATTCGGAGCCGATATAGGTGCCGTTTATGAATATAGAAAACGTATTATGGACGGTAAGGTGCAAGGTACCCGCGCCCAGCAGTACAAATTCAAATTGGGCCTTTCGATTACCGATATCGGAAGTATCAATTATAAGAATAGCGAGAATACCGTTTACGATGCCAGCGGCGACGTGAATGCCTTGGAGTTCGAGACGAACGATGATATTCAAGAAGTACTAGAGAATAACTATCCGGGTGAAACGACTACCGGCGACCAAAAAATCGCTTTACCGACCGCTTTCCAGATTATGGCCGACTACTATATCGGATCAAGATTATACGTAGGCATGCACACCGGACTCTCAATGCGCAGTTCGGCTGAATCGAATGCGAACCAGATTGTCAATACGGTAACGCTAGCCCCACGTTTTGAAACCAAGTGGTTCAGCGTCTATTCTCCTTTAGGGCTACGTCAGTATGGCGACCTAGCTTGGGGATTAGTCATGCGGGTCGGTCCGTTAACGGTCGGTTCAGGTTCGATTCTGACCAATTTGATTTCCGATAACAGCAAGAACGCCGATGTGTATGTCGGACTAAAGATTCCGATTTACAAGAATGTTGCGAATTAAGACATCGTATCTCGGTTTAGATATCCGTTACGGTAATGCTATCGAGATACTTTAATTGGAGCTGCATAACAGGTTAAATTTTCAAAGCGCCAAAACAAAGACTTTTCGTCAATGTTCTTGGCGCTTTTCGTTTTGGATTTTGATTACGCATACTACCTCTCCTTTTTTGCCCTAATAATTATTTGCTTTTGGGTGACTCGGATGTCTCTTATCTGCGAAAATGTTTTTTGTGTCCAATACCTAAATGTAGTACTATTGTGGGCTAAAAGCTGCTATGATCCTCCCCTACGATGACACTTATTTTATGAAGAAGGCCCTGCAAGAGGCCGAAGCTGCCTTTGAAAAAGGCGAAGTGCCTATTGGAGCCGTGATAGTCGTAAAAGACCGTATCATCGCACGTGCCCATAACCTCACCGAACAGTTGAACGATGTGACCGCCCATGCAGAGATGCAGGCCATCACTGCGGCGGCAAATTTTTTAGGAGGGAAATATTTGCACAACTGTACCCTTTACGTTACGCTCGAGCCCTGTCAAATGTGTGCGGGGGCGTTGTACTGGAGCCAAATATCAAAAATTGTTTTTGCAGCCGCCGATCCGCAGCGGGGTTGTGGCGCAATGGGCACAAGGCTGCATCCTAAAACTGAAGTTGTAGGGGGAATTCTACAGAATGAGGCCGGTAAGCTCCTACAGCGATTTTTTATAAAGCGACGGAATTTGAACTGAGGGGCATCCTATTTCTTGGCTTTGCTTTCCCCATCTTTAGAAAGTAACCCTAGAAGCAGGCACATCTTAAATCTGGCACAGCATTTTCAGGTCAAATCTTATTTTACTTTTTCTCGTCGCTACTCCCGTCCTTTTCTTTTCCTTGCATTCTGAGAATATTTTCCTCATTCAGCATATAGTCCTTCATCTTCTTTCCCTTTGAATATTTAAGGAGAAAAAGCGGCATCGCGACCAAAAAAATGCCCACCGTACCAAAGCCGATATATTTGTGGGAAACCGACACCTGTTCTTCCTGAATGGAAAATCCGTAGGCGATGGATGCGAAAGAGGCGAGAAGTATGAGTAGTATTAGATATTTCATAGCATTCAAAAATAAAGAAAACTGAACAGTTTTGTCAAGCTGAAAAAGAGATAGTCGTCTGGTGCTGGCGAGAGCCTAAATCTTAATTGCTTTTTGTAGAAATAGAATAGACATATCCACTATTTTTTGTCGGTGCAAGAATTTCCTCCTTTACAATTCCGTCGCCTTTGACTCCTGCAACGAAAAGATTTGCCCTTTAACGCGTAAAATTGATCAGCTCCCTGCGATAGGCGGTCAGCAATTTTGATTTGGATACGAATCCCACATATTTACCATCCTTGATTACCGGCAGGTTCCAAGCGGCACTGGTCTGGAATTTTTCCATGACCACCTGCATACTGTCCTTCATATAAAAGATATGCTCTGGCGCAGCGTGCATAAAAGTAGCAACAGTAGTAGATTTATACAACGAGGTGTCAAACATGAATTCGCGGATATCATCCAACAGCACAATTCCCACCAAGGCTCCGTTTTCATCTATTACCGGAAACAGGTTTCGGGTAGATTTTGAGACGGATTCGTGTAGCATTTCGCCCAAAGTCATGTCTGGGTGCACGGTCTTAAAATTCCTTTCGATAACATCCTCGAGTTCCATAAAGGTCAGCACGGCCTTGTCTTTGTCGTGGGTCAGTAGGCTTCCGGTTTCCGCCAGCTCGCGGGTGTAGATGGTATAGTCGATGGCATTTTTGGTGATCAAATAAGATATTGATGCGGTAATCATCAAGGGCACAAAAAGGGCGTATCCTCCGGTAATCTCCGCAATTAAAAATATGGCGGTCAAGGGGGCGTGCAGTACACCTGCGATGAGGCCGGCCATTCCGATAAGGGTAAAATTGCTTTCAGAAACGAGGAAGCCGAGCCCTGAATTGTTGATGATTTTGGCCACCACGTTACCGAGCGCGCTACCCATGACCATGGTGGGTATAAACGTACCACCCGCCCCGCCGGCAGCCAGAGTGGTCGTCATGGCCACGGCCTTGAAAATGGTAATGCCCGCCAGTAGGGCGATGACTACCCAGATGTTTTCGGTGTAGGCGTCAAAAGGAGTCTTGCCCAAGGCTTCGATATGATCGCCGGCCAGCAGATTGTTGATAAATCCGAAACCTTCCCCGTACAATGGCGGAATAAAATAGAGCATGATGCCGATGGCCAGTCCGCCGACCAAAAGCTTGTACTTCGGACTACCCAAGGGTTCGAAGAGTTTGATGATGGCAAAATACATTTTGGTGAAATAGATGGACGCAAAGGCCGTACCCACGCCTAAGATGATGTAAAAAAAAGTATCTTTCACCTCGAAGTTCTCCGTAATAGTAAAACTGAACAGCACTTCATTGCCCATAAAAAAGTAGGAGGTGAGCACGCCGGAAATCGAGGCCAACAAAAGTGGAAGCATCGAAAGCATGGTAAGGTCAAGGCTGAACACTTCTACGGCAAAAATGATGCCCGCGATAGGAGCCTGAAATATAGACGAAATGGCTCCCGCAGAGGCGCAGGCAATCAATAGCGAACGGGTCTTGGCGTTTATTCTCAGCAACTTGCCCAAATACGAACTTATGGCCGCACCCGAAGCGACTGCAGGGCCTAGCAATCCGGTCGACCCTCCGAAACCTACGGTAAGCGGAGCGGTAATCAATCGGCTGATGATCTGTTTGGGCGAGATGAGCCCTTTTTCCTTGGATAGGGAGAACAAGATAGATGATACGGCCAGCCGGAGTCTTTCTTTATGTACGTATTTCACATAGAGATAGACCAAGGTAAGACCGATAATCGGTAGGATAAAGTAGAGTCCGTTATTGGAAATAAAGATGCCCTTTTCCAGAGAACCCTCGATAAAATAGGTGATGTTCTTTAAGGTAACGGCCGCCAGACCTGCCAACAGACCGACCACCACGCTCATAATATGGGTGAAGGTCTTATGGGATATATTCTTATATCGCCATTTAAAAAATCGGGCAACCCATTTGTTCTGTCGGTCGGGCATAATTTCGAGAAAGCTTGGCCTATCAAAGGTATCTAATTCCGTTGGAGAATACTTTCTTTAAGGTGAAGCAAATCCTCAAAATAAATTCGGCGCAGTGTTACTACTTAGATTGGGCTATCGCAACTAACTTAATCAAAAGACACATTACTATAGGTCTAACTTTAAGCCAAGCTCTTTCAACTGTTCTACATCGATCGGCGCGGGCGCATCGATCATCACATCGCGGCCGTTGTTGTTTTTCGGGAAGGCAATAAAGTCACGGATGGTCTCCTGCCCACCTAGTATAGCGACTAGGCGATCGAGCCCGAACGCGATACCGCCATGGGGCGGGGCGCCATATTGAAAGGCATCCATAAGAAAACCGAACTGTGCTTTGGCCTCCTTGGGGGTAAAGCCCAAATGTCTCAACATCGTGCTTTGCACTTCTTTATCATGAATTCGGATAGAACCGCCACCGATTTCGTTACCGTTCAACACGAGATCATAGGCGTTGGCCCGTACTGCACCGGGATCCGTTTCAAGCAATTCTAATTGTCCCGGTTTAGGGGAAGTAAACGGGTGGTGCATGGCGTGATAGTGGCCGGTTTCATCGTCAAGTTCCAACAACGGAAAATCGGTCACCCATAGCGGAGCGAATTCATCGGATTTTCTCAAACCGAGCCGAGCCGCCATTTCCATACGTAGCGCACTGAGTTGGGTGCGGGTCTTATGCGTGTCGCCGGAAAGTACACAGATTAAATCACCCTTTTTGGCCCCAGTCACTTCCGCCCATTTCGCGAAATCTTGTTGGTCATAAAATTTGTCGACCGATGATTTAAAGCTTCCGTCTTCGTTGTATTTTACATAGACCATGCCCTTGGCACCAACTTGCGGTCGTTTGACCCAGTCGACAAGGGCGTCGATTTCTTTTCGGGAATAGCTTGCCACTCCGGGAACGGCGATACCCACCACCAATTCGGCGGAGTTAAAGACGTTAAAATCTTTGTGTTGGGTGACGGCGTTCAGTTCGCCGAATTCCATCCCAAAACGGATGTCGGGTTTGTCGTTTCCATAGATACGCATTGCGTCATCATAGGTCATTCTAGGGAAAGCCGATATGTCGACCCCGTTGATTTCCTTGAGCAGATGTTTGGTCAGGCCTTCAAAGGCGTTAAGAATATCTTCTTGCTCCACAAAGGCCATTTCGCAGTCGATCTGGGTAAACTCGGGCTGGCGGTCGGCACGAAGATCTTCATCCCTAAAACACTTTACAATCTGGAAGTATTTGTCGAGCCCCCCGACCATTAGCAGTTGTTTAAAGGTCTGCGGTGATTGCGGTAGCGCATAGAACTGCCCCTCGTTCATGCGGCTGGGCACCACAAAATCACGGGCGCCTTCGGGCGTAGATTTTATCAAATAGGGCGTTTCGACCTCGATAAAGCCCTGCTCGGAAAGATATTTCCGCACTTCCATGGTTACCTTACTGCGGAAAATAAGGTTGTTTTTTACGGGATTTCTTCGGATGTCGAGGTAGCGGTATTTCATGCGGATGTCCTCACCGCCATCCGTTTCGTTCTCGATGGTGAACGGCGGTGTTTTAGAGGCATTCAATACCTGAAGCTCCTCCACCAATACTTCGATATTCCCGGTAGACATATTCGGGTTTTTGGATGCTCTTTCGATGACTTCCCCCTGCACCTGAACCACAAATTCGCGGCCCAGTTCACGCGCTTGCGCCAAAAGTTTAGAAGACGTTCTGTCCTCATCGAATACCAATTGTACGATACCGTAGCGGTCCCGAAGGTCGACCCAGGCGACGAAACCCTTGTCACGGGTTTTTTGCACCCATCCCGATAGGGTAACTTTTTGACCTATATGCGATTCGCGCAATTCTCCGCAGGTATGGCTTCTATACATTGTTTTACTGATTTTGAAGCGCAAATGTAAGAAGTTAGTACGGCATTGGCGAAAAAATCAGCGCAACGTTTGTGTCCACGCTCTGACTTCGGCAATTCATAAAATCACCATGGATTAACAAAAATTTTACATTTGTGATAATTCTTATGTAAATTGGTACCCGTAACAACTAATTCAAATCGTATGAAAATGAGACAAACTTTATTTAAAAGGATGTTTTTGGTATTGTTTTTCACGCTTCCTGCATTATTGGTGGCGCAGGGAACAATTACCGGAAACGTAACGGCCGCTGCAGACGGTCTCCCATTACCGGCAGTAAACGTCGTAGTGAAAGGTACGACGGTAGGCACGACGACCGATTTTGACGGTAATTATGAGATAACGGTTGACGATTTCCCCGTTACTTTGGTTTTTTCCTCTTTGGGATACGCTGAACTGGAAATTGAGGTAAGCAACGCGGGCGAAACAAACGCTGCGATGAAAGAATCCGCTACGGGGCTCGATGAGGTCGTTGTCACTGGTCTTGCCTCATCAGTGAAACGGGAGAATCTGGCCAACGCAGTTGCCACCGTTTCCGCAGAGGAATTGGTCGGTACTACGGGTCAGACCACCGTTGATGGTGCACTTTATGGTAAGGTGCCGGGCCTGAACATTACGTCAGCTTCCGGTGCTCCTGGTGGTGGATTTGCCCTCCGTTTAAGAGGTATTTCTTCAATTAACGGTAATAACCAACCCTTGATAATAGTAGATGGGGTGTACTATAATAACGTAGAAATCCCTTCAGGGCTGCGTTTCGCATCAGGTGCGAACCGTGGCAATGAAGAAAACTCGGGTAACCGTTTGGCAGATCTTGACCCGAACGATATACAGAACATTGAAATATTGAAAGGATCTTCTGCAGCTGCCATCTACGGACAGCGTGGTAACGCGGGGGTCATCATAATTACGACTAAGCGTGGTCAGGCCGGTAAGACCAAAATTAGCTTTAGTCAAGATGTAGGTACAAACACGTTGGCCAATCCATTGGGTATGCGCCCGTGGACGGCTGCATCGGTCGAAAGCACATTCGATGCGGCGGAAAGGGCAAAATATGAAGCTACAATTGCGGGACGCGGAAGTCTCTACGATTATGAAGATATTATCTACGGCGAAACTGGCTTTATCAACGATACCCGGTTGAACGTGACCGGAGGTAGCGAAAAAACTAAATTTTACATCGGTGGCGGATACCGAGATGAAGCGGGTATCATAAAAAACACGGGATTCGATCGTCTGACCTTGCGTGCGAACATTGAGCACAAAATCTCCAATGTATTCGATTTTTCGTCGAGCACCAACTTTACCAGAAGTAATTCAAGTCGAAGTTTTACCGGAAACGAGAACGAAGGCGGTTTGAGTTATGGCTATACCTTAGCCTTTACCAGGCCTTGGAACAATCAATTTCCGGATGCCAACGGCAACTATCCTAATAACCCCAATTATTCAGGTAATCCCATATTTGTTCGCGATAATGCATTGAACGAAGATAGCAATAACCGTGTGGTGCAGGGAATGACACTAAATACCAAACTGCTGACTACCGAAAAAAACAGGATAAAATTCGTCATGAGCGGAGGCCTTGATTATTTGGCCAACGAAACTTATGTCTATGTACCCGAAACCCATCAGGCTCAAATCGGAGGTCAGGGCGGTTTTATTGCGCAGGGCAAAAATAATTTCACCCAGTTCAACGGTCAGGCCATCGTACTATGGAACCATGACGCTATGGACGGTGCGCTAGGTTTGACCACTCAAGCGGGTATTACTTACTTAAAACAGGAGTCTAATCTGGTCAATAGCCGTGGATCACTTTTGGCTGCGGGTCAGACCAACGTCGATAACTCGGTAAATCAAGTCATCGACCAGTTCTTGAGTGAAGAAGAAGATTTCGGGTATTTCGGACAAATTGAAGGCAATTATAAAGATCAGTTCATCGCTACGGTTGGCTATCGGTTAGATAAATCTAGTAGAAATGGTGACACCGATAAGTTCTATGGTTTCCCAAAAGCATCTTTGGCCATAAATGTTGCCAACTTTGACTTTTGGTCCTTAGAATCCGTTAGTCAGTTAAAACTTAGGGCTGCTTATGGTGAAACGGGTAGTCCCGCAAATTTTGGTGCGACCTTTACCAGTTTAGGGGCCAGTAATATTGGTGGAAATATTGGGCAATCCGTATTGGGAACCAAAGGCGATGTCGATGTAGAACCCGAAACATCAGCGGAATTCGAGGTAGGTTTTGACCTCGGGCTTTTTGATAACAGGGTAGCTCTTGAGGCAACCTACTACGATAAAAGCGTAAGTGATCTTATTCTTACTAGGGCTTTGCCGGCCTCTTCCGGCTTTACCCAAGAAACGACCAATTTGGCCGACTTAACCAATAAAGGTATCGAGCTTGCCTTGCGTGCCGATATATTGAATTCCGAAAATTTCAGATGGAATACCGCCTTACAATGGTTTCGCAACCGATCCGAGATAACGCGTTTAGAAGTTCCGGCATTTCCACAACCTGGAGCTGGTTTTGGCCTCGGGTTGGGAACGATTTTCATTCAAGAAGGTAAGCCCGTTAATCAATTTGCTACAAACCTTGATCTTGATGGCGATGGGGTCACCGAGCCAACGCAGATTGGAGTAGCGGAACCTGATTATCAAATGGGTTTCAATAACAATATTACCCTCTTCAAACACTTGGATATCTCTTTTCTTTTTCAACTGAAAGTGGGCGGGGATAACTTAAATCTTTCAAAATTTTTAACTGATTTGGGCGGGGTAACACCTGACTTAGAGACTGCCGAAGGTCAGGCACGGTTGAGCATCCCTGCAAATGGAGCCAGGTTTCTTGAGCCCGCGGGTTACCTTCGGCTACGTGAAGCGGCTATTTATTACCGATTTCCAACAAATATCATCGAAAACGTTTTTGGCGAAACCGTCGATGCTATCAAGTTTGGTGTGTCGGGTCGTAATCTATGGCTAAAGACGGACTATTCGAGTTATGACCCAGAAGTTTCTGTAAATGGCAGTGGCGGTCTATCTACTGGAATAGAGGTTACTCCTTTTCCGAGTTCACGGCAGTTTTA
>JBATUY010000409.1:0-9070 GCA_049671465.1 Pricia sp. | reverse complement strand
CTTTGGGCCTGCCGTCATCGAGCTTGTCTATAAAGACCTCTAAATTGGTACTGGACGTATCGCGATAGGTCTTCAGTTTGAAATCGAGCCTATCGATGGCAATATCACCGAACTCTAGCTTGCCCTTGACCAAGTTACGAACACTCAATATACTGGTCGTTAGGTCGTTGACATAAAATAGGGTGTCTTTTCGGTAATCTTCGATATAGACCCCTTTGAGATTGGTGTTCCAAGATATCAATGAAATACGCAGCTTGTCAATACTGATCTGGGTACCGAAATCTTTGTTAATCGTATCGGCGGCATATCGTGCAAAACCGGTCTGCACGATGGGCAGGGAAAGTATAAGCGTACCGAGAACACAGATCAGCAATAGCACCAGTACGGTCCGGATCAGTATTTTTCTCAGTTTTTTGATAAATTCTAGATGTTAGATAGTAGGTCTGGGATGTCGCGCCTAATTTAAATAACTTTGTAACCAATTTTTATTCCAAACCCGGTGAAAGACCAAAATATTTATATCCTTGCCATCGAATCTTCCTGTGACGACACCTCCGCTGCCGTTTTAAAGGGCAAAAAAGTGCTCAGCAACATCGTGGCCGCCCAACAGATTCACGAGCAATATGGGGGCGTCGTGCCCGAATTGGCCTCGCGCGCGCATCAACAGCATATCGTTCCGGTGGTACACCAAGCTTTGGCCAAAGCAAATATCGACAAAAAAGCGGTATCCGCCATAGCTTTTACACGTGGGCCCGGGCTTATGGGCTCGTTGCTCGTCGGCACCTCTTTTGCAAAGTCCCTTGCCTTGGGTCTGGGCGTTCCGCTTATCGAAGTAAATCACATGCAGGCCCATATTCTATCGCATTTTATCGAAGATGCGGAGACCGCCGTGCCCGACTTTCCCTTTTTGGCGATGACCATTAGCGGCGGGCATACCCAGATCGTTCTGGTCAAGGATTATTTTGATATGGAGATTTTGGGGGAAACTTTGGATGATGCCGTGGGCGAGGCTTTCGACAAAAGTGCCAAAATATTGGGACTGCCTTATCCCGGCGGGCCGTTGGTGGACCGATACGCGCAATCCGGTAATCCGGATGCGTTTCCGTTTCCCAGACCCAAGGTAGGCGGATTGAACTTCAGTT
Organism: Pricia sp.; assembly: GCA_049671465.1. Lineage (GTDB taxonomy): Bacteria > Bacteroidota > Bacteroidia > Flavobacteriales > Flavobacteriaceae > Pricia. The sequence continues at coordinate 7,928 of JBATUY010000409.1, read as the reverse complement.
TTAGCGGATTAAAAACAAGTATTCTCTACTTTGTGCAGCGGGAGACCGCTAAAAATCAAGATTTCTTGAAGGATAACATAGAGGATATCTGTGCATCCATCCAAAAAACGATCGTCGGTATTTTAATGGCCAAACTGAAAAAGGCATCCAAACAGACCGGAATCACCCGAATCGCCATCGGCGGTGGTGTTTCTGCAAATTCAGGTATTCGTGCCGCGCTCGTGCAGGCCGAAACCGCATATGGCTGGTCGACCTACGTACCCAAATTCGAGTATTGCACCGACAATGCGGCCATGATCGGCATCGTGGGCTACCTGAAGTTCAGGCAGGGGAAATTCACCGATCAAGGGGTCACTGCAAAAGCAAGGTATGGAATCGGAGGGTAAACTTTTTTCCGTACTTTAGTTCTTATGCAGCTATTTTATACTCCCGATCTCGAAAAAAACGCTTCGCAGTTCACCTTTCCCGAAGATGAAAGCAAACATATTGTCAAAGTACTGCGAAAGAAACCGGATGATATCTTGCATATCACCAACGGAAAAGGCTTAATTTTTGAAGCCAAGATTACGGCCGCCAATCCCAAAAAATGTAGTGTCGAAATTATTTCCGAAACCAAAAAGCATCAAAAAAGGCATTGGTTTCATATTGCGGTCGCCCCGACAAAATCGAACGACCGTTTCGAATGGTTCCTCGAAAAAGCCACTGAAATCGGGGTGAGCGAGATTACGCCCATTATCTGTGAACATTCCGAACGCAAGACGGTAAAGCACGAACGCTTACAGAAAGTCGTGCAGTCGGCCATGAAGCAAAGCTTGCGGTCTTATCTCCCAAAATTGAACGAAGCCGTTACCCTTGCCGATTTTCTGAAACAGGAATATAAAGAACTTCGTTTTATCGCCCATTGTGCGGACTATGGAAGGGTAGAACTCAAAAGAGCTGTGGCTCCCGATCACGATGTCACCATGCTCATTGGTCCGGAAGGTGATTTCTCAGAACCCGAAATCAGATCCGCAAAAGAAAAAGGTTTTGTGGCGGTATCGCTTGGGGAGGCCAGATTACGCACAGAAACAGCGGCCATAGTGGCTTGTATGACCATTAATCTTATCAGTGATTAAGTAATTTTAAATATTGTGTCGTCAAGAGCATAATGCATACATTTGGTAAAATTTTCTAGGAGCTATGATCGATGTTACACCAAGTCATTCGAAATGGCGAAAGTTTAGGCTTTGTGCCGCTCTTTTTAGCCTTCTTGGTATCATGGCCGCCAATGCCCAACAGATTGCCATACTCAAATACAATGGCGGGGGCGATTGGTACGGCAACCCAACGGCACTACCCAATCTGATACAATTTTGCAATGCCAATATTGGTACCAAGATTTCCGAGAAGCCCGAAACCGTTGAGGTCGGAAGCCAATCTATCTTTCAATACCCGTTCTTGCACATGACCGGCCATGGCAACGTCGTTTTTTCGGAAGAAGAGGCCGAAAACCTGCGCACTTACTTACTATCGGGCGGATTTTTACACGTAGACGACAATTATGGCATGGCTCCCTATTTTAAAAAGGAACTCGTCAAGGTTTTTCCGGATAACGAATTACAGGAACTGGGAACGGACCATCCCATTTTCAAAACCGTATATAACTTTCCCGAGGGCTTGCCCAAAATTCACGAACATGACGGAAAACGACCACAGGCCTTGGGCATCATCCATGAAAATCGATTAGTGCTCCTCTTTACCTTTGAAAGCGACATCGGCGATGGCTGGGAAGATCCCTCGGTACACAATGACCCGGAAGACGTACGAAAAAAGGCTTTGGAAATGGGAGCGAACATCGTGGCTTATGCCTTCGAGCATTAAACCTGAGCGATAGGTTGTAGTAAAGCGACACATTGAACAAACAGCCCTAGGCGATACATTATATAACCAATGACCTCAAAAACAATCTCCAACGGAATTCTTAGGGCCTTGGCCATCGTAGTCGGCATCGCACTGCTGCTTTATTTTCTTTGGCAAATTCAATCGGTAATCGCATACGTGGCCATCGCGGCCGTAGTGGCCCTTATCGGTAGCCCCATTGTTTATTTTTTGAGAAAGACCTTAAAATTCCCGAACCTCTTGGCGGTCATAGTGACGATGCTCTTGCTTATCGGGCTCTTTGCGGGTATCATCGCGCTATTCGTGCCCCTGCTGACGGAACAGGGGAAAAACCTGTCCCTGCTTGACATAGAGGATCTGCAAGAAAAGCTCAATTCGCTCTATCGCGAAATCAGCCAGTATTTCGGGGCTTCACAACAGACCTTCAACGAGCTTATATTAGAATCAGATCTGGAAAAAAGTTTTTTGGAGCGTTTCGATATCGGCTTTATTCCCAATATCTTGAATATGTTTCTCAATATGCTGAGTAGCGCCAGCATTGGGCTGTTCTCGGTACTTTTCATTTCTTTTTTCTTTTTGAAAGACCGGTTATTGCTGCAAAAAGGAATTCTGGCATTTGTACCGAAAACCAATGAGACGCGAACAAAAAATTCCATTTCCAAAATCAACGGATTGCTATCGCGATACTTTGTGGGTTTGCTGCTGCAGATTTTTGTGCTGTTCGTTATTTACAGCATTACCCTATTGATCGTCGGTATCGAAAATGCTATTGTTATCGCCTTTCTGTGCGCTTTGTTCAACGTCATTCCGTATATCGGTCCGATTATTGGGGGATTGGTCATGATCGTGCTTACGATGACCAGTAATCTAGGATCGGATTTTAGCACTGTAATACTACCCAAAGCAGGCTATGTTTTTATCGGTTTGGCCGTAGGCCAAGTAGTAGACAATTTCTTTTCGCAGCCCTTAATTTTTTCGAACAGCGTCAAGTCGCATCCCCTTGAAATTTTCTTGATCATAATCATCGCCGGACTACTCTTTGGAGTCGTCGGAATGATCGTTGCCGTTCCCGGATATACCGCCATAAAAGTGATTTTAAAGGAATTTTTGGCCGAAAACAAGTTAGTAAGATCCTTGACCAAAAGTTTATAGCTTAGCTATGAATAAAAATATTTTAAAATCTGGTGTACAGTATTTTATACAAAAAAATTTAAATACTGACATCGTGTCAGTTTTGCTAAAAAATCCGATTTTTGATCACATTTCGAACCGGGAGCTCGCCCAACAGCTCGAAGCGCGGAAAAAATGCGAAAAGAAGCTACCGACCTGGTTTGGGAGCACGAACATTTACTACCCCAAACCCCTAAATATTGAACAGACTTCCTCTGAAAAAACGGCCAGGTATAAGGCACAGATCGTACGTGGAAAATCGCTCTTTGATGCCACGGGCGGATGGGGCGTTGACAGCTACTTTTTCAGCCGAAAATTCGAGGAAGTTGTCCATTGCGAAATAGACTCGGAACTATCCGAAATTGCATCCCATAATTTTGGTATTTTGGGCGTGGAAAACATCAAAACCGTATCCCAAAACGGGATAGATCTATTAAAGAATTCCAAAGCGTATTTCGATTGGATTTACGTAGACCCTTCCCGAAGAAATGATAGTAAAGGAAAAGTATTCCGTTTAGCGGATTGCACGCCCGATATCCCAAAAAATGTAGAGCTATTATTTAGCAAGTCCGACCACATCCTATTAAAAACATCGCCCTTATTGGACTTTTCGATCGGCATCGCCGAGTTAAATTCAGTGAAAGAGATTCATGTCGTTGCCGTCAACAACGAGGTTAAGGAGCTGCTTTGGATTTTAGAAAAGGAATATTCCGGTGGAATTACGATAAAAACAATCCATTTCAGTAAAAAAAGGACGCAGACCTTTGATTATCAGTTATCCGAAGAAAAAAATAGTAACGCTCTATTTTCCACACCCCTATCCTATATATATGAACCCAATGCCGCCATCCTAAAATCCGGCGCTTTTAAACTGCTTGGAAACCGCTTTGGCCTGAAAAAGCTTCATGCCCACACCCACTTATACACCTCCGAAAACTTGATCGATTTCCCGGGGCGTCGATTTAGGGTGAGCGACTGCATTCCCTACACCAAGAAAAACATCAAGGCCTTGGCCATAGAGAAAGCGAACATCAGCACGCGAAATTTTCCGGAGAGCGTCAGGGAAATACGAAAAAAATTCAAAATTGCTGATGGGGGAAATCGCTATCTCTTTTTTGTGACGGATGCCGATGGGAACCGAAGCGTTTTAATCTGCTTAAAGGCCTGAAAAGTCGCTCACAAACAAACTGGTCAGAACTACGCCATTAAAAGCTTTCTGGCTTCGCCGAGGTATGCTGTACTAGCGTTGATATTTTCTGAAACATTGAATCACGCGGGAAAAATCTGTAGAAAATAGGTTTTCTTTAACAATCTTATCAAATTTAACATTTGTTAAAAACGATGTTGCAAAAAAGGACATACCTAAGCAGACCAGCAATTTACTGATACTTTCGAAATTAAATCCCATTAAATTGCCAACTTGACAATCAAATTTTAAAAAGTTTGATGTATAGATTCACAAAATTTTACTATCATTACCGCAAAATTTGGTTTTTTGTTAACACTACGCAATCGATGGCGTGTTGGCAAAAGCGAAAACTCAATTGATTAAACTAACAAACGACGATTATGAATCAAAAGCGTACGAATTATGTGTTACGGCCCAAGGGGAAAACATTTTCCTTCGGTATCGGGCTATTTTCAACGTTGCTTTGCCTTGGCTCTCAATTCGCCCTGGCCAATGCAGCGGAAACCAGTACAGTTAGAACAAGTAAAATTGTTCAGTCTACAATTACGGGAACTGTCCTTGACGAAGCGGGGCTTCCGTTACCCGGTGCCAATGTTGTGGAAAAAGGTACAACAAATGGTACTCAAACCGATTTTGACGGCAATTATTCCTTAGAAGTGGCCGAGGGTGCCACCTTGATTTTTAGTTACGTAGGTTTCCGAAGCCAGGAAGTTGTCGTTGAAGGCCAAACAACTGTAAATGTTACCATGGCAGAGGATGCGGCAGCCTTGGACGAAGTAATTGTCACAGGATACTCGACGCAAACAAGGGGCGACCTTACCGGTTCCGTAGGAAGTGTCGATATTTCAGAGGCCACCAAGACACCCATTGTCAACGCTGCGGAAGCTTTACAAGGAAGGGTTTCAGGGGTTACCATTACCAACAACGGATCTCCCGGAGCTACCCCAGTAGTACGTATCCGGGGTTACGGCACAGGTAACAGTAACGATCCCCTTTACATTATAGATGGGGTACAGACCGATGACGCGGGAATTTTGAATTCAATCAACCCCGCAGATATTGAGCAAATGAACGTGCTTAAAGATGGTGCGGCTGCTATTTATGGTGCTAGGGCTTCCAATGGTGTTGTCATTATTACGACCAAAGGAGGTGGTTATAATATGGAAACTGCTCAGGTTTCTATAGATACCTATACTGGTTTCTCAAGAGCTACCAATGTTCCTGAGCTATTGAACGCCCAGCAGCACGGTGAGATGATTTTTCAAAGCCTTCGAAATTCGGGTGCCCCCGTAGAGCATCCTCAATATGGTAATGGACCGAACCCGGTTGTACCAGCAACTGTACAGGGAACCCCTGAAGGTATTACAGCCACAGTACAACAGCCAAACGGAACCGATTGGTTGGATGAACTCTACAGGACCGCGGCCACGAACAACGTATCTATGACCCTTGAAAACGGAAATGATAAATCCAAATTTCTTTTTTCCGCTGGATACTTGAACCGCCAAGGTGTTCAAATTGCAACCGGTTTCAAAAGAGGAACGGTACGGATGAACTCCGAATTCAAAATTGGGGACCGAATCCGCGTCGGAGAACATGCGAATATTTCTTTCGACCGTCGAGGCGGTGGTCAATCTTGGTTCAATTTTGCCACTAGAATGTCACCGTTGGTTCCAGTTTACGATGATAATGGTAATTTTGCTGGAAACTACAGTAATGATAACCGTCTTTCAAACCCAAATAATCCAATTGCGGAAGCCACACGTCAAGCAGATGACTTCAATAAGACCCTACGTATTTTTGGAGACATTTACGCTACTCTTGATATAGTAGACGGACTGCAATTTAAAACCTCTATTGGAGGTTCGATAACTGGATATAATGACAGACGGTTTAGGGCGTTGATTCCAGAATCTTCAGAACCTCTTACCGTCAATACGCTCCGGGAGCAAGATTATGATAAATACGAGTGGGTGTGGAACAATACACTTAGCTACAACAAATCATTCGGCAACCACAACATCAATGCGCTAGTGGGTATTGAAGCACTCAGTGTTAATCAAAAAGGTAAGGAGATAGTCAGAACCGATTTTTTCTTTGAAACGCCGGACTATTACTTGTTGAGCAATGGTCTTGGTGCTCCTACTGTTGATTTTGCCTATGATAATGGCTCCTCCTTATTCTCAGTATTCGGAACGGCCAACTATAATTATGATGGCAGATACCTACTTACGGCTACCGTCCGTCAAGATGAATCATCACGGTTTATCGGAGATAATAAAAGTGATATCTTTCCGTCGTTCAGTGCTGGGTGGGCAGTAAGTGAGGAAGCCTTTTGGCCCGATGACGCTATCGTGAACCGGTTAAAATTAAAAGGATCTTGGGGTCAGTTGGGCAATCAGACCCTGCCAGTGGATAATCCCACGGTAAATATTTCTGAAATAAGCGAACAATTTGGCAACTATACCTTTGAGGGAAGTGGAACTCCGAATCCAGGAGCCATTTTAAGTGCGGTGGGTAATCCAGATTTGAAATGGGAAACGAGTGAAACGACCAACTTTGGTATCGAACTTGGTTTCTTCGACAAACTAAATCTCTCTGTGGAATATTTTAACATCAAAACCAAAGATTTGATAAGCCAAGATGCCAGTTTGATTAGCTCAACAGCAATTGATGCCGCACCGCCTTATGTTAACTTGGGGTCTATAGAGAATAAAGGTGTAGACGCTACAATAAGCTTTGCCAATGCAACGGAATCTGGATTCCGGTACGGCATTGATGTCAATTTCTCTGCCTATAAAAACGAAGTAGTCGAATTGATTAGTGAATTTCAAACCGGTTTTGGCGGTTTCAGAAATACTGGTACAGTAACTCGAACTCAAGAGGGACAACCACTTTCATCTTTTTACGGTAGGGTCGTCGAAGGTATTTTTGCGTCGGAAGCCGAAGTTTCTGCAGCGGCCGATCAAGGATTTGCAACTCCCGCTGATGGCGTTGGTAGGTTTCAGTATAGCGATTTAAACAACGACGGCGTTATAAATGATGATGACAGAACCTTTATTGGTTCCCCGCATCCAGATTTCACCTATGGTGTGAATCTTACCGCCGGGTACAAGGGATTTGATATGTCCGCATTTTTTCAAGGTTCGGAAGGAAATGATATCTTTAACAACGATAAGGTATACACAGACTTTCCAACGTTTTTCGATGCGAACCGTAGCGTACGTGTACTTGATTCCTGGACGCCGAACAATCTTGACGCCACTTTGCCAGAACTGGCGCGTGACCCCGTTAACAATGAAACCAGTGCCCACTCATTTTTCGTAGAAGATGGTAGTTACATGCGATTGAAAAACCTACAAATCGGTTATACGTTTAATGAGCAGGTTTCAGGCTTATTGGGCATGGATAGTGTGAGATTCTATTTACAGGGAACCAACCTCTTTACGATTACCGATTATGATGGTGTTGACCCTGAACTACAGCCAAGATTCAATGATGACGGAAGTATCGATAACTTTACTATTGGGGTTTCCGATAATAATTATCCTCTAGCTGCGATTTATTCGATTGGTATTAATTTAAAATTTTAAAAAAATGAAAAAGAAAATAATATATTCAGTACTACTGACAGGCATACTGCTAGCTGCCTGTAGTGACGATTTTACGACCATTCCACCTACCGGAGCCC